>CAJMLQ010000012.1 GCA_905214265.1 uncultured bacterium
TGGGGGTCCGTTTCCGTTGCTTCTCGGGTCTTTTCGTCCAGCTTCCGTTCGATGAGCGCCGTCAGGGCGTCATCATCCATGGTGGTGAGCAGAGGGTGGTCCTGAATTTCGGATTTGCATTCAAAAATCAGGCTGTCCCTTGGATTTTCCGGCATACCGCCGCCTCCTTTTGAATGATTTATGCCAGGAACGCCGGATCCCAGGCGCCGTTTTGGGTCAGGAACCCGCAGAGGGAACGGCTGTCAGAGGCATTGGCGCAGAAGTCGAGCCGCGCCAGCACGGGGAGTTCCGAAGTCCCGCCGCCGATGAGAACGGCGGACAGCTTTTCCCGGAAAGCGCCGTAGACGCTGTACTGTTTTTCGAAAAGCGCCCATTTTGCCCGGGCCGCAGTGGAGGCCCCCATAACGGCGGCAATGTGGTCGGCTTCGGTCAGGACGGCCATAGCGGCGGCACTGAGATAGGGGCTGAGGTCAGCTACGATGCTGTCGAACATGCCGGAGCTTCGCAGAACCGTGAGAAGGGCGGTGATGTCGTCGGCGGTGACAGCTTCGAAATCTACCAGGTTGTCGAAACCGCCCAGGTGCTGGAGGCCGGTGGACGGATCTGTCTGAAGGAGGCTCTGGAGTTTGGCGGCCATGTTGATACCGCTACCCAGCTTGGCAAATAGCTCGCTGATGCCCTTCCGGTCCGAAGGACCGAAAAAGGCCTCGTGGGAGGAGACGTTCTGAAGATCCAGGTAGAGGATCCGCTTCCCGGCCATGGCAAGCCGCGAGGCGTAAGCGATGGCAGCGGCCGAAGTTCCCACACCGCCGGCGGGGGAGTAGAAAGCCGTCAGGAGGGTGCTTTGGGAGTGGCCGCTGTAGATGTTCTCCGCGGGGGAAACATCGGCGTAGAGCTCCAGGATCAAGCGTTGGATCTCGCTGATGCGCTGGTATTTGCGGATGCTATGGAACCCCTTGGCAGTGAAGCCGCCATCCTGGTCTGGGTCAGCCAGAAAAACGGCCAGACGAGTCCCGGAAAGCCGAATGGAAGGGTCATACATCCCTGCGGAGAGCAGCAGGATGTCGCAGGAGGCTCCGGAAAACTCCCGGAGGAAAAGCTCCCGGTCGGTGTACATGGTGACGCTCCATTGGACCGCGTCACTGCGGGAAAAGACGCTGGAGAGCCTTTTCAAGTAGTCGGCGCTGCTGTCTGCAGCCACAAGGCGGATCTGCATAGTCGGTTCCTTCCTTTCGATATGTATGCGGTCAGCGCCGCTTAATGATGCCGAGGGAGATGTTGTCGCGCTCCCCTTTGAGCCGAGCCTCCTGAACAAAAGAGGCGGCGAGGAGATTTAAGTCGGTTTTGGGACGGATTTTCTGGATGCCCTTGATGAGGCGATCCCGGCCCAGGGTATGGTAAAAGCCGTCGCTGCAGAGCAGAAAGGCGTCCTCTTCGTAGACGGCCCCGGAGGCGGTGAAGAAATCCGGATCCTGACGGATGCCGATGCAGCGGGTCAGGGCCATTTTTCCCTCCGGCTGCCGGGCGACGTGGTCCTTGGTCAGGAGAAAAAGATCGTGGTTGACCCGGTAGATCCGGCTGTCGCCCACATGGATCAGAAAGTAGGCGTTCCCACAGATCAGCAGGACGGAGGCCGTGGTGGCGGCGGGGGTCCCCTCTTCCTGCGAGCGGGCGGCAATTTCCCGGCCGGCGGCGGCGAGGGCTTCGGTGAGGGAGCTGGACAGCTGAAGCAGCGGGTCTTCCGAAAGGGTCCGGGACTGGAGGCAGCCGGCGAACCACTCCCGCAGCCGGAGAACAACAGCTGCGGAGGCGTAGCCGCTTCCGGCGAAGCTGCCGACCCCGTCGCAGATGACGCCGAAAACCACCTCCTGACCGGCAAAGGTATCGGAGGCGAGAAAGAGGCTGTCCTGATTGGATTCCCGGCAGCCGCCTTGGTCGCAGCAGCCGCCGAACTGGTATTCCATCCTGTATTCCTCCTTCCTTAGGTGAACAATACCATCTCTGTATAAAATACCACATTTTTCGACATTTGTAAACGGCGTATTGCTCAAACATGAGCGAAGTTTTACCAATTGATTTGATTGTACTTTTATATACACTGGAAAGAGAAAACTGTTACACCCCTACACCCCGAAAATCAATTTTTGCAGAGCGTTCCATTTCCGTAAGCGAAATCCGCCTGCGTCTTCGAAAAGAGGCAAGCGGATTTTTGCCATTGGGACGCGGGAAAGCGGCAGTCAGCCCAGGGCGACGTCTAGGATCATCATCACCAGAAAACCGGCCATCACGCCGAGGGTGCCAGAGTTGGAGTGTTCGCCCAGATGAGCCTCCGGGATGAGCTCCTCCACTACGACGTACATCATGGAACCGGCGGCAAAGGAGAGGAGCCAGGGCATCAGCGGCTGGATGCTTCCGGCGATTAGAACCACCAGGACTCCGAACACCGGCTCCACTATGCCAGAAAAACTGCCGAAGAGGAAGGAGCGCCACGGGGAGAGGCCTTCCTGTCGCAGGGGGAGGGAAATGGCTGTTCCCTCGGGAAAGTTCTGGAGGCCGATGCCCAGGGCCAGCACCAGAGCGGAGGTGTAAAGGGCCGTTTCGTTGCCTAGGGCCAACTGCTGGGAGGCCAGGGCGAAGGACAGGCCCACTGCCATACCTTCCGGAATGTTGTGGAGGGTGACAGCCAGCACCAAGAGGGTGGTGCGCTTCCAGGAAGAGTTGGTCCCCTCCGGGTCGCTGGAGCCGGGGTGCAGGTGAGGCAGCAGACGATCCATCAGTAGCAGAAAGCCTACGCCCAACAGAAAGCCGCCCGCAGCGGGAATCCAGCCAATTTGTCCGGCTTCTTCGGCGGCTTCGATGGCGGGGACCAGAAGGCTCCAGACCGAGGCCGCGATCATAACGCCGGCCGCGAAGCCCAGAAAGACCCGCTGCACCCCGGGCCGTACAGCGCCGCGGAAGAAAAAGACCAAGGCCGCGCCCAGAGATGTCATCAGGAAGGTGAAGCCAGTGCCCAAGAGGGCCCACAAAAGCGCTTGTTTCATACGATACTCCTTTCAGCGAACTTCCGGCTGATCTGGGGAAAGGGGAAACTCGTAAAGGCGGAACCATTTCAGGCCGGGGATGTTGAGCCCCAGGTCCACCGTTCCGGCTGGACGAAAGCCGGCGCGTTCGTAGAGGGAAACTGCCCGGGAATTGCCCGTAAAGGCGTCCAGGCGGACCGTCCGGCAGCCGGTCTCCTGGCCATAGCGCAAGGCGAACTTTAGCAGCAGGCGGCCTGCCCCCCGTCCGGAGCAGGCCGGGTCTACGGCCAGGGTGTGGATCACCAGAACCTCGCTGTCCGCCGCTGGGATGCTCCAATTTCCCTTGCGGTAGGCGGGGTCCTGCCGGTGGTTGAGGACCATGGTTCCGGCAAGAAAGCCGCCGTTTTCCAGCAGCCAGAGGGTTCCGGCGGAAATGGCGTCCTCTGCCGTTTCCGGAGTGGGATAAAAGCCGTTGCGCCAGCCGCAGGGGTTGACCGGCTGGCGTTCAAAATAGCGGTTGATGCGAAACCAGAAAGCGCCCACCGCCGGGAGATCCTTCGGCCCGGCCCGGCGGATGCGGAAATCCGGAAACCGGGGATAATTCGGGGGGAGGAGGGGCGGATGCTCCCGCAGCCAGCGCAGAAGCGCCGCCTTTTCGTTGGGACAGGTGCCGGAGATCACTGCCTGCAGCAGCTCCTCCAGGGAAAAACCGACGGTTCGGCCGGCGGGAACTCCGGCGGCTATCAGGTCCTGGCCGGTGACAGCCAGGGCGTCCAGGGAGAAGCATTCCTTTTTGGAGAGAATGTCCCGGGCCATCTGTTCCAGGCGGTCCAGGTGGAGACGGCGGTCGGAAACTTCCAGGTTCTGGGCGGAATTGTCCGCCCGCTTCACCTCCAGAAGGGCGAAGAAATCCTCCGGCCCCAGCGCCCGCAGCCAGCGGCGGATGGAGGCGTTCTTCGGAAGAATGGAGGCGTCGTGCCATTCCGTCAAGGTCCGGACCCGACGGAAGGTTTCGCCGTCCAACCGCAGGCGGCGCAGAACATCGGCCGCAATGGAGGCGGAAACCGCCGGATGGCCCTTGAAGTGGCCGCGGCCGTTTTCGTCCAGGAAGAAGCGCGCTGGTTTGCCGGTGTCGTGGAGCAGCATGGTCAGGCGGAGCACCGGGTCCGGGCGGACGGCCTCCAGGGCGCGAACCGTGTGCTCGTAAATATCCCAGAGGTGGTAGGGCGTGCGCTGGTCAAAGCCGCGGAGAGGACCCAGCTCCGGGATCAGCACGGTGAAAACCTCCGGAAACTCCCGCAGCATTGCGCCGGCTCCCTGCCCGCAGAGGAGTTTCTGCAGCTCGGCGGCGATCCGCTCGGCGGCCACAAGGCGGAGCCGATCCCGATTGCGCCGGACGCTTTCCGCCGTGGCGGGTTCTACAGAAAAGCCCAGCACTGCCGCAAACCGAAGGGCCCGAAGGATCCGCAGGGCGTCCTCTTCAAAGCGGAGGTCTGGATCTCCGACGCAGCGAATGATCCCGGACTCCAGGTCCGACCGGCCGCCGAAGCAGTCGGTGATCCCCTCCTCGGGGGACCAAGCCATGGCGTTGATGGTGAAGTCCCGGCGGGACAGGTCCTCCCGGAGAGAGCGGGTGAAGGAAACAAAGTCCGGGCGGCGACTATCGGAGTAGGAGCCGTCCACCCGGTAGGTTGTGATCTCCAGGGGGCTGCCGTCCAGAAGGACGGTGACGGTTCCGTGGCGCTCCCCGGTGGGGATGACCGGAAAGCCGGAGAAAGCGGCCCGGACCTCACCGGGAAGGGCCGACGTGGTGATATCCCAGTCGTGGGGCTCCCGGCCCAGTAGGCAGTCCCGGACGCAGCCGCCTACCGCCTGGGCGCTGTAGCCGGCTTCCCGAAGGCAGGCAAGGGCCTTTTTTACGGCGGCGGGACACTGTTCCAGCCGGGTCACTGGGCAATGGCGGCAGTAGAGCCGCGGACAAGGGTCAGAAGATCATTGGGAGCAAGCTCCACCTGGGTTCCAATTTTTCCAGCGCTGACCATGATCGTGGGGCAGGCGAGGGCACTTTCGTCCAGGGTGGTGCGAAAGGCCTTCTTCATCCCAATGGGGGAGCAGCCGCCTCGAATGTAGCCGGTGACAGCGTTGATCTCGCTGACGTGGATCATTTCGATGGACTTTTCTCCCACGGCCTTGGCGGCGGCCTTTAGGTTCAGCTCCTTGGCGGCGGGAATGACAAAGACGAAGAAATTCCGGCTTGCGCCCCGGGTCACCAGGGTCTTGAAGACCCGCTCCACCGGCTGGCCCAGCTTGGCGGCGACGGAAACGGCGTCGATGAGGCCGTCATCGTGGGGGTAGAAGTGCGGGGTATAGGTGATTTTCGCTTTGTCCAGGATGCGCATGACGTTGGTCTTTTCTGCGGACATGGGAAGGCTCCTTTGCAGTTTATCATTATCAGTATACCACCTTTTTGCCGCAAAGTCGAGGGGGAGCGGGAGGATGTTTTCTCAGGAAAATGCGGTGGGAAAGTTCGGGATTCCGACAAAAACTCGAGCATCGCGGCCGTATGTGTTAAAAAGACAGGGTAAAAATAATGGAAAACAGGAAAGATATCTGTGACAGCCGGGGTTCTGGGAATGCGAGAATCAGGAGGGTTTTTCAAAAGCGCAATTTTTGGCGGTAATGTGTGCGGTTTCTGCCTTGACAGTGCCGGCGGAGCATGTTACGATACAGAAGAAAGGGACGGCAGCGTAAAACTGAAAACGGAGCGCCTGCCCATGAGGGATTACCGGAATCCGATGCGGAGGGCACGCCGGAGGATCGGCTGGATCCTGGAGCAAGGGACCGCAGCAGAGGCGGTTGCGGAAAACGCCGCTTCCCTGGCGGTGATCCGCCGGCTGGAAATGCGGAGGTATCCGGCGGGAATTACGGCTTTACGCCCTGGCTGTCCGGAGAAAAAGTGAAAGCGGGAGGAGTCGAACATGGCATACTACATCGGCATTGATATTGGAACTTCCGGCACAAAAACCGTGCTTTTTACGGCGTTGGGGGAGACAGTGGCCTCGGCCTCCGTCGAATATCCCCTCTATCAGCCCCAGAACGGCTATGCGGAGCAGGACCCGGCTGACTGGTGGAACGCCGTCTGGCAGACCACCGCGTCGGTGATGGAAAAGAGCGGAGTGGACAAGCGGGAAGTTAAGGGCATCGGCCTTTCAGGGCAGATGCACGGACTAGTCATGCTGGACAAGGATGGAAAGGTGCTGCGCCGCTCCATTATCTGGTGCGACCAGAGAACAGCGGCGGAGTGCGAGAAAATTACCGAGCTGGTTGGCCGGGACCGTCTGATCGCGATCACCGCCAACCCCGCATTGACAGGCTTTACGGCGTCCAAGATCCTTTGGGTCCGGAATCACGAGCCGGAGGTTTACGCCCAGTGTGCAAAAATCCTTCTGCCGAAAGATTATATCCGCTATATGCTCACCGGAGAGTATGCCACAGAGGTCTCCGACGCCAGCGGCATGCAGCTGCTGGATGTTCCAGGGCGCTGCTGGTCCCGGGAGATTTTGGAAAAGCTGGACATTGACGAAGCGCTGCTGGGCCGGGTTTATGAGTCGCCCGAGATCACGGGGCGGGTCACCGCGGAGGCGGCTCTGCTGACCGGTCTGGCAGAAGGCACTCCCGTCGTGGGCGGCGCTGGGGACAACGCCGCAGCCGCTGTGGGGACCGGTGTGGTCGAGGATGGAAAGGCGTTTACCACCATTGGGACCAGCGGCGTGGTTTACGCCCATTCTTCTAAAGTTGCCATTGATCCTCAGGGGCGGGTGCATACCTTTTGCTGTGCTGTGCCGGGTGCCTGGCACGTGATGGGCGTCACCCAGGGCGCGGGGCTCTCTCTGAAATGGCTGCGGGACACGGCCTGCGCGGAGGAATGTGCCAAGGCTGCGGCGATGGGAGTGGACCCCTATGTGATCATGGACAGCAAGGCGGCGGAGTCGCCCATCGGGGCCAACCGGCTGCTGTATCTTCCCTATTTGATGGGAGAGAGGACGCCCCACCTCGACCCCAACGCGCGGGGGGTATTTTTCGGCCTCTCTGCCATGCATACTCGCGCGGACCTAATCCGTGCGGTGATGGAGGGCGTCGCCTTTTCCCTTAATGACTGCAGGGAGGTCATCGCCGGGATGGAAATACAGGCCAACGATATGGCGGCCTGCGGCGGTGGCGGACGCAGCCCTCTGTGGCGGCAGATGCTGGCGGATGTCTTTGGCTGCCCGGTCAAGACGACGGCTTCCAAGGAGGGTCCGGCGCTTGGTGTGGCGATCCTCGCCATGGTGGGCACCGGGGAGTATCTTTCTGTGGAGGAGGCCTGCCGGACGATTGTGGGGGTGGATCGAGTCCAGGAGCCGGTGCCGGACCACACAGACCGTTATCAGATGTTTTACCGGTTTTACCGAAGGCTATATCCGGCGCTGAAGGAAGAATTTGCGGCGCTGGCGGAATTGGGCTGAGCCGCCGGATTCTGCCGGGGACCGTCGGTGCATGGTAAGACTTTTTGTTAAAAAAGTCTTGCCATGCACTTTTCAATGTGATAGAATAAAAATAGCAAATTGTCGTTGGCGGAGCGCCGTATATGCGTTTTGAGGAACATTTTGAGGAAGGGGCATGATTTGTTGGATACCATGAATGCTTCAAAATCAGAAACAATCTATGTCCGGACCTTGGGTGAATTTTCTCTTACGTTGGATGGCAACCGGATTTCAGACGCGGACGGCCGTACTAAAAAAGTCTGGCTGCTGATGGAGTATCTGGTCACGAACCGGAAAAAGGATCTCTCTCTGGAGCAGCTGACCGAGGCAATCTGGAACGATGAGGAAGAAAGCGACAACCCGACCAACGCGTTGAAAAATCTGGTTTACCGGGCGCGAACGCTGCTGAAGGGGCTATCACCCTCCATGGCGGTCGAATACATTGTTTTTTCCCGCAATACGTATATGTGGAATCGGAGCATTCCCTGCGTCGTAGATGTGGAGGAGTTTGAGCGGCTTTGCCTGCTGGGTAACGACACCAGTCGGGAGCCGGACAGCCGAATCCAGGATTATCTGCAGGCTCTTGAGCTTTACAAGGGGGAATTTCTGCCGAAATCCTCCTATTCCGACTGGGTGATCGGTCAAAGTGCCTATTATGCTTCGCTGTACAACAAGGCGGTTGAGAGCGTGGTGGAGCTGCTGGACAGTCAGAAACGTTACGACGATATGATTCGGGTTTGCGAGGCGGCGGTGGTTATCTGTCCCTTTGAGGAATCCATCCATTACTCGCTTTTAAAGGCGCTGATTGCCTCCGGGCAACGCCGGAAGGCAATTGAACATTATGAATATATCGCGGACTTTTTTTACAAAAAACTGGGCGTTATGCTTTCGGATGAGGTCCGCGGGCTTTACAAGGAAATGACCAAGGGTGTGGAAGCCTTGGAAACCGATATGGCGAATATTGAAGAAGACCTTCGAGAGGCGGAGCGGCCTACCGGTGCCTTTTACTGCGATTATGAGATCTTCAAGCAGATGTACCGGCTCCAGGCGCGGTCCATCGCCCGGACGGGACAATCCGTCCACGTGGCGTTGATCACGGTCCGGGATCGGAACGGGGATGCGCCAGACATTAAGCTGCTGAAAAGCACGATGAACGACCTGCGGGACGCGGCGCTGGCCAGCCTTCGCAAGGGAGATGTGGTGTCCGCCTTCAGCTCAGCGCAATTGGTTCTGATGCTTCCCCTGACCACCATAGAAAACGGGGAGATGGTTCTGCGCCGGATTGTCGGGAATTTTTATAAGCACCACAAGGCGCGGGACTGCAGGATTGACACCAAGCTTCGTGAAATCTCTCCGACTGCATATTGAGAAAAGCCGTCCGGTTCAGCCGGGCGGCTTTTTGCTTGGAACGGCAGAAGATCCGGCGCTGAACCGGCTTTTCCGACATTTTACGCGGTTTGTGCGGTGAATTGGGCCGTGCGTATGGACAATTGCGGAAAAATCCGGTATAATAGCCTCATAGGCTTTTTTTGCCGGAAAACAGCGGGTCCGGCAGAAGAAATCTGGGAATTTTTCCGCGGAATCCGGTTTGGCCGGTTTCACGAGGCTGGAGGAACAGATGGAACGAAATCGAAGCACGTTGACAAAAATCGCCCTCATTGCAGCAGGTGTGGTCATCCTGTACTGGGGGCTGAATAATTTGAGCTTTTTGGGATCGGTGCTGAACACCATTATCGGGATTTTGTCGCCCTTTTTGCTGGGGCTCTGCATTGCGTATGTGCTCAGCGTGCCTATGCGCGGCTTTGAAAAGCTATTGTTTCGGCCGGGAAAAAAGACGGGAAAAGTTCGTCTGGAAAAGCTACGGGGGCCGGTATGCCTGGTGCTGTCGATGGTGACGGTGCTGGCCCTGGTAGCGGCTGTGATGTTCCTGGTGTTGCCGGAGCTGGGGCGCACTGCCATGACCATTCGGGACAGTATTCCCGGTTTTATCACTCGTGTGCAGAAGTGGAGCAACGAGGTGTTGGAGAAGTACCCGGCAATTTTGACAACGATCCAGAGCGTGGATTGGACGGGCATCTGGGACGATGTTCTTACCTTCCTAAAAACAGGAGTGGGGAGCTTTGTCGGCTCCACGGTCGGAGTGATCGGGTCGGTTTTCAACGGTGCGACTTCCTTTTTCCTGGCGTGCATTTTCGCCTGCTACGTGCTGCTCCAGCGGCAGACGCTGGCCCGGCAGTACAAGAAGCTCTGCTACGCTCATTTTCGGGAAGAGCGGGTGGACCGGATGCTGGAGATCTGTGCGCTGGCCAACCAGACTTTTACCAAGTTTATCACCGGGCAGTGCCTGGAGGCCGTGATTCTGGGGGCGATGTTCTTCCTTGCGATGACGATTTTCCAGTTTCCCTATGCACTGATGATTTCTGTGCTGATCGCGTTTTTGGCCCTGATTCCGGTATTCGGCGCGTTTATTGGCTGCTTTGTGGGTGCGTTGTTGATCCTGGTCAGCGATCCGATTAAAGCGCTGTGGTTCGTGCTCCTTTTTGTGGTGCTGCAGCAAATCGAGGGCAATCTCATCTATCCCCGGGTGGTGGGTTCATCCGTGGGGCTGCCGGGAATCTGGGTGCTGGTGGCGGTCACTATCGGCGGCAGCGCCCTGGGAATCCTGGGAATGCTGGTCATGGTGCCGGTGGGCTCGGTGATCTACGCGCTGATCCGGGGAGATACTGCCAAAAGGCTGGAGCAGCGGAAAACGCCAAAGGCAAAGTACCAATAAAAACAGAAGTATATCGAATGAGGGAGTCGCTATGAAGAAACTTTTGCAGCTGATGTTTCACCGGATGGTTATCTGCGCCCTTCTGATGGTGGTACAGGCGGCAGTTCTGGTCGTGATGATCCTGGAATTTCAAAAATATTTTGGATATTTTTATATTTTCTGCATTTTTTTAAGCATCTGCGCCGTTCTCTATATTATCAACAACCGGAGCAACCCTGCCTATAAAATCGCCTGGCTCATCCCAATTCTGACGCTGCCGGTTTTCGGGGGGCTTTTGTATCTCATTTTTGGCGGAAACCATCTCTCCCGGCGGGAGCAGAAAAAGATGGCCAATGTCGCCCAACGGTTTCAGGGAGCGGCGAATGAGATTCCCAACGGCATGAAAGAACTGGAGGACGAGAATCCGGAGGCGGCCAACCAGGCGAGGTATATTGAAAATTATGCGAATTCCTCTCCGTACCGCAACACGTCGGCGGAATATCTGCCTTCCGGGGAGGAAAAATTTGCGCGGATGCTGGAAGAACTGAAGAAGGCCAAGCACTACATTTTCTTGGAGTACTTCATTATCGAGCGGGGAGTTATGTGGGACAGT
Source organism: uncultured bacterium (assembly GCA_905214265.1). Classification (GTDB taxonomy): domain Bacteria; phylum Bacillota; class Clostridia; order Oscillospirales; family Ruminococcaceae; genus Merdivicinus. The sequence goes on from CAJMLQ010000012.1 coordinate 10,909, forward strand.
ATCCTGGCGATCCTCAAACAGAAGGTCCAGGAGGGGGTCGACGTGCGGGTCCTGTACGACGACCTGGGCAGCATCATGACCCTGCCCTCCAAGTATAACCGGGAGCTGGAGAAGATGGGGATCAAGTGCCAGGTATTCAACCCCTTCGTACCGGTGCTCTCTCTGCGGTTCAACAACCGGGATCACCGGAAAATCTGCGTCATCGACGGTCATACCGGCTTTACCGGCGGTGTTAATCTGGCGGATGAATACATCAACAAAAAGGTGATCCACGGGCACTGGAAGGATACCGCCATCATGCTCAAGGGTGACGCCGTCTGGAGCCTGACACTGATGTTCCTGTCCCTGTGGGACGATCTGACGGGAATCCAGGACGATTTTGCCCAGTATCGGCCGGACGTCTACCATCCGCAGGTTGTTCCGTCCGACGGCTATGTCCAGCCCTACACAGACAGCCCTCTGGACGGCGAGCCCGTGGGAGAGACGGTGTATATCAATCTGATCTACAAGGCGCAGAGGTATGTTTACATCAATACGCCCTATTTGATCCTCAGCAATGAAATGGTGACAGCGCTCTGTACGGCTGCGAAGTCCGGCGTTGACGTGCGGATCGTGACGCCCTTCGTGCCGGACAAGTGGTACGTTCATGCGGTGACCCGGGCCAATTATCCGGTCCTGGTGGAGGCGGGCGTCCAGATTTATGAATATACTCCCGGCTTCATCCACGCAAAGACTTTTGTGGTGGACGACCAGTACGGCGTCGTCGGGACCATCAATCTCGATTACCGCAGCCTCTATCTGCACTTTGAATGCGCGGTGTGGATGTACCAGTGCTCCTGCATCGCGAATATGAAAGAAGATTATCTGAAGACCTTGGAAGAATGCCATCTGGTGACGCAGGAGGAATGCCGGGCAGTGAAATGGTATGTTCGGCTCGGTCGGTCCATTCTTCGCGTGTTCGCCCCAATTATGTAAAAACGACGGAGGAACTTGACATGCATCGACAATACAGCGGCCGTATTCATGCAGGTAGCCAGAACGAGAAGTCTTTTGCCCATGGCCTGAATTTTTATCAGCTTTTCTGGATTTTTTTCATTGGATGCTTTCTCGGCGTTGTCATCGAAACTCTCTGGTGTCTGGCGACCAGGCACCATTATGAGAGTCGGACTGGGCTGATTTATGGACCATTCAACTTGGTGTATGGATTTGGGGCACTGTTTATGACACTGGGCCTCAACTGGCTCAGCAAAAAGCGGGACAGCTGGATCTTCCTGGGCGGCGTGGTGATCGGAAGCATTTTTGAATACCTGTGCAGCTGGGTGCAGGAAGTGCTGTTCGGAACCGTTTCTTGGCAGTATGACAACATGCCGTTTAATCTCAATGGGCGGATCAATCTGCTTTACTCCCTGTTTTGGGGGCTTTTGGCACTGGTGTGGGTCAAGGGAATCTATCCGCTAATGTGCCGGCTGATCAGCCGGATCCCCAACCGGGTGGGGCGCCCGCTGACCTGGGTGCTGCTGGTGTTTATGATTCTCAATTCAGCTATCTCCGGCCTGGCGGTGGCACGGATGTCCGCGAGGCGCGAAGGAAAGCCCGCTTCCAATGTGGTGGAGACCTTTTTGGATAACCGGTATCCGGACGACCGCCTGAAAAAGATCTATCCGAATATGGTTTATGTCCAGGAGGACGGGGAGTAAGCCCGGGTCTGCACGGATTCCGGCAGCGTAAAACGGCGGGAGGCTACAGTCTCCCGCCGTTTTTTCGAACGGAGTTGTCACAGCTCGACACAGGCTACGTCTTCGCCGCGAACTGTTACAGAATGGCCGCAGAAATCAAAGATAACGGGGTCTGGCTGATTGTTGAGGAACGCCGCCATGCGCGCTTCGCCATTTTCATATATCGTGCAGCGGATACCCTGGGGCAGAGCATAATCCAGCTCGCTGATCAGGCGGCCCTCGTAGAAGAAACGGCGATATTGTTCCTTCAGTTTTAGAAGCCTGCGCAGGTGGGCGGCCATGTTGGGCATAGCGGCAATGGACACCTTGCGGCAGCGGTAGACCGATACGTCGAATCGCAGTCCGTAGATGAATGCACTGTTGTAATGCCGGCGGAAATCCTCGCGTTCGTCGTGGAGCATCCGGTTGGTCAGGATTGTCTCGGGGAAGGTGGAAAGGAACAGTTCCGGATAATAATTGGGGCCGGTCCAGCAGCCGTTGCAGCAGCCGTGGAGATAGTCAAATCGGGAAGAAAAGACGTCGGTGGCATGTTCGGATCCGATGGCTTGATCCGGACCCAACATTCCGCGGATATCATCTAGGTTTCGGAGACGGAAAAGAGCCTCTTCGTCGGCGCGTCCACCGTGCTGGTGCTCCGGGTTGAAACACAGCTGGGTGCAGCCCCCGATCTGGTCGTAGAACACCGAATCCGGGTAGAAGGAGAGCTTGAGCCGGGTGGTGTCCAGGAGGCGGTCGTGCCACTCCGGCGTGGCCATGCAGCTGGTTACAAAGGTTTTATAGCCAAATCGGCGCAGGACGGTGCCGTTGTTGGAGAACTGGTAGTGCTCTTGGTATTCGTTGCCGTCGATGTCAATCTGACAGCAGTCGTGGCCGTGCTCCCGGTAGAACTCGGTCTGGGTGTCGATGAGCTTGCCGTTGGAGTAGAGCAGGACACGTCCGCCCAGGCGCTGAACTTCTGCAATGGCGGCACGCAGTCCCTCCGCTCCGCCCAGGGCCGCGTCGGCTTCGTAATGGGGGTAGCCGTTGTCAAACCGCCCTTCCCACCAGCCGAAGACCAGAAGGGTGTCCAGCCCAACCTCTGCGCCGTCCCGGTATAGCTGCGGCAGATCCTCATAGCGGAAAAAGATCTCGCCGTACTGGTGCTTCAGGATAACGCGCTGCCAGCCTGTCATGTTCTGCACCCACTGGGGGCGCGGAGCCGGGTGATACCAGGCATTAGCCCAGGCGCGGTAATCCTTGGAGCCGCCGCGCCAGCTTTCGAAAACCGCCGCGAATACCGGAGCGGTTTCAATGGTTTCACCCTGGACCGCCATGGGGTATTGGGAAACGGTCAGGTCCAGTTGGGGGCTGGTGCCGCGAGGGGAGGTGCCCACGCAAAAGGTGCAGAGTCGGAAACGTTCATCCTTGCGCGCTAGGTAGAAGAATTTTCCGCCGCTCTGTACGCCGAGCCACGCCATAGCCATGGGCGAGGGATAGGTCGCGGTGTACCAGATGTTCTGATAATCCGCTGCCATATACTCGGTATGGCAGGTGTCGCGGACCCAACGGCGTGGGTTTTCGATGCGTTCGCCCAGGGAGTTGGGGATGTAAAGGACCTCTTCCTCCGGGTCGCTCAGGAGGCGGTCAAAGGCGAAAAAGGGCGCCTGAATCTCGTTGACGCGGACGGCGTCCCGGTTTTCAACCCGGGAGAGAAAGGTCAGGCCGCCGTTCTCCTCCCGCACGGTCAGCACGTAGGTCACGTCGAATACGGCGCCGTTTTCCGCCTTCAGCTGGGGGTAGCTGTAAATAGTCCCGTTCCTGCTGGCTGTCACCGTCGGAGGAGCCTGCTGCGTGGAGAATACCGTCAGTTCCCGTATCTCGCCGGTGTCCAGATGGATGCGCCAGAAGTCCGCATTAGGGGTGAACTGGGGGGAAAAGCCCTCGGCATCCATTTGGGGCCGCGGCATTCCCGCTGCAAAGGAAACGTGCAGTTTCATGGAAAATCACTCCTTTCGTTTTGGCTGGGCGACGATTTCGCCTAGCTAGTCAACTTTATTATAGCGGGTCTGGCTTCAGAAGGAAATGCACGCAGGCGGCAAATATTTGTCTGATATGAAATAAATCCCTTGCAATTGCGGCAATTTTCTTATATAATCAGAAACAAACGATGGAAACGGAGGAATCTCTATGCTTCAGCTGTGCTTGGAACAGCCCCTCGTGACGGAGATGTATGGATGCTTTCGTCAATCCCGCGGATGGGGGCACACCGGCCAGTCGTTGGCCAGCCATCTGCTGGTGGTCGGCTTGGAGGGCGAAGCGGTTTTCCGGTTTGACAGAAGGGAATACCCTATCCGTCGGGGGGAGCTTCTGATCGTACCAGCCCATACCTTCTACACCGCCGAGACCCAGAACGGCTTTGCATACGATTTTCTGCATATCCGCGAGTCAGCCCTGCGTCGGGTCAGCGAGGAGGAAGCACGTAAAAGTCTGAAAACGCCGGCAGTTTCGGCGAAAAACTTCTGGCTGCCGGCGACGCGTTATGACTGCCTTTTCCTTGACATCTGGATCCCTTTGGGGGATCAGTTTGAGCGGGTGCTGTTTGAGCTGACTCGGTGCAGGGGATATGCCGCCGCCATCACGCCGCAGAAAAAGCTGCTGCTGGACCTGTGCGTGTCGCAGCTGCTGGCGGAGATCAGCAGCGAGTGCAGCAGCCGCCTGACTCCGGAGCCGGAATATCCGGAGCTGCTGATGCGAATGCTGCTCTGGATCCAGCGGAATTTTGTCGGGGACGCATCGCTTTCTGCGGTTTCGGCGCATTTCGGCGTGTCCAAAACCTATGCGGCACGCCTGTTCCGCAGGCATTTGTCCACCACGGTGACCGGATATGTCAACGAGCTGCGGCTGCAGCACGCGGCGGAGCTGCTGCGTTTGTCCACCATGAACATCAGCCAGATTGCGGTGGGTGTCGGATTTGGAAATGTGTACTATTTTTCCAGGCTGTTTCACCGGCGGTTTCGCATCAGTCCGTCCGTCTACCGAAAACAAAACTGTGTCTGATGGTTTTAACTTTTTTTGATTTTTTGCAGAATCTATGGACGTTTTCCGGCCTTGCTTGTGTTTCGGGGGCGGGTATGCTATCCTGAAAGCAAGAACAATCAGAAAAGAGGATTGCGATGACGCACAAGGAGCGCGCCGTTCTGGCGCTGACACGGCAGCAGCCGGATTATGTCCCGACCTTCGAGCTGGAGTATCAGCTGGCGCCCCAGGTGTTCGGGAGAGAGTTCCTGATGGAGGAGGATTTGAAGGGGCTTTCCCCAAAGGAAACCGAAAAGGCCATTGCGGAAAATGCGGAGTTTATGGTGCGGGTCTACAGTGAGCTGGGCTACTCCATTCTGCCGGTCCACTATCTGTCGCTGGAGCACCAGCTGGAGACGGCACGGATCATCAACCGAATCACCAACGGGGAATTTCTGCTCACCGCCCACGGAGACGGCACCTTTGCGATCCCGGACGGCGACGGAATGCTGGATTTCGTTTACCGCATCGCGGACGAGCCGGAGGCGGTCAAGGCAGAAGCCCGGAAGATGGCGGATGACGCCATCGAGCGGAATAAAAAACTGCTGGACGCCGGGATTGAGAGCCTGATCCTTTGCTCCGACTACTGCTTCAACGCGGGGCCATTTCTTTCGCCCGCCATGTTTGAGGAGTTCATTCAGCCGTATCTGTACGGTATCTGCAAGAGCATCCGGGAGAACGGCGGCTATGCAATCAAGCATACCGACGGAAATATCATGCCCATCCTGGATATGCTGGTAGAGTGCCAGCCCCATGCGCTGCATTCGCTGGATCCTATGGCCGGCGTGGACATTAAGGAGTTGAAGAAACGGGTTGGCGATCAGGTTGCGCTGTGCGGAAACGTCCACTGCGCCTATCTTCAGACCGGTACGGACGAGCAGGTGCTGGAAAGCTGCCGCTACGCCATGGAAAATGGCAAGCCTGGCGGCGGATACATCTTCTGCACCAGCAACGTTCCCTTCCGTGGGATGCCGGTGGAGCGATACCAGATGGTCCTGGACTTCTGGCGGGCCAACCGGGATTACTGAGACGCTAAAAAAATTGAAAAAAGCTGAAAGATAGTGATAGAGTTTCTGGCTCGTATCCGGTAAAATAAAAGTAGCAGTCGGAGTGCAGCTCCGGGCGGATATGACAGAACTGGAGGATTTGAATATGGCAATTCTGGAAGAAATCAGCAGTTTCCTGCAAAGCGGAAGAGCTCCCAAGGTAAAGGAACTGGTCCAGCAGGCGATCGATGAGGGCATCGATCCTGCGAAAATTCTCAATGAGGGCCTTCTTTCCGGCATGGATGTGATCGGCGAGAAGTTCAAAAACAACGAAGTGTTTGTGCCGGAGGTCCTGATCGCGGCCCGCGCCATGAATGCAGGCGTTGGCATCCTGAAGCCTTATCTGGTTTCCGCCGGTGTGGAGTCCAAGGGCACTGCAGTCATCGGCACCGTCAAGGGCGACCTTCACGATATCGGCAAAAACCTGGTCAAGATGATGCTGGAAGGCAAAGGCCTGACTGTCGTCGACCTGGGCGTGGACGTTTCCGCGGAGCAGTTCTACAACGCTGCGGTTGAGAACCATGCGCAGATCGTCTGCTGCTCGGCGCTTTTGACCACCACCATGAACGAGATGAAAAACGTTGTGGATTACTTTGAAGAGAAGGGCAAGCGGGACACCGTGAAAATCATGGTTGGCGGCGCTCCTGTTACCCAGAACTTCTGTGATTCCATCGGCGCGGACTGCTACACCTCCGACGCGGCTTCTGCGGCGGACGCGGCGCTGCAGTTCTGCACGGCTTGCTAATTTTTGATTAAAAAAGGTGGGGCTTCCTTTTAGCGTAACACCTACAAAAAAGTAATTTTGTATTTGCAGAGCGGCATAGTCGAAAGACTATGCCGCTCTGTTTAGAGTCTTAAGCGAAAAAACCACCAGTTTTACTGGTGAACGAAAAATCTTTCGGTACAAGAAATCCTCCTTTTGTTAGAATAGATATAGGTTTGCCGACCGCATCGAAAAAACAAAAGGAGGATTTGTCATGAAAGACCAAAACAGTTTATCACATTCAAAATATCGGAGAAAAAAATCCATGGAAAATAAAAGCAGATGTTGATCAAATACTGATAGAGAAAGATAGCGCAGAAGATCAGTTGAACCTGAAAGAATACATAGACCCGTTTACGGGCAGCAAGAATACAAAGGCATAAGAAAAAGGCCGCTTTAGCGGCGGCCTGAGAAAGTTTGCGGTTGGCAGACTATTTCAGTACTTCTTAGGATTGCCCTTCTAGTGGTTTTAGTTGTAACCTCGTTTCTGGAAGTTCCTTTTTGAACGGATCTGGATTTTTCAGAGGGAAAGCTGTTCCCGCAGAAAGGCTGCGCAGATTTTTGCCAAAATGCGGTAGCCAAGCTCCTTTAGATGGACACCGTCTTCGCTCCACACCTCGGGCCGTTCGCAGAGGACGGCGTAGTAGTCCAGCACCGGCAGATTCAGAGACGCAGCGATCTCCCGCACGACAGCATTCCGCTCCTGGACCGCATCGTTCCGGATATGGAATTTTGTCAGGTCCTCTGGCAGCCGCATCGGGGTGGTCAGGACCAGGCCCCAGAGCTTTCCGGGATGCCGCTCCATTAGGGACTGCAAAAGAGATTGATAGCAGGTGCGGTATTCCTCTGTTGAGAGGTGCCAGCCGTGGAGACCATTGTTCAGGAGGATGGCGTCGCAGCGGGGCGACTGTTGAAGAAACATTTCAATAGAAGGTAGGAGATAGGGATTGTCAATCCCCTTGGAGGAGCCAAACCCGTCGGCATAGGCCGCGCAGGAGAGCTCTTCGGTCACCATCCGCCGATAAGCACAGGAGATGGAATCGCCGATGAGGAGAGCGCGGGGTCGGGAAGCGTCGCCTGCGTGCTCCCACCAGACGTTATCCCATTCGTAGGTTTCCAGCTTCTGGGTGGTCTGCTGGCTTTCATAGGTGAAATCAGACATTTTCGGAACTCCTTTCTGATGATTCCGGGGAACTGGACGCTTCTCCCCACATATCCTGGATAGCATGCCAGACGGCTTCCGCCTTTTCCAGAGACAGCTTGGCCACGTCGGCCAGCTCCTGCGGGGTGGCCTCCCGGATCCGTTTTTTGGTGCGGAACTCCTTGAGGATCGCCTTGGCCTTGGCGTCGCCGATGCCGGGGATCTTTTTGAGGTCGCTGTCATAGGACGATTTTTTATGGAGGGTTCTTTGGTAGGCAATGGCGAAGCGGTGGACCTCGTCCTGGATGGCGGTGACGAAGGTGAAGGCCGCCTTTACTGCCGAGAGAGCAATTTCTCCCTCCTCGCTGACGATGGCGCGGGTGCGATGGCGATTATCCTTGACCATGCCGAAGAGAGGAACAGCGACCTGCAGCTCATCAAACACCTTCCGAACGGAGGAGACCTGCCCCTTGCCGCCGTCCAGGAGGATCAGGTCCGGCAGCCGGGAGAAGCCGGGATCTCCGGCCTGGTAGCGGAGAAACCGGCGGCGGAGAACCTCTGCCATAGAGGCGAAGTCGTCCTGGCCGGCCACCTCTTTGATGGCGAAGCGCTTGTAGTCGGATTTTAGGGGACGACCATTTTCAAAGACGATCATGCCGCCCACCCGGCCGGTTTCGCCCCAGTTGGAAATGTCGTAGGCTTCGATGTACATCGGCGGGGCGGGGAGGCCTAAGAGGTTTCCCAGCTGCTCCAAAGCCGCCACCTCCCGGCCGGTGCGCTGGACCCGGTCGGACAGCTGCTCTAGAGCGTTGTTGTGGGCCATCTCTACCAGCTTTTTACGGTCGCCCTTTTGGGGGACGGAGACGGTCACGGCGTGACCGGCCTGGTGGCGGGCGAACTGGCTGAAGAGCTCCAGGTCCTCCGGCGCTTCGTCCAGAAGGATGTCCCGGGCAATGTCCGGCGCGGCGGCGTAGTAGCGGTTGAGAAATTCGGTGCGAACCTCCGGAAGCTCGAAAACCTCGTCGAAAAAGTAGGTCAACTTGTCAAGAAGGCGTCCTTCCCGGTATTGGATGACTACGGCACAAGCCAGAAGGTGGTTCTGGGCAAAGGCGATGACATCCAGGTTCTTGTCGCTGCCCAGAAGAACCTGCTGGGTGGCGGTGATCTTCTGGATGGCGCGGATGCGATCCCGGAGGCGAGCGGCCTGTTCAAAGTCCAGGTCCTCCGCAGCCTGTTCCATCTGTTTTTGAAGGGTTTCCACGGAGGTGGAACTGCCGTGCTTGATGTATTCCACGGCCTCCTGGATCAGGGCCTGGTACTCGCTCTTTTGCATTTTCCCGCGGCAGAGACCAAAGCAGCGGTGAATGTGAAAATTCAGGCAGGGGCGGCCTTTGCCGAATTCCTGAGGGAAACGGCGGGAACAGCTGGGCAAGCAAAACACACGGTTTGCCTCGTCCACACTCTGCTTAACGATGAAAGAACTGGTATAGGGGCCAAGATAGGTTCCGTCAGCGGTTTTCTGCTTGGCGGCGGTGATGCGGGGATAATCGCCGCCGGAGATGTGGATGTAGTGGTACCCCTTGTCATCCTTGAGGAGAATGTTGTATTTGGGGTTATGGAGCTTAATGAGACTGCACTCCAGGACCAGAGCCTCGAATTCACTGCCGGTGACGATGTAGTCGAAGTCATTGACGTGGGCCACCATCTGGCGGACCTTTTCCGTGTGGGAAGAATTTTCACGGAAGTAGCTGACAACTCGGTTCTTCAGGGCTTTCGCCTTGCCGACGTAGATAATCTCGCCCTGTTTGTCCTTCATCAGGTAAACACCGGGCTGGAGAGTCAGGCTCAGGGCTTTTTTCTTGAGCTCTTCGATGGTCATGATTCACCGCCTTTTGGAGGTTGCGGGTTATAATACTTTGGGTAGGTTCCATAATCATAAAAAAGCCGGCGGGAGAAACCCGCCGGCTTTGTGCGCACAGACTTATTCCGCGAAGGCAGATTCAACCAGCTTAACAAGGCTGTCGACTGCAGCCTGCTCGTCGACCCCGTCGGCGATGATGCGGATGGTCGTGCCGCCGACGATACCTAGGGACAGAACGCCCAGAAGACTCTTTGCATTCACACGGCGCTCTTCTTTCTCCACCCAGACGGAGGATTTGAACTCATTGGCCTTTTGAATGAAAAAGGTCGCGGGACGGGCATGGAGGCCCACTTGGTTTTTCACGGTTACGTCTTTCAGATACATTCTCATACTCTCCTATAACAGTTCAAGGTAATCGCGGCCATGCGATGCCTGCTGAAAGGGCCGCTCCGAAGTACCTTTATTATACCACAGCCATTTTTTCCGTCAACTCATTTTTGGCGGGATTCGGAGACTTTTCCGGATTTTCGTGACATACGTAAATTTCAGATAAAAGTTATCAACATATTTGAATGTTTTGCACAGTAATCTATCAACATGCTGCGACTGAAATCCGCGAATTATGCCGGAATCGCGGAACACCTCTACTTTTGCAAGAGGTCCGGACGCTTTTTTTGGGTTCGGTCCAGGCTTTGCTCTGCCCGCCAACGCTCAATATTGGCGTGGTGGCCGGAGAGGAGAACGTCTGGAACCGGCATCCCCTGCCATTCCTCGGGGCGGGTATACTGGGGATATTCCAGCAGGCCGTTCATGTGGCTTTCGTTTTCGAAGCATTCCGGGTCTGCCAGTACGCCGTCACAAAGGCGGACGATGCTGTCGGTCAGGACCATGGCAGCCAGTTCGCCGCCGGTGAGGACATAGTCGCCGATGGAAATTTCTTCGTCTACGATCCGCTCCAGGATCCGTTCGTCCACACCCTCGTAGTGGCCGCAGAGGAGAAAGAGGTGGGGGATTTCCCGGAAGGCCAGGGCCTTTTGCTGGGTCAAGGTTTTCCCCTGAGGGGAAAGGTAGACGACGTAGGGAAGGGAACCGCTGGTGGCGACCACGTCCAGGTAGCAGCGCCAGATGGGCTCCGGCTGCATGACCATCCCCTTGCCGCCGCCGTAGGGGGTGTCGTCCACACGGTGATGCTTGGGGTCGGGGGAGTAGTCCCGGATATTGTGGCAGTAAATCTCTACCAGGTGATTTTTCCGGGCCCGGCCGATGATGCTGGTGCCAAGGACGGTTTCGCACATTTCCGGGAAAAGGGTGGCAATGTCAATCCGCATGCATCCGCCCCCTAATCGTCAAACAGGCCGTCCAGTGGGCGGATGCGCAGGAGGCCTGCCTCCAGGTCTGTTTGGATAACGACCTGTGGGATGGCGGGGACGTAGCGTTCCTTCCCGTCGGCGAAACGGACATGGTAGACGTCGTTGGCACCGGTTTGACTGACGTCGGTGAGCTCTCCGTAAACGATGGAGGGGTCGTCCGCGTTCACGACCTGCAGACCGATCAAATCGGCGATAAAATAGGTGCCCTTGGGGAGTTTTGCGTCGGTCCGGCGGATGCAAAGCACCCGGTTGACCAGCTTCTGGGCGGCCTCGGGGGTGTCCACGCCGTCCAGCTTCAGGATGACGATATTTTTGTTGGGCCGTGCGGAGCGGACCTTCACCGGCTCACCGGCAATGTACATAGTTTTGAAGCGGGTGAGAAATTCCGGTCCGTCACACCAAGGCTGGACCCGAACTTCCCCCTTTAGAGCGTGGATGGCAACAATTTTGCCGGCTTCCAGCAGTTCCATAGTTCCTCCTTCCAGCGAAAAAACCCACTCCGGAAGGAGTGGGCATTCCGTATGGGAATCAGTCGATTTCCACCATGACCTTCTCGCTGCGCATGGACGCGCTGGCGCGCATGACCGTACGGATCGCCTTGGCAATCCGGCCCTGCTTGCCGATAACGCGGCCCATATCTCCGGGGGCGACATTCAGGTGATAGACCACGGTGCCGTCCTCGGTAGGCTCGTCCACCGTGACCTTAACGCCATCCTTATCTTCTACAAGGCCCTTGGCGAGGGTGATGAGCAATTCTTCCATAGCGATGCCTCTTTTCGGTTTTCAGTGGCCGCCTCTGTTATCCCGGCGGATGGGACCCGTTGAGGGAATTTATTCGCCTGCGCTGATCTTCAGGAGCTTCTTGACGGTATCGGTGGGCTGGGCGCCGTTGGCGATCCATTTGTTGGCTTTTTCCACGTCCACATGGATAACGCTGGGGTTCTTGGTGGGATCGTAGGTGCCAATCTCCTCGATGAAGCGGCCGTCTCTGGGATAGCGGGAATCCGCTACAACAATGCGGTAAAAGGGGGCTTTCTTCGCGCCCATTCTGCGCAGTCTGATTTTTACTGCCATAATTCATTTCCTCCTAAATATCGGTGGTTTCTATTGCTATACGCGGGACTCCGCGTTGTACAGCCTTACATCATCGGGAAGCGCATCCGACGCTTGCCCTTTTTGCCGGTGAACTGCTTCATCATGGTTTTCATCTGGTCAAACTGCTTCAGGAGCCGGTTGACGTCCTCCACCCGGGTGCCGGAGCCGGCGGCGATGCGCCGCTTGCGGGACGGGTTGATAATGGAGGGCTTTTCCCGCTCGGCGGGGGTCATGGAGGTAATCATGGCCTCGACGCGGGCAAACTGCCGCTCGTCGATGTCCATGCTGTCTACCTTAGTGCCCATGCCGGGAAGCATACCCAAAATCTGCTTAATAGAGCCCATTTTGGTGACCTGACGGAGATTTTCCAGCAGATCATTCATGTCGAAGCTGTTTTCCTTCATCTTTTTGGCCAGTTTGGCGGCTTCCTTTTCATCCACCGCGCTCTGGGCCTTTTCGATGAGGGTCAGCACATCTCCCATCCCCAGGATCCGGGAGGCCATCCGTTCGGGGTGGAAAGGCTCCAGGTCGTCGATTTTCTCACCAATGCCGGAAAATTTGATGGGCTTTCCGGTGACTTGGAGAACCGAGATGGCGGCGCCGCCGCGGGTGTCGGAATCCAGCTTGGTGAGAATGACGCCGGTGATGGGAAGGGCTTTATTGAAGGTGTCGGCGACATTGACGGCGTCCTGGCCGGTCATGGAGTCGACGACGAGGAGAATTTCGTTGGGGTTGACGGCGGCCTCGATGTTTTTGAGCTCCTCCATGAGGACCTCATCGATGTGAAGGCGACCGGCGGTATCGATGATGACCAAGTCATTGCCGTGGTCTTTGGCGAATTTCAGAGCCTCCGAGGCGATGGTGACGGGATTCGTCTGACCCATCTCGAAAACCTGTGCGCCGGCTTTTTCACCGACGATCTTCAGCTGGTCGATGGCGGCGGGGCGGTAGATGTCGCAGGCCACCAGAAGGGGACGGTGGCCCTGGCTCTTGAAATACTTTGCCAGCTTTGCGGAGTGGGTAGTTTTACCGCTACCCTGAAGACCGCACATGAGGATGACGCAAGGCGGCCTTGAAGGAAAATTGATACGGGCGTTGTCCCGTCCCATGAGGTTGGTCAGTTCTTCGTTAACGATCTTGATGACCTGCTGGGCGGGAGTCAGGCTTTCCAGGACTTCCTGGCCCACAGCACGCTCGCTGATGGTCTTGACGAAATCTTTGACGACCTTATAGTTGACGTCGGCTTCGAGCAGGGCCATTTTGACTTCCCGCATGGCGTCCTTGATGTCGCTTTCGCTGAGCTTGCCTTTGCTTTTCAGCTTTTTAAAGGCGGCGGCCAGCTTCTCGGAAAGACTTTCAAAAGCCAAATTCTGCACCCTCCTCTATACAAATCGTAAAAAACAACGTTTTTATCCAAAATTTTCGTCCAGATAGCCGTTAAGCAGCTGTCGGACGGTCCGGGCATTTTCATCAATGGACTGGGAAAAGGTGAATCCGCGGTTGACGCGCTCGATTTCCATGCAGCGAGCGGTGATCTCCTCGGTGACGGCGACGAGACGCTTAAATTTTTCAGCGAAATGGAGCTTTTCCTCCAGTTCTAGGAGGTAGGCTTCCCCGCGCTTGATGCTATCGCGGACGCCCTGGCGGGTGATCTCCTCATGCTCTGCGATTTCAGCCAGGGAAAGGTCTTGGTTATAATAGAGCTCCATAACGTCCCGTTGTTTGTCGGTGAGCATATCTCCGTAAAGGTCCAGGAGGTCCGAAATGGCCAGATTTTTGCTCATGGGCGTCCTTCCTTTCCCGTTTTGGAGGTGTAAACCTTTTTCCTTTACAAGGTATTATTATATCGGAAAGGCGGCAGGCTGTCAAGTGGTTTCCTTTACAACGGAGAAATTTCCGGGAATTCTCTGATTCGCACAAAACGCGGGAAAGCTTCTCCGTTTTTTGTGACGGTTTCGCTGAACATCAGAGCCGGGCGCACCCAAACCTCACCCTCGCCGTAGAGAGCGCGGTAAACGGCCATAGGCTCCAGGGTCTCGGAGTGGCGGGCCAGAGCGAGGAGCTGATACTCCTTTCCTTTATAATGGCGGTAACGGCCGGGACAGAGGCTGTAAGCTGCGGCCAGGCGAACGACCAATTCCGTGTCGGCGGGGCAGAAGGATAGGCCAGTCAGGTCCTCCGGGGCGGCCCAGAGAAGTTCGGTGTGGACGGAAGGGGATGGCTCGCCATTTTCCAAAAGAGCGAAAAAGAAAGACAGATGGACTTCCCGGTCCGGGTATTGGTGGGTGATTTCAGCGCAAAGGCCACCCACTGATATGGAAACGCCCAATTCTTCCCGGCACTCCCGGCGGAGAGTCTCCGGCAGGGTCTCGCCGGGCTCCCGTTTGCCGCCAGGAAACTCCCAAAGCCCGGTGCAGCTGCCGGTTCCTCCGCGTTTTCCGATGAGGATACGGCCATTCCGTTCGATGATGGCTGCGGCGACTTCGATCATAACGTTCTCCTTTCAAAAGGGAAACTGCCCCGAAGTACGGAGCAGAATCATGATACAAAATGTAGAACTTTTGAGAATTATCCGATTTGTTCCAAAATTTTGGTGCCCATTTCCTGGCAGCCCACTCGGGTGCAGCCTTTGCTCAGGATGTCAGCGGTGCGGAAACCAGCGTCTAGGACCCGGTCTACGGCAGCTTCGATGCAGGTGGCCTCTTCGTCCAGATTAAAGGAGTGGCGGAGCATCATGGCAGCGGAGAGAATGGTGCCGATGGGATTGGCGATGTCCTGGCCAGCGATATCAGGGGCGGAGCCGTGGATAGGCTCATACATGCCACGGGTTCCCTCGCCCAGGGAGGCGGAGGCCATCATGCCAATAGAGCCGGTAATCATGCTGGCTTCGTCGGAGAGAATGTCGCCGAAGAGGTTTTCGGTGACGATGACGTCGAACTGGGATGGGTCTTTGACCAGCTGCATGGCGGCGTTATCCACCAGCATATCCGCGCAGGCGATGTCAGGATATCCGGCGGCGATCTGATGGACCACCTTCCGCCAGAGCCGAGAGGTGTCCAGAACGTTGGCCTTGTCCACGGAGGTGACGCGGCTGCGGCGCTTGCGGGCGACGGAAAAGGCGGTTCGGGCAATGCGTTCAACTTCGTGTACGGCGTAGGTCATATCGTCGTGGGCGGTGAGCTCACCGTTTTCTTCAGCTGTGACATGGGCGCCGAAGTAGGCACCGCCGATCAGCTCCCGGACCATCATCAGATCGATGCCCCGGGCGGTGATCTCCGGCTTCAGGGGGGAGGCTTCTGCCAGCTGTGGGAAGAGCCGGGCCGGGCGGAGGTTGGCGTAGAGCCCCATGGCCGAACGGATGCCCAGGAGGGCCGCTTCCGGGCGGATCTCCTTGGGAACGCCGTCCCATTTGGGGCCGCCCACCGCACCCAGGAGAACGCTGTCACAGTCCAGGCATTTTTGCAGGGATTCCTTCGGCAGAGAGGTGCCGCAGGCGTCGATGGCGCAGCCGCCGGCGAGAATCTCCTGATAGGTGAAGGTATGGCCGTATTTTGCGGCGATCCGGTCTAGGACGCGGAGAGCCTGGGCGACGATCTCGGGGCCGATGCCGTCGCCGCGGATGACGGTGATGGTTTTCTGCATGGAAATTGCTCCTTCCGGGTTTTTATTTCAGGGAGTTAAGCAGCCCGCCCTTGCGGATGATATCCTTGATGAAATCCGGGAAAGGTTCGGCCTGGTAGGTCTCGTTTTTGGTGAGGTTTTGGATCAGGCCGGTATCAAAATCTACGGAGATCTCGTCTCCTGCGGAAATGCGGTCACTGGCTTCGGGGCACTCCAAGATGGCCAGGCCAATGTTGATGGCGTTGCGGTAGAAAATCCGGGCGAAGGTCTTGGCGATAACACAGGAGATCCCGGCGGCCTTGATGGCAATGGGAGCGTGCTCCCGGGAGGAGCCGCAGCCGAAATTCTGGCCGCCCACCAGGATGTCGTCAGGGCGGATTTTTTTGGTGAAATCTTTATCGATATCCTCCATGCAGTGGACGGCCAGTTCCTTGGGATCGGAGGTATTGAGGTAACGGGCGGGGATGATGACGTCGGTGTCGACGTTGTCGCCGTATTTGTGAGCGATTCCGTGGGCGTTCATAAATCAATCAGTCCTTTCGATGAAGTCCAGTCAGGCCAGGGGGCTGGCCAGCTTTCCGGCAATGGCGGAGGCGGCGGCAACGGCGGGGCTGGCCAGATAGACCTCCGAATCTACGTGGCCCATCCGGCCCACAAAATTGCGGTTGGTGGTGGCTACGGCCCGTTCGCCGGCAGCTAGGATCCCCATGTAGCCGCCCAGGCAGGGACCGCAGGTGGGGGTGGAGACGGCGCAGCCCGCGTCGATGAAAATCTCCATATAGCCCAGTCGGACGCAGTCTTTCCAGACCTGCTGGGTGGCGGGGATGATGATGCAGCGGACACCGGGGGCGACTTTTTTGCCCCGGAGGATTTCCGCTGCGACGGCCATATCCGAAAGGCGGCCATTGGTGCAGGATCCAATAACTACCTGGTCAATGGGGATCTCGCCGATTTCGCCGAAGGTTTTTGCATTTTCAGGGAGGTGGGGGAAGGCCACGGTGGGCTCTATCTCCGAGAGGTTCACTTCGATGGTCTGGTCATAGACAGCGTCGGGGTCGGCAGTATAGGTGGTTACAGGGCGGTCCATCCGGCCATGGATGTAGTCCATGGTGACTTCGTCCACCTCAAAGATACCGTTTTTCGCGCCAGCTTCGATGGCCATGTTGGCGATACAGAGGCGGTCGTCCATAGTGAGGCCCTTCAGGCCGGGACCGGTGAATTCCATGGATTTGTAAAGAGCACCGTCCACGCCAATCCGACCGATGATGTGGAGGATTACGTCCTTGCCGGAAACATAGGGCTTTAATTCACCGGTAATGTGGAATTTGATGGCGGAGGGGACCTTGAACCAGGCCTCGCCGGTGGCCATGGCGGCGGCCATGTCCGTAGACCCGACGCCGGTGGAGAAGGCTCCCAGTGCACCATAGGTGCAGGTGTGGGAGTCCGCACCGATGATACACTCGCCGGGGGCAACCAACCCTTTTTCCGGGAGAAGGGCGTGCTCGATGCCCATCTGCCCCACGTCAAAATAATTGGCGATGTCAAAGCGCTTGGCGAAGGCCCGGCACTGCTGGCATTGGGCGGCGGCCTTGATATCTTTGTTGGGGGCGAAGTGGTCCATGACCAGGGAAATCTTCTCCCGGTCGAAGATGGAGGAAAAGCCCGCCTTTTCAAATTCATTGATGGCTACGGGGGAGGTGATGTCGTTGCCCAAAACCATATCCAGCTTGGTGCGGATCAGCTGGCCCGCCTTGACCTCGGGGAGGCCGGCGTGGGCCGCCAGGATCTTTTGGGTCATTGTCATTGCCATGAAAATCATCCTTTCCAGAAGTATGTCAGCGGATCATCCGGTTGACGGCGGAGAAGAGGGCCTTGACGGAGGCATAGATGATATCGTCCTGGATGCCGACGCCCCAGAAGGTTTGGCCGTCTTCGCCGGTGATGGAAACATAGGCCACCGCCTGGGAGTTGGAGCCCTCCTCCAGGGCGTGTTCTTTATAAGTCAGGTTGGAGAAGCGGACGCCGAGATTTTCCCGGATGGCGTTGGAGACCGCGTCCAGACGACCGTTGCCGGAGCCGGTAATCTCCCAGGTCTTGCCGTCCCGCTGGATAGTCAGAGTGGCGTGGATGCCGCCGTTGCGGGTATAATGATAGTCGGCAAGGCGGATGGGGTTCTCCAGGTTGACATATTCGGTGTGGAAGACATCCAGTACCTCCTGGGGACTCATCTCCTGATGCTTGTGATCCGAGACGCCTTTGACGATGTAGCCGAATTCCTCCCGCATCTTCTTGGGAAGGTCGTAGCCGAAGTTCTGCTCCAGCAGGTAGCCGATGCCGCCTTTGCCGGACTGGGAGTTGATACGGATAACGTCGGTCTGGTATTCCCGGCCCACGTCCTGGGGATCGATGGGGAGGTAAGGGACGGTCCAGAGGGGACACTGGCGCTCCTCCCGCCACTTCATGCCTTTGGCAATAGCATCCTGGTGGGAACCGGAGAAAGCGGCGAAGACCAGCTTGCCGGAATAAGGCTGGCGGTCGTAGACATGCATCCGGGTCACCCGCTCGTAAAGCTCCGTGATCTCCGGCATGTTGGAGAAGTCCAGCTTCGGGTCCACACCCTGGGAGAAGAGGTTCATGCCAAGGGTGACGATGTCCACGTTACCGGTGCGCTCCCCGTTGCCGAAGAGGGTGCCTTCCACCCGTTCTGCCCCGGCCAGAAGCGCCATTTCGGTGTCAGCCACGGCGCAGCCCCGGTCGTTATGGGGGTGGACCGAGAGAATGACGTTTTCCCGGTACCGGAGGTTTTCCGACATAAATTCGACCTGGTTGGCATAAATGTGGGGCATGGAGACGGAAACCGTGACGGGGAGGTTGATGATGACTTTGTTGTCCGGTGTGGGCTTCCAGACCTCCAGGACGGCGTTGCAGATCTCCAGGGCGAAATCCATTTCGGTGCCGGTGAAGCTCTCCGGGGAATATTCGAAGCGGAGATTTCCGTCAAAGTCCTTGGCATACTGGTTGAAAAGCCGGGCGCCGGAAACGGCGATGTCGATGATCTCCTCTCTGGACTTGCGGAAGACCTGCTCCCGCTGGGCCACGGAGGTGGAGTTGTACAGGTGAACCACTGCGTTTTTGCAGCCGCTGAGGGATTCGAAGGTCTTTTTGATGATATGTTCCCGGGACTGGGTGAGAACCTGGACCGTGACATCGGCGGGAATCAGGTCCTTCTCGATGAGCGTTCGGAGAAAGTTATACTCCGTTTCGGAGGCGGCGGGGAAGCCCACCTCGATCTCCTTGAAGCCGATCTTGCAGAGAAGCTGGAAGAATTCCACTTTTTCCTCCAGGCTCATGGGAATGATCAGGGACTGATTGCCGTCCCGGAGGTCCACGCTGCACCAGGCCGGCGCTTTTTCAATATGGTCTTTCCGCATCCATTTTCCCAAGGGCTTTTCCGGGGTCTGGGGCGGGAGAAAATAGTTGATGGAGTATTTTTGATAATTTTTCATACAAGGCGTCCTTTCCGATCCGCCCGAGCGGATCCTCTGATAGGAGCGGGCAACAAAAAAGCTTCCGTTTCCTGCATTTGCAAGAAACGGAAGCAATCCTTCCGCGGTACCATTCTTGTTGGCGCAGATGCGCCCGCCTCTGTCCATCGGCGCATTCCGGCGCGAATGGAGTCCCGTGATAACGGTGGGAAAACCCGGTCCTGCCTACTTGAAACCCGTTCAGCGAACAGCTCGAGGGCCAGCTGGAGTCCGGTCCGGTTCTGCCTCGCACCATCCGGCAGCTCTCTGCGTCCATTTACGGAGCCCATATCCCTGTCATAGCTTTTCTATATGTTAGTATAGCGGATGAAAAATGTTTTGTCAATGGGTAACGCGAAATTTTATTTTGCTGAAACGCGATTTTTAAAAATAATCAGCATTTGAATAGAATTTTTGACAGCATGGACATAAAAATGTGAACAAAATTTGATTTATTCCTTCTTTCCAAAAAATATGGGCGAAGTTTTAAGAATGTGCCGGATTTGTTCATAAAAATATCACCTTTTTAATTGTAACTATGTTATAATATTCTTACCAATTAAAAAATGAACCTTGCTGCCCGCTTGCCGGAATTTTCAAGGAGGAATGTCAAATGGCACTGGGAAAGATTTTGGTAGTTGACGACGACAAGAATATCTGCGAATTGCTGCGGCTCTATCTGGAGAAGGAGGGCTACAGCGTGATCCTTGCCCATGACGGGGAGGAGGCGCTTTTGAAGTTCGAGACGCTGCACCCGGAGCTGATCCTATTGGACATCATGCTTCCCGGGCTGGACGGCTGGCAGGTCTGCCGGGAGATCCGTAAAAAAAGCCAGGTTCCGATCATCATGCTCACGGCCAAAGGGGAAACCTTCGATAAGGTCCTGGGCCTGGAGCTGGGCGCCGATGACTATGTGGTCAAGCCTTTCGATACCAAAGAGATCATCGCCCGGATCAAGGCAGTCCTGCGCCGGATCGGTCAGAACAGCCAGCAGACGGATCTGAAAGAGGTCTCTTATGACAAGCTGGTGGTCAACATGACCCGCTATGAGTTGAAGGTGGACGGGAAGATTATCGACACCCCGCCCAAGGAACTGGAGCTTCTGTATCACCTGGCGTCCAACCCCAACCGGGTCTACACCCGTGACCAGCTGCTGGACGAGGTGTGGGGGTTTGAGTACTACGGGGATTCCCGCACCATTGACGTCCATGTCAAGCGCCTGCGCGAAAAGCTGGAGGGCGTTTCCGACAAATGGTCGCTGAAAACAGTCTGGGGCGTGGGATACAAATTTGAGGTGGTAGACCTGCTGTAAAGGACGGATTCGGACATGCAGAAAAGCATTTTCAGCAAGTATTTCCGGGTCTGCGCGGTTACGGTCCTTTCCTCAATCGTGGTGCTGGGGACGCTGTTCATGCTCTTTGCTGCGCAGTATTTCAGCAAGGAAAAGATCAGCCTGCTGACCAACTGCACCACGGTGGCGAGGGGATATGTGCTGGAACGGGTGGATTCCCGGCTTTTGCTGGACCGGGACGCTCTGGCTCCGACGCTGACCGCCCTTTCGGAATCCAACGACACGACGATTTTCCTGACGGATATCAACGGAAAGACTCTGCTCTGCACCGAGGGGAGCAGCTGTGTGGTCCACAGCACCTACCAGATTCCCGCTTCGATCCTGCGAAAGGCGGATGCAGGACAATACAGCGAGGTCGGGCGTTTGGAAAATCTTTACAAGTCACCGAAATTTACGGTCTGCCAGCCGGTAAAGACCTCCGCTGGGACGGTGGGATACCTATTTGTGTCGGCAGATAATGCGGAGATGCGGACCTTTCTTACGGAGATGATCAAGATCTTCCTGATTTCCGCTGTAGCAGTGCTGCTGATCTCTTTTGTGGCGACGTATTTTGTCACGCTGAAGATGGTGCGGCCTCTGCGGGAAATGTCCACGGCGGCGAAAAAATTTGGGCAGGGGGATTTTACGACCCGCATCCGGATCGACGGCGACGATGAGATTGGGCAACTGGCCATGTCCTTTAACAACATGGCGCGGTCTCTTTCGGAGCTGGAATCCATGCGCCGGAGCTTTATCGCCAACGTCTCCCATGAGCTGAAGACGCCCATGACCTCCATCGCGGGATTTATCGACGGTATTTTGGACGGTACCATCGGCAAGGAACAGGAACGTCACTACCTGCGGATCGTTTCCGATGAGGTCAAGCGGCTATCCCGGCTGGTGCGGAGCATGCTCAACCTTTCCCGCATCGAGGCTGGCGAGCTGAAGGTCCAGACCACGCCGTTCAATATTTTGGAAATCATCTGCGAGACGGTGTTTTCCTTTGAACAGAGCATTGAGCAGAAGAAACTGGACATCCGGGGATTGGACACAGATAAGGTGATGGTCGACGCCGACCCGGACCTGATCCATCAGGTGGTCTACAACCTGGTGGACAATGCGGTCAAATTTGTCAGTGAGGGGGGCTATCTGGAGTTCTCCTTCAGCGTGGACGCCAACATGACATACGTCGGCATCCGCAACAGCGGGGAGGGCCTTTCCAAGGAGGAGATTCCTCGGGTCTTCGACCGGTTTTACAAGACCGACCGCTCCCGCGGCGTGGACAAAAACGGCGTAGGACTAGGGCTCTACCTAGTCCGGTCCATTATCAATCTCCATGGCGGCGATATTATCGTCAAGAGTGTACAGGGAGAGTATACAGAATTCGTTTTTTCGGTTCCAACGGCGAAAGCGAAGAACCCGGCTTTGGTAAAGGGCCGGGAAAAGGAATATCCCAACCAGCAGCCCAAGGAGGAGCCGCCCGATAAGGCTCCGCTGGCATAAAAAAAGGCTCCGATCCCGGTTTGGGAAAGGAGCCTGCCGTCTTTTTCGGCTTTGTGATGGACAGGTGAAAATTGTTAAGGATTCTGTCAAAAAAATTTAGAATTCGTTTGGATCGGTTTTTTAAATTTATTCATAAATTCTCGGTAAACTAAGGGTATCAACCAAAAGGAGGATTATCCACCATGGATGACAGAAACGATTCTTATGGGACCAACGGCTGGGAGCCGGGTGAGAGCCATGAAAATACAGCAGAAAATACCGGCGCTTCCGCACCGGGAAATGGAGGCCCCGATGACAGATTTTCGGCAAATGGAGGCAGCCAGTCCTTCAACAACTGGCAGAGCTACTCAGGAAATCCAAATCCGGGCGCGGCCGGTCCCGGCCAGGCGGCGGGCGGCCCTTCCGGCGGGTTTCAGAATTTCGGCGGCCAGCAGGTCCCGCCTCAGGGACCGCCGCAGACTCCTCCGTCTCATCCGCAGCAGGAATACCGCTGGAGCTATGAGGATTACGACCAAATCTCCAGGGGGAATGTCGGATATAAGCCGAAGAACAATACCGGGCTGAAGGTTTTCGCCGTGGTGATGACGGTTGTGTTTCTGGTTACTGCGGCGGCATTCACCGGGTTCATCCTCTACAGCCGGCAGCAGAACAACGGCGGCGGGAAAGACCCCGTGCTGAACGGCGGAGCATCCTCTTCCTCTTCCGACGAGGTGCGGGATGGCCCGCAGCTTTCGCTGAACAACCGCCCGGCTCCGGACGAGGAAGCGTATACCGACGGCGTCCTTTCTACGGAGGAGATCGCCGCCAAGGTTCGTCCCTCTGTCGTAGGCATCCAGACCTACCGGACGGAATATCCCATGCAGGTTTACGGCACCGGTTCCGGTATCATCATGACAAGCGACGGATACATTGTCACCAATGCCCACGTGGTTTCCGGTGCGACAGGAGGTATCCTGGTCATTCTGGATAACGACGAGGAATATGAG
Organism: uncultured bacterium; assembly: GCA_905214265.1. Lineage (GTDB taxonomy): Bacteria > Bacillota > Clostridia > Oscillospirales > Ruminococcaceae > Merdivicinus. The sequence goes on from CAJMLQ010000012.1 coordinate 33,939, forward strand.
GCGGAAGTCGTGGGCATTGACGAGAAAACCGACGTTGCCGTCATCAAAATCGACGCCAACAACCTGACCACGGCGGAATTCGGCAGTTCTGACCAGCTGGTGGTCGGCGAGCGGATCGTAGCCATCGGCAATCCTACTGGCATGAACCTAGCCGGTTCTGTGACCCAGGGAATCGTCTCCGGGCTGAAGCGGCTGATCACGGTCACCAATGAAGAAACCGGCGAATCCATCGAGATGGAAACCATCCAGGTCGACGCGGCCATCAATCCCGGAAATTCCGGCGGCGCACTGATCAATAAATACGGCCAGGTGGTCGGCATCAACTCCTCGAAGCTCTCCTCCACGCAGATTGAGGGGATCGGCTTTGCCATCCCGATTTCTACAGCAAAGCCCATTGTGGACGATCTTATCGCCTATGGGTACGTCCGTGGGCGGGTGCTGCTGGGCATCACCTATTACGCCGTTAGCGACGCGGTGGGCGCCATGACGGGCTACACCCCTGGACTGTGGGTCCAGTCGGTCCGCGAGGACATGGACGTTTATGCCAAGGGGCTCCGTGCCGGCGACATCATCACCCAAATCGACGGGCAGGACGTCCGGGACTCCGAAACCGTCAAGAGCATTATGAGCGCTAAGGAACCCGGCGATATGGTGGAGCTGACCGTCGTGCAGCAGAGCCTTTCCGGCAAGATCAAGACCTACACCATCAACGTGGAGCTGGCAGAAGACAAAGGCTCTTTGAATTCCTCCGGCAGCCAGCAGCAGGAGAGTTCCAGCGATATCCAGAAGTTGCCCTTCGGAAGATAAGAAAAGCCAGACTTCGAATGTGTGATACTCCTTTTAACAGCAAACGCCCGCGTTTTGGATTGACGCGGGCGTTTGCTTATTTGTTGATTCAGGCATCCTTGCTAAGCTTGGAGGTCTGGCGCTGGGCCATGACCAGGTTGTAGTAAACGGATTTGTTGCGGAGCAGCTCCTCGTGGGTGCCGATTTCGGCAATGCGGCCCTTATCCAGGACAATGAGCCGGTCGGCGTTCCGGAGAGTGGACAGGCGGTGGGCGATGGCGAAGGTGGTGCGGTTCTGGGTCAGCCGCGCCAAAGCCTCCTGGATGAGCTTCTCCGTTTCAGTATCCAGAGAGGCAGTGGCCTCATCCAGGATGAGGATCCGAGGGTCCCGGAGGATAGCGCGGGCGATGGCGATGCGCTGCTTTTCTCCGCCGGAGAGCTTGTAGCCCTTATTGCCGATGTATTCCTGATAGGCGTTGGGCATTTTGCAGATAAAGGTGTGAGCGTTGGCAATTTTTGCAGCCTGGATGACCTCTTCCATGGTGGCGTCAGGTTTGGCGTAGAGAATATTTTCTAGAACCGTCCCCTCGAAGAGGTAGGTTTCCTGTAAAACGACGCCGATCTGGCTGCGGAGGGCGTTCTGGGAGATGTCCCGGATATCCGTGCCGTCGATTTTGATGGAGCCGGAACTGACGTCGTAGAGGCGCATGATCAGGTTGATAAGGGTGGATTTTCCCACGCCGGAGGGACCGACGATACCGATCATTTCGCCGGGCTGCACATCGAAGGAGATGTTTTTCAGGACAGGCTTATAGACCTTGTAGCCGAACCCTACGTTGTCAAAGGACACGCGGCCCTGGATCTGCAGGTCCACCGGATTCGGGCAGTCGGAGACGTCCTCTTTTTCGTCGATAATCTCGTAGATTTTTCCGGCACTGACCGCAGATTCCGCAATGTAGCGGGGAAGCTGGATGATCCAGCGCAGAGGGCCGTAGATCATGCCAATATAGGCGGAAAACCGGAGCAGGCTGCCCAGAGTCAGCGCCCCGATCAGTACCTGCTGGCCGCCAAAATACAGATAAAAGTATTCGCCCAAGGTGATGACGAAGCCGATAATCGGGAAGGCCAGGAACCAGAATTTATCGGCGCGGTACATGCTTTTAGCAAAACGTTCCGAATAACTGGAATAGTGGGCGATTTCCCGCTTTTCACTGCCGTAGGTCTTGACCACCATAATGCCGCTGAGAATGTCGTGAAGGGTGGATTCGGACTGGCTGTAATGGTTCCAGACCAGCTCGTACTTGCGATGGATGTATTTGAAAATCATCTGGGTGGCAACGATGGCCAGAGGAACCGGGATCAGAACCAGCAGAGTCAGCTTCCAGTTCATGAAGAGCATGACGGCCAGAATGACGATGGTGGAGAGGATGCGGACCACCGCCTCCTTGCCGTACATGGCGACGAACTGCTGGACCTTCTCGGTGTCGCTGGAGATCCGCTTGATTTGTTCACCAGTGGGACGCTTGGTAATTGCCTTCATGGACTGTTCCTGAATCTTCCGAAACAGCTGGGCCCGGAGGTCCCGGCCCACGGACATGGACACCTTGGCGGTGCAGCGGTCGTTGATGATCTCCATAAACATGATGATCAGGGGAATGAGCATGAAGACGCCGAGGATGGCTAGAAGCTGACGGAGGTCCTGATTTTTGGGGGTGATGTAGTCGTCGATGATCACGCCCTGGAGATAGGGGTAGAGGATCCACAAAAGCTGGATCGCAGCGGTGGCCAGGACTGAAAAGATCAGGGACCATTTGTACCGAAGCGAAAGCTGGACTACCCGCCAAAGATATTTGCCTTTTTTTTCGCAGTGGAAGCAGATATCCGTGCCTTCGGGGATAACACTGCCGCATTTGGGGCAGAGGCGGACAGAGGTCTCCCCCTCTCCGGGGTCAGGAAAAATCCCGGTTTCCCGGTGATATTCCACCAGCTTTCCCAGTTCTGCGAAGGCGTTCAGCCGGTCTTGGGTGAAGATGCAAAGCTGTTCAGTTTTTCCATTCCGGATGATGCCGAGGGAACCGCTGCCCACCAGCTGAGTGGTGACGAATTCCTCAATCTCGTCCAGAGGACAGCGAAAGGCAAAAAGGCTTCCGCGGAGGATGACCAGTTCGGTTTCTGTGACGGCGCAGACGCCGTCCACCGGTTTTCCGCGGCCATCCAAATTGAAATCCAGGCTGTAGACGGGGTCGCAGCCCAGCAGGCCGCGGACTTCCTCCAGCCGGGAAGAAGTAAAGTGCATAGCGTACCCTCCTTTAAAAGGGATCGGGGTCAGTTAAATGTAAAGCTCGATCTTTTGCCGGGTATCTTTGTCCAGACTGTCCAGATTGTCGATGGTATACCGGTTGCCCTGAACGTCGATGATGGTCACATAATTCCGGCGGATAAGCCGGACGTTGGAGGTGACGTCGGCGATGCAGATGGTCTTACGGCCCAGCACCGTGGTGACGTCCATGTAGACATACCCCAGCTTTTCCTCCAGCTTGCCGATCTTTTCGATGCGGGGGATGAAATATTTATAGGTAAGGTAGTCGATGAGAAGCTGACGCTGTTCCGGAGAAAATGCGGCCAGATCCCGGAGCATCCCAAGCTCCTTCTGATCCCCATCTACCGCAACGGACACCGAAAGGTATTCCTCAGGATATTGGAAGGGGAACAGACGGATGAGCTGGACGGAATCGTAGTGAGTCCCGCCGGCGTCCAGGGAAAGGATGCCGTTTTCGCTGAGAGAGAAAGACAGCTCCTCCGGAGAAAGGTAAGTAAATTCGTTCATAACACGCTCCTTGCTGCCCGTTTAGTCCTGGTTGATGAACTTCAGGGAATCGAGCTGGATCTTGTGAAGGTTGTAATAGACGCCCCGCAGGTCGAGAAGCTCCCGGTGGGTGCCCTTTTCGCTGAGCCTGCCGTCGTCGATGACCGCCAGGCTGTCAGCATCCCGCAGGGTGGAGAGCCGATGGGCGATGGAGATGATGGTCTTGCCCTTGCGGAGACGCTCGATGGCGGTCTGGATGTTGCGTTCGGTCTGGGTGTCCATGGCGGCGGTGGCTTCGTCCAGGATCAGGATGGCCGGGTCCTGAAGGATGGCCCGTGCGATGGAGATCCGCTGGCGTTCGCCGCCGGAAAGCTGGACACCGCCGTTGCCGACCTTGGTGTCATAGCCCTCCGGGAAGCGCAGGATGAAGTCATGGGCGTAGGCTGCTTTTGCCGCCGCGATGACCTCGTCCATAGTCGCGTCGGGACGGGCGTAGCGGATGTTTTCGGCGATGGTGTCCATGAAGAGATAGGTTTCCTGAGTCACGACGCCGATGTTCCGGCGAAGGTCCTCAAAGGCGATATCCTTAATGTTCACGCCGTCAATGGTGATTTCACCCTCGGTTACATCGTAGAGCCGGGCGATGAGGTTGATGATGGTGGATTTCCCCGCACCGGTGCGCCCGACCAGTCCGAGCATCTGCCCCGCGCCGACTTCAAAGCTGACGCCTTTGATGACGGGACGGCCGACTTCGTATTCAAATGAGATGTTTTTGACCGCGATATTGCCCTGCATCCGGTCGATCCGGACGGGATGGTCACTTTCCCGGACCGAAGGCTCGGTATCCAGAATCTCGAACATCCGGGAGGCGGAGTCCATGGAACGCGCTACCTCGTTGGCGGAGCTCATGAAAAACTCGATACTGTTGAGTGCCATGTCTGAGTAGGCGATGAGGGCCGTGAGAGCACCCAGGGTGATGTTCCCCTTGATGACGAAGACCGCACCCAGGCCGAAGATAGCAATCTCTGAGAGGCGGTAGATCATCCGCAGGATAGGGAAGCGGGAGGCGTTGTAGTAGCCGGCGTCGATCCGGGTTTGAAAGTAATTCTGGTTCCGGACGTCGAAGCGGCTGACCTCCTGTTCTTCCCGGGCGAAGGACTTGACCACCTTCTGGCCGCCGAGAGAGTCGGTGATGGTGGACTTCATCGACCGGACGGCGCGGTGCTGGCGGCGGTGAAGCCGTTTCAGGTAGCGTTGGAGCCGGGAGATGAAGAAGCCGATAATCAGAATCGAGGCAAAAATCAGCAGGGTAAGCAGTGGGCTGATGGTGCACATGACCACGACCAACCCGGCTACGGTGAGGACGCTGACGATGTAATAGGGGACCAGGTCTACGAAAAAGTGGTAGAGCCAGTCGGAATCATCGTCGATGCGGGTCATCAGGGTGCCGGTGGCTTTGCTGACAAAGAAGTTTACCGACAGCCGCTGCATGGAGGAAAAGATCTTGATGCGCAGCTTGTGGAGCACATCGCAGGAAATTTTCGAGACGATGATGCCATAAATGGAACTGAAAAAGGTGGCGATCAGCTTGATGGCGAAGATCAACAGAACGATTATGCCCAGCTGGCCGTAGTACTTGCCGTAGGCTGTACCGTCCACCACCGAAGGTTCGGTGAGAACCTGGTCATAAAACATGCGGGAGGAGAAAAGCGGCGTAACAAGGGTCAGAACGCTGCTGATCAGGATGAGCACGAAAATCAGGGCGGCTTCCTTTTTATAGGAAAGATATTCCTTTAAAAGCCGCTTAAAAGACGTGGTGTTGGAAAGGCAGTTGGGACAGATGGTCCGCTCCTGATTAGGGTAGGGCCGTTTGCACTTCGGGCAGACTCGGTGTTCGTCCTTCAGCCCGCTGTCGTCGATGGGGGTTCCGTCCCGGAGCGCCAGAATCCGTCCGCGGAACTTTTCAAAAAGCCCAATCGAAGAAAGAGACAGCCTGCACACCGTGATTTCCTCATCGTCCGTCCGGATAATAAAGGAGGAAATGGTATACAGCCTGTCGATGACAACTTCTTTGATTTTTGCCAGCGGAAAGGTTCGATAATCGCTGACATCATAAAGAATCCGGGTCTCGCGCCGCCTTCGCCCTACGAACCGTTCGTGGCCGTAGAGGATACAGAGCTCGTCCCGCGTCAGGGCCAGGTATATTTCCTCATATTGATTTTCTTTCGATACATCGGCTTTCGCCGTATAGCAAATTTGATCGGCAGCAACTCCGCGGTCTGCAAACGCGTCTGTTACCGATTCCGGCAGATTGAAAAAGAACACATAGGCACCTCCTTTGGAATGATTTTGAATGGCTTTGTCTGTGCCTGTTTTTGGGTAATACCCTCCATATGGCGGTTTTCGCCTGGTCGAAAATGAATTGCCCGTTTTGGAGCAGCAGCGCCTGAGATGCAGCCGAATCGCAGGCCGCTTTTTTATTCTATCAAATATCTTCCAAAATGTAAACAGTTTTTGCAAGGAAATTAAACATTTTTTCCCTTGAAGAGCAGAAAGGAAATATGAACGAAAAATAAATAACAGGTGTGAATGTAAAAAAACGAATACTATACATGCATACTCGAATAGAGAATGAATATATACAATAATATTCTAAAATTTCCATCATTTCATGAATATAAGTGCATATAATAATTGCTTGTATCGATCAAAAAACTGTTACTGTGCATAAACTTTGAAAAAAGCTGAATTTTTTTCGGTTTTCCCTTGCATTTATTCTTCTGTTATGATAAAGTAATGATAGTGTAAACGACAGCAATGACCTGACTTCAGGTCTGACAGTTTTGAAAGGATGAAGGAAAATGAAACTGAAGAGAATGTTGGCTGGTGCGGCTGCGATGGTTCTGGCTCTCTCACTCGCTTCCTGCGGCGGCAGCGGCAAAAAGATCGAGAGTGCGGATGATCTTGCGGACAGCATTATCGGCGTCCAGGGCGGCACTACTGGTTCGATCTACATTGAAGGCGACATCAATGACGGTCTGTTGGGAAAAGCAACCCTTCAGGAGTTTAAGTCCGGCATTGAGGCAGTCACCGCTTTGAAGCAGGGCAAGGTCGACGCGGTGGTCATTGACAACGAACCGGCAAAGGTTTTCGTCGAGCAGAACAAGGGCCTGAAAATCCTGGAAGCCCCTTATATCGTTGAGGACTATGCCATTGCCGTGGCCAAGGAGAACAGTGAGCTGAAAGACCAGATGAATCAGGCCATTCAGGAGCTGAAGAATGACGGCACGCTGGATTCGCTGCTGGATTACTACATTAACAAAAACGAGAACGCCAAGCCCTATACCTCTCCCGAGGGCATCCAGTATGACGGAAAACTCGTTATGGCGACCAATGCGCAGTTCCCGCCCTATGAGTATTATGAAAACGAGCAGATCATGGGGCTGGACGTGGATTTCGCCCGGGCCATCTGCGACAAGCTGGGCAAGGAACTGGAAATCGCCGACATGGACTTTGATTCCATCATCACCGCCGTTCAGAGCGGCACCAAGGCGGACTTCGCCGCCGCCGGCCTGACGGTTACAGAAGACCGCCTGAAGAATGTGGACTTCACGGACAGCTACGCTACTGGTGTCCAGGTCATCATCGTAAAAGAATAATCGTCCTGACGGATTGCCGGAAAGGGACAGGCAGTATGTCTGTCCCTTTCCGATGTTTTATGAAAAGGAGGCGCCGGATTGGAATTCCTGGAGAAAATCAAGGATTTTTTTGTGGGACTGGCCCTGAACTTTGCGGATTCCTTCCACCAAAATTTTATTGCGGACAATCGCTGGAAATATTTGACCAACGGTCTGGCCACCACTCTGGTGATTACGGCCGGAGCGCTGGCTTTGGGCGTGGTGCTGGGCTTTTTGCTGGCGCTGGTCCGCACCACCCACGATAAGACCGGGAAGATGGGGTTTCTCAATGGTTTGGCTAAGCTGTATCTTACGGTGATCCGCGGGACGCCGGTGGTCGTCCAGTTGATGATTATGTACTTCGTCGTGTTCGCTTCCGTGCGGATCAACCAGGTACTTGTCGCGATCATCGCCTTCGGCATCAACTCGGGGGCGTATGTGGCCGAAATTTTCCGCTCCGGCATCATGAGCATTGACGCCGGGCAGATGGAGGCCGGTCGGAGCCTGGGATTGACCTACAATCAGACGATGTGGCGGATCATCATGCCCCAGGCGGTGAAGAACGTCCTCCCGGCATTGGGAAATGAGATGATCACTCTGCTGAAGGAGACGTCTGTGGCCGGTTATATCGCGCTGCAGGACCTGACCAAGGGCGGCGACATCATCCGCAGCCGTACATACAGCGCCTTCCTGCCGCTTTTGGCGGTCGCTGCGATTTATCTGGTCCTGGTGTTGATCCTGCAGGCGCTGGTGGGACGTTTGGAAAGGAGGCTGGCCAAGAGTGATCGAAATTAAGAATCTGGAGAAATCCTTTGGCAGCCTGGACGTCCTTCGGGGGATCACCACCACCATTAACAAAGGGGACAAGGTGGTCATCGTCGGGCCGTCCGGTTCCGGGAAAAGCACCTTTCTGCGCTGCCTTAATCTGCTGGAGACCCCAACAGGGGGAGAAATCTGGTTTGAAGGCCAGCAGATCAACGCGCCCAAGGTCAATGTAGACAAGCTGCGCTGCAAGATGGGAATGGTCTTTCAGCACTTCAATCTGTTCCCGCATTTGACGATTCTGCAGAATATCACTCTGGCTCCGGTGCTTTTGAAGCTTCGGACCAAGGCGGAAGCGGAGGAGAAGGCCCGGGGGTTGCTGTCCCGGATCGGCCTGCTGGAGAAGGCGGATACCTATCCCGCCATGCTGTCCGGCGGCCAGAAGCAGCGTGTCGCTATTGTCCGCGCGCTGGCCATGAACCCGGACGTCATGCTTTTCGACGAGCCGACCTCGGCATTGGACCCGGAAATGGTCGGCGAGGTGCTCCAGCTGATGAAGGATCTGGCGTCGGATGGGATGACCATGGTCTGCGTGACCCACGAAATGGGCTTTGCCCGGGAGGTGGCCAACCGCGTGCTGTTCATGGATGAGGGGCTGATTCTCGAGGAGTCCTCCGACCCGGCGGAGTTCTTTTCCAATCCGCAGAATCCCCGGGCCAAGGAGTTTCTGTCCAAGGTCCTTTGAGCGAGTTGTTTATATCAAGGAAAACCCTGCCTTTAAGAGCGTTGACATAAGAAAACAAGCAAGAATCTAGTAAAATCAACGCTTTTAAGGGCAGTGGGCAAACAGGTTAGCTCAAAAACTGAACAACCAAGCGACAAAAGGGATGTTACCGCAAGGCAGCATCCCTTCTCGCATACCCCGACGCCGCAGATTTTGAAAGAAGTCTGCGGCGTTTTTTCTGCCCAAATCCACAAAGGAGGCGCAGCCGGAATGTGCTTTATGAGCGGTAAAAGCCGCGCATTTGAAATGCTTATGCAGGGCAAGCCCGGTTTTGATCGGTACGAGAACGGCTGCGCCGAGCATGAGAACTGTAACACCTGTCACTTCTACCGTCCGCACTGGAAATATCGGTTTTGTGTATATGAAGAAGCAGCCAGACAACGGCAAAATCACAGCACTATATGAACGTCTTTCCCATGACGACGAGCGAGCCGGGGAAAGCGTGTCAATCGAAAATCAAGAGTTAATATGTAAAGGGTGGTTTCTCCCACCTAATACATATGACTGCGGC
>CAJMLQ010000013.1 GCA_905214265.1 uncultured bacterium
AATAAATATGTGGCCCGGAATTGTGCGCCCGCCCAATCAGGGTCCATGCGGAAATGGCAATTACGCGGTGCCATTTTGGCGTCACGACCGCCAAAACGGCTACACATAGTGAACAGGGCACCATATGCAACAGCAAGCTGCACCGCTCCCTTATTGTACAACATTTCTCAATGTTTCGCAAGAGGGGGAGACACGCTGCGGCGAGCGGCACGTAAACAGCGCGGCATGTGGAGCACATCACATGCCGTGTTTTGCTGTTTCCGGAAGGCGTGGGGGGATCCGGGGAGGAAGGCAACTTTAGGGAAAAGGTCTGATATAGATTTTTTCCCGGATCCCGCATCACGCCAGCCGGAACAACAGACAGGATCGCCGGAAACGGCGGTCCTGTTTTGTCATTTGTCCCTTTCGTTGAAATTCCCGGCCAAAAGGAGTATAATAAGGAAAAAGGGGGAATGAAAATGGCCCGGATCGCTCAGCCGCTGCAAACGCTCCTGGCGCTGCCCATGAGCGGGGAGCAGGCCGCAGACCTGGCGCGCTCCGCTAGTGAGCCGCTGCTGCGCTGGTACCGCCAAAACGCCCGGGACCTGCCCTGGCGCCATGATCCTACCCCCTACCGCGTCTGGATCTCCGAAGTCATGCTCCAGCAGACCCGCGTCGAGGCCGTGAAGCCCTACTACCAGCGGTTCCTCGCCGCTCTTCCCGACCTCCCGTCCCTGGCCGCAGCGGAGGAGGAGACTCTTTTGAAGCTCTGGGAGGGCCTGGGCTACTACAGCCGTGCCCGGAACCTCCAAAAAGCCGCCCGCCAGACCGTGGAGCGCTACGGGGGAGCCCTTCCCCCCTCCTATGAGCAGCTCCTGGACCTCTCTGGTTTCGGCGAGTACACCGCTGGGGCAGTGGCCTCCATCGCCTTTGGCATCCGGGTCCCGGCCGTGGACGGCAACGTCCTCCGGGTGTTCTCCCGGCTCCTGGCCGCCGAGGCCGATGTGATGAGTCCCGCCGTCCGCAAGGGCTTCCGGGAACTGCTTCTGGAGACTATGCCCGATTTTGCCCCCGGAGATTTCAACCAGGCCGTCATGGAGCTGGGAGCCACCCTCTGTGCCCCTTACGGCACGCCTCGCTGCGAGGCGTGCCCTCTCAACGCCCTTTGCCGGGCCTTCCGGGGAGGAACTCCCGCCGCCTACCCCGTGAAAGCTCCCAAAAAGCCCCGCCGGATAGAGGAGCGGACGGTTTTCGTCATCGTCTCCCCGGAGGGGGTCCTGCTCCATAAACGCCCGGAAGGCCTTCTGGGCGGGTTGTGGGAGTTCCCCAGCGCCGACGGGGCCTTGTCCCAGAAGGAGCAGGCCGCCTGGCTGTGCCGCCGGGGGATTTTCCCGGAAAAAACGATTCTCCTACGTCCGGCAAAGCACATTTTCTCCCACGTGGAGTGGTACATGACCGGCTGCCTGGCCCAGTGCGCCGCGTTGAGCCCTGGCCCGGACGAGGCCGCCGCCCGCTGGGACGAGCTGGAAACCCAATATCCCCTGCCCAGCGCTTTCGCGGCCTTCCGCCGGGCGCTTTTCGAATACCGGAAAGGATGGTATCATGGATGAAGCATTTCTGAGCCGCGTCCGGGAACAGACCCGCACGGCCTTCACCGAGCTGCTGGCTGCCGCCAGGCTCCGCCGGGACAGCATCGTGGTCATCGGCTGTAGTTCCAGCGAGATCGTGGGCCAGCGCATCGGCACCTGCTCCAGCGCGGACTGCGCGGAGGCGGTTTACAGCGCCCTGAGCCCCATTGCTCAGGAGAACGGTCTGTATCTGGCCTTCCAGTGCTGTGAGCATTTAAACCGCGCCCTGGTGGTGGAGGAGAGCTGCGCGGAACGTTATGACCTGGAGATCGTCAACGCCGTCCCCTGGGCCCACGGCGGCGGCGCGATGGGTACCACGGCCTACAGCCGGCTGAGACGGCCGGTGCTGGTCTCCCACGTAAAAGCCTCGGCCGGAATGGACATCGGCGGCACCCTCATCGGGATGCACCTGCGAGAGGTAGCAGTGCCGGTGCGGGTCAGTGTGGACCATATCGGGAACGCCATTCTCCTGCTTGCCCGGACCCGTCCCCGGTTTGTGGGCGGCGAACGGGCACGTTATAATCCGGAGCTGTTGTAGGGATTGCCGAATGCTTTTGCCGCAGAGCCCATGCTATGAACGGGGTGTTCGGGAAATCGCCCTTGCCCGCTATTACAACGTCACGACCGATTATCTTCTGGGCTGACCAATGAGAGAAGGCCCTTCCGCAAGCGATAAATCAACAGTAAAGAAGGATTGCCATGGAAATTTTGTCTCGCTGCGGCATTGACTGCTCCGCCTGCCGTTATCAGGAATTATTGGGCTGCAAAGGCTGCGCGTCCCTTGACCATCCCTTTTGGGGAGAATGTGAGGTCAAAAACTGCTGCGAGGATCGCGGCTATGAAACCTGCGGTCAGTGCCGGAAATGCCCCTGTGATTCCCTGACCGAAATGGCCCACGACCCCAAGGAGGGCGACGGCGGCCAGCGGATCCTCCGGACCAAAGAGTGGGCAGCCGCCTTGGCAGAGGAGGAGGCCAGCGCCCCCTTTGACGGCGAGGAGGACTGGAGTCAGGACTTCGACGAGGACGAGCCCGAATACCAGGAGCACTGTCATGATCACGACTGCGGCTGTGGTCACTGTTAGAAGGCTTTTTGAAAAGGAATCGAAATATTTTGTGATAAAACCCTAATATTTGCGAGAATTATGCAGAAAATACAAAAAAATCAGGATAATATTTTCGAAAAATCGCAATTTCCCTCTTGTGCATTGCCTGGGGCTGTGCTATAATAGCTTCAAATCCTTTTCCAGGCGGAAAACGGCGGATGCAGCGTCCTCGGGCTCTTCCGGCCCCTTTTGGAAATCCGTACAGCCGGCCGGCGTCAGGGCCTTTCCGGCGGGAAATGCCGAGGTGGAGCTGCTCCGAAATTTTTGATCCTCTTTGAGGTATTGCCAGCGGCCGGTTTCACCGTAGGGCAATTAAGATTTTTCAACTCCAGGATTTTTGGTAAAGTGAGAGTGGAATAAGAAAGGACCGTCGCTATGAACGAAGAATTTAAAGAAATCGCGGCCCGTATCCGGGAACTGCGGGAAGCGTGCGGCTACTCCCAGGAGGAAATGGCGGCTTTCGTCAAGACCGATCCCGAAACCTACGCCGGTTATGAGCGGAGTGGGGAGAACGTCCCCATCAGCGTCATCTATGAGATCGCCAACCGCTGCGGCGTCGATTTTACGGAGATCATAACCGGCGTCCGCGCCAAGCTGGATACCTATCATATTGTCCGCCGCGGCGAGGGGCGCAGCGTCTCCCGCTACCCTGGCTACCGCTTCGAGGATCTGGCCTTCCGCTACAACAAAAAGATCATGCAGCCCCTGCTGGTCACGCTGGAGCCCTCCGATGAGCCCGCGGCCCTGGTCACCCACGCCGGTCAGGAGTTCAACCTGGTGCTGGAAGGCTCCATCGCCGTAACCTTTGATGACAAGGAGCTGGTCCTGGTTGCTGGTGACTCCATTTATTTCAATCCCACCCATCCCCACGGTCAGAAATGTGTCGGAACGGTCAAAGCAAGGTTCCTCACGGTGATTGCGGAATAAATCAGGCAAAGGAGAAGAACAGACATGCTTTTGGACCGTTACCTCCCCAGGATCGAATTTGATTCCTACGAGGATTTTAAGGAAAACTATAAAGTGAACGTCCCGGTGGACTTCAATTTCGGCTTCGACATCGTGGACGAATGGGCGAAACAGGAGCCGGAGAAAAAGGCGCTGGTTTGGGTGGACGACCACGGCGGCGAGAAGACCTTTACCTTCACGGATATCTCAAAGCTCTCCAACCAGGCCGCAAACTTTTTCAAGAGTTTGGGCATCCAAAAAGGCGACGTTGTAATGTTAATCCTGCGACGCCGGTGGGAGTACTGGGTCTGCGCCACAGCACTGCACAAAATCGGTGCGACGCTGATCCCCGGGTCTCTTCAACTGACCAAAAAGGACATCGTCTACCGCGCCAACGCCGCCCATATCAAAGCCATTGTCTGCGTCAACGACCAATTCGTTATTGATCAGGTGGAGGCGGCTATTCCTGAGGCCCCTTGTCTGGAAAACCGTATTCTGGTGGTAGATAAACGGGAGGGCTGGCTCTGCTTTGAAGATGAGATCGCCAATTTCCCGGATACATTTGCCCGCCCCATCGGCAGCGAGGCCACCAAAATCGACGATATCATGCTGGTGTATTTTACCTCCGGCACCACGGGAATGCCCAAGATGGTCCAGCACAATTTCTCTTATCCCCTGGGGCACATCGTCACGGCCAAGTACTGGCAGCAAGTCCAGGAAAACAAGCTCCACATGAGCGTTTCCGACTCCGGCTGGGCCAAGTTCGGCTGGGGAAAAATTTATGGCCAGTGGATCTGCGGCGCGGCGATCTTCGCCTATGATATGGATAAATTCGTGCCGCTGAAGCTGCTCCAGATGATCACCAAGTACCGTGTCACTACCTTTTGCGCGCCGCCGACCATGTTCCGGTTTATGCTCCAGGAGGACGTAACCAAGTTTGACCTTTCCTGTGTCAAGCACTGCTGCATTGCCGGCGAGCCGCTGAATCCAGAGGTGTTCAAGCGCTGGTACGAGCTGACGGGGCTGAAGCTCTATGAGGGCTTTGGGCAGAGCGAATCCTCCGTCATGCTGGCCAACTTCCAGTGGTTCGACCCCAAGCCCGGCTCCACCGGAAAGCCTTCGCCGCTGTATGATATCCAGCTGGTCGATCACGAGGGCAACCCCTGCCCTGACGGCGAGGAAGGTTCCATTGTGGTCATGGATGTGGCCCACAACCCGCCCACCGGCCTGTTCACCGGCTACTATCACGACGAAGAGCTGACCAAGGCGAATCTGGGCGGCAAATACTACGACACCGGCGATGTGGCCTGGCGGGATTCCAACGGATATTACTGGTTTGTGGGCCGCAACGACGACGTCATCAAGTGCTCCGGCTACCGCATCGGGCCCTTCGAGGTGGAAAGCGCCCTACTGGAGCATCCGTCGGTGGTGGAATGCGCCATTACGGCGGCGCCGGACCCCATCCGCGGGCAGGTGGTCAAGGCGACCATTGTCCTGGCGGGGGGATATACCCCCAGCGAAGAGCTGAAAAAAGAACTGCAGAACCACGTCAAGAAGGTGACGGCGCCTTATAAGTACCCCCGCATCATCGAGTTTGTGGAGGAGCTCCCCAAGACTCTGGGCGGCAAGATCAAGCGCGCGCAGATCCGAAATGAGGATAAAGCAAACCACGAAGCGGCGCAGAAGCAAGGGTGATCCCTGCATTCCCATTTTCGCATCCTTTCGGTTCCTCCCCTGCTAAAAGCGGGGGAGGAGCTTGTGTTTTTCCGGCAAATCTGTCAGAAAATCGGGAAAGAGTGGTAGCCTTTTTTGAAAAAATGTGTATAATAGAAATCAACGCACACTGGAAAAGCAATCATCAAAAAGAGGATGGACAGAATGGATTATGAGCTGGCGCTGAACACAATTACGGAGATGGGCTATGTTTTGCTGCGCAACGGCGCGGAAATTTACCGAGTAGAGGAATCCATGCAGCGGCTCTGCAGCGCATATGGGCTGGAAGAAGGAGAGGTATTCGCCATTTCCTCCTGCATCATTTTCAGCTTTCAGGACGGGCAGGGGCGGAATTACTCCCGGATCAAACGGGTGCTGGAGCGCGGAACGGATTTGGACAAAGTGGAGAAGCTGAACGCCCTCTGCCGGGAGGTCTGCGCTAAAACGCCGCCCATCGAAGAGGTGGCGGCGCGGCTGCGGGAAATCCAGAGCGGAAAGCGGTATGGGTTTGTCTGGCAGGTGGGCGCGTTTGCGCTGATATCGGCGGGGTTTACGCTGCTGTTCGGCGGGGACTGGCGGGATGCCCTTTTGGCGGCGATTTGCGGTGCGGCCCTCAAGCCGCTGCTCCGACTGATGGAGGGGTGGCGGGCCAACTTTTTCTTTGTTAATCTGATGGGTTCAGCGCTGGTGGCGGCGCTGGCGCTGGCGGCGTTTCGGCTGGGAACGCCAGTCCACACCGATAAGGTGATCATCGGGACGCTGATGAATCTGGTGCCAGGGGTCGCGCTGACGAATTTTATGCGGGACCTGATGGCGGGAGACTTTATCGCAGGGATGCTGAAGCTGACGGAGGCGCTGTTGATCGCCACGGCAATCGCTCTGGGCACCGGCGTCACGGTCTGGCTGCTGCGGATGCCGGTGTGAGGAGGGAGAAGGATGGATTTTTGGACGGTCCTTCGGGAGTATGTACTGCCCGGCCTGTATGCGTTTGCGGCCTGCGCGGGATTCTGCCTGGTTTTCAACCTGCGGGGGAAGCAGCTGTTTTTTGCGCCATTGGGGGGCTCGGTCGGGTGGATTACCTATCTGCTGACGGCGGGCCTTCGAAATGAGACGCTGCAATTTTTCCTGGCAGCCATGGCGCTGGCTGTCTATTCGGAGATCATGGCCCGGGTCCATCGGGCGCCGGTGACCTGCTATCTGCTGGTGGCGCTGCTTCCGCTGGTGCCGGGAGGCGGGATCTACTATACCATGGAGCACTGCATCAACGGAGATACCGAGGCCTTTTTGGAAACGGGCCTGCACACGCTGGGGCTGGCGGGCGCGCTGGCCCTGGGAGTGGTCGTAGTTTCCTCAGTGGCGCGGCTGGGTCTGGGATCTAGGTTGGCACGGCGGGTGCGGGTTCTCCGGGAAGGGGGGCATGGGGGATGATTTATACCATCGAAAACGGAATCCTGACCGAAGGGGAGCGCCCGGGGCAGCAAGTGGGGCTTTTTCCCTTGGCAGAAATGGAGAAGGCCGAGCAGCAGTATGGCCTGGACAGCCGGATCTGCGCGGGTGCCGAACGGAACCGCTATACCAAGCTGGAAAGCCATCCGGGCGGCGACTGCCTGATCCTCAATGTCCCTTCGACCTGGCAGAAGGAGTTGGTCCTCCATCGGGTAATTATTTATATTGGGCAGGAAAAGCTTTTTTTCTTCAGTGATAACACCGCACTGATCCGGGAGGCAGTGGCGGACCGGCTGGCAGACGGAGGAAAAACCTGCTGGGAGCTGCTGCTGCGGGACTATCTGGATCATCTGACGGGAAGGGACAGCCTTTACCTGGACCAATTGGAGCAGGGAATCCTGGATCTGGAAAACGATCTGATCACCTCGAGGAAGACGAATTATGTAGAACGGATCATCTCGATCCGGCGGCAGCTGATGGTGCTGAAGCAGTACTACGAGCAGCTTTGCGACCTTCTGGACGCGCTGGCGGAGGACGAGAACGGGCTTTTTTCCGGTCGGTACCGGCGGGTGTTCCAGCTCCTGGGCGGAAAGATGGATCGGATCTATCACACGGTGCTGAATCTGCGGGACTATGTAACCCAGGTCCGGGAATCCTATCAAGCGCAGGAAGACATCCAGTTGAACCGGGTGATGAAATATTTTACGGTGATCAGCACGATCTTTTTGCCCCTGACGCTGATCGTCGGCTGGTATGGGATGAATATCCAGATGCCGGAATTCCAGTGGAAGTACGGGTATTTGTGGGTGGTTGTGCTCTGCGCGGCAGCTGTAGTGGGATGTATCGCATTTTTTCGGAAAAACAAGTGGTTTTGAACCTTGCAAACAAGATAATTTTTGTGGAAAAGGCCGATTTAACGCTTTTAAGCGGTAAAATATCCGGAAAACTTCTTGACAAATCCCACAGGCTGCGATAAAATAAGAGCAAACTTGTGAAAGGATGAAAGACATGGCCGCATTGAAGCAGACGAAACGATTTATGGGCTTTTTTGGCTGGGGCTATTTTTATGGCGCCGGCTTGGTTTCCCATACATATCTTTCGTTGACCACTTCATGCTCGCTGTGATTTTCTGATAGAGGAAAAGCAGTCCGCATCTTTGGAAACGAAGATGCGGACTTTTTTTATGAATCTGGAGCTGCTGAACCGGTAAAGCGCTGTGCCGGGGCGGGCGGAACCGGTTCCCATCCACAACTGCTGAGAAAGGGAGATTTTATTATGATTATTGTATTGAAAAAAGGGACCGATGCCGGGGAAGTCAAAAAGCTGATTGCAGACATTGAGTCCATCGGCAACATCCACGCCAGTACCATAGAGGGCGAACACTCCAACGTCATCGGCTTGGTGGGAGACACCACCCGGCTTAACGAGGATGACATTGCGGCCAACGACATCGTCGAGTCGGTCAAGCGGGTGCAGGAGCCTTACAAGATGGCCAACCGCAAGTTCCATCCGGAGGATACTGTGGTGAAAGTTCTGGCCGCAGGCGGCGAGGTCTCCATCGGAGGGAAACAGTTCCAGATCATTGCGGGTCCCTGCTCGGTGGAGAGCGAGGAGCAGATCATCGCTGTCGCCAAAGCCGTCAAGGCCAGCGGGGCCAATCTTCTCCGGGGCGGCGCCTTCAAGCCCCGCACCTCCCCCTATGCCTTCCAGGGCCTTCACGACGAGGGGCTGCGGCTCCTGCTGGAGGCCAAGAAGGAAACCGGCCTTCCCATCGTGACGGAGATCATGTCCCCTGCCCATCTTCCGCTGTTTGAGGACGTGGACGTCATCCAGGTCGGGGCGCGGAATATGCAGAACTTCGAGCTGCTCAAAGAGTTGGGAACCTGCAAAAAGCCCATTCTCCTCAAGCGCGGTTTGGCCAACACCCTGGAGGAGCTGCTGATGAGCGCCGAGTACATCATGGCCAGCGGCAACCCCAACGTCATTCTCTGCGAGCGGGGCATCCGGACCTTTGAGACCGCAACCCGCAACACCCTGGATCTGTCGGCGGTTCCCATGCTCAAAAAGCAGTCCCATCTGCCCATTATCATCGACCCCTCTCACGCTTGCGGCATCGCCTGGATGGTAGAGCCTATGGCCAAGGCTGCTGCGGCGGTTGGGGCAGACGGCCTGATCATCGAGGTCCACAACAACCCCAAAAAAGCCCTCTGCGACGGAAAGCAGTCCATTACTCCTGAGGCCTTCGAGGCGCTGGTCAAAACCGTCAAGCCCTTTGTGGAGCTGAATGGAAAGACCCTTTAAAATCTGTCCGGGAAAGGAACGGTTTATCATGAAACAGCTTCCGGTAACCCTTTCGGGGGGACGCGGGTACGACATTACCATTGAGAAGGGAATCCTCCGGCGCTGCGGGGAGGAGCTCCGCCGCGTGTATGGCGGGGAGCAGATCTGCGTCGTCACCGATTCCAACGTGGCCCCGCTGTACGGGGACATCGTGACCGCCTCTCTCCGGGAAGCGGGGTATGCCGTCAAAACGGCGGTTTTTCCAGCCGGGGAGAAGAGCAAAAGCATGGAGATGCTGGTCTCCCTTTACGACCGGATGCTGGAAACGGAGCCGTTTCCCATGACCCGGGGCGGGCTGGTGGTCGCGTTGGGGGGCGGTGTCACCGGGGATATGACCGGGTTTGCGGCGGCGACGTTGTTCCGGGGCATCCCTTTTGTGCAGATTCCCACGACGCTGCTGGCCCAGGTGGATTCCTCCGTCGGCGGCAAGGTGGCAGTGGACCTGAAGCAGGGCAAGAATCTGGCCGGGGCTTTTTATCAGCCCCGGACGGTCCTCATCGACCCAAGCACCCTGGAGACTCTGCCGGGCCGGGTCTTCCGAGATGGGCTGGCTGAGGTGATCAAATACGGCGTGTTGGGAGACCCGGCGCTGTTTGAGCTACTGGAGAGTTGTCCGGACCGGGCGGCCCTGATGGAACGGATGGATGAGATCGTGTATACCTGCTGCGACGCCAAACGGGCCATTGTGGAGCGGGATGAGCAGGATACCGGCGACCGGATGCTTCTTAATCTGGGGCATACCCTGGGGCATGCTTATGAAAAGCTGGGAAATTATGAGACGTACATGCATGGAGAGGCCGTAGCCTGTGGGATGGCCCGGATTCTGGAGATCGGGGAGGCGAAGGGCTTCACCGAAGCCGGAACGGCCCGGCGGGTCCAGACGCTGCTTTCCCGGTTTGGGCTCCCCACTCAGCCGGAAGCGATCCCTCCGGAGGCGCTGCGGCAGGTGCTGGCCTATGATAAAAAGGGAAATGGCGGGGACATCACGGTGGTGCTCTGCCGCCGGGTAGGGGAAGCGTTTCTGCATCGGATGCCCAAGGCGGAGTTTTCCCGCTGGGCCTGCGGTGAGTAGGGGGATGACATGGATCGAATTCTGACACCGGGGAAACTGGCCGGCCGGGTGGCGGTCCCTTCCTCCAAAAGCATGGCTCACCGGTATCTTCTCTGCGCAGCTCTGGCAAAAGGAGAAAGCCGGGTGGACAATGTGACCTTTTCCACCGACATCGAGGCGACCCTTAACGGTGTTGCCGCCCTGGGGGCGGATTTTACCGTATCCGGACGGGAGGTTTCCATATCCGGAGGAAAGCCCTGCGCGGAGCGGATGGAGATCGACTGCGGCGAATCCGGCTCCACTCTGCGGTTCCTGATCCCAGTGGCGCTGGCGGCGGGAGAGGGCAGAGCGGCCTCCTTCCGAGGACACGGGCGGTTGATGGAACGGCCGCTGGAGCCGTATTTTGAGATTTTCCGGGAAAAAGGTGTCCGCTGGCATCTGGAAAAGGATCTTTTGATAGTGGAGGGGCGGCTGCCGGGGGGGAGTTATTCCCTCAGCGGGCAGGTGAGCTCCCAATTCGTCACTGGGCTTCTGCTGGCACTGAGCCTGTTACCGGAGGCGGCGGAGATCCGCATCACCGACGGGCTTCAGTCCCGGGGATATGTGGATATGACCCTGGATGCTATGGCGGCCTTTGGAGTACGGGCGGAAAATCAGGACTACCGGCGGTTTCTGCTGCCGGGGGGACAGTCTTTCCGGGCCGGGAACTGCGCGGTGGAAGGGGATTACTCCCAGGCGGCGTTTTTCCTGGGGGCTGATTTTTTGGGAAGCCGGGTGGATGTATTAGGAATGAATCCGCGGTCCATTCAGGGGGACCGGGCGGCAGTTCCGGTACTGGAGCGGATGAAGACTCCGGGGCGGTGCGTCATAGATGCCGGGGAGATCCCCGATCTGATCCCGGTGCTGGCGGTATGCGCTGCCGGACGCAGCGGCGGGACCACAGTGTTTTACAATGCGGCGCGGCTCCGGCTCAAGGAGAGTGACCGGCTGGAGACTACGGCCGCGTTGATTCGGGATTTGGGCGGAAGCGCACGGGAAGGTGCGGATTATTTGGAGGTGGACGGCACAGGCAGCCTTTCCGGCGGCACGGCGGACAGCTGCAACGACCATCGCATCGCCATGGCCGCGGCGGTGGCTGCCACCATCTGCCGGGAGCCGGTCCGGGTGCTGGGCGCGGAGTGTGTGGCCAAGTCTTACCCGGATTTTTGGAAGGATTATGAGGCGTTGGGCGGCGTGGCTGCGGTTTCCAACGGATAAGGAGGACGGCATGTTCCAGTATCAGATTTTTGGAGAATCCCATGGAGAGGCCATCGGCGTGGTTCTGGAGGGACTGCCCTCGGGCATCTCGCTGGACGAGGATTTTATCGCCAGGGAAATGGAGCGCCGCCGGGCGCGGAAGGGCGGTCTGTCCACCACCCGCGTCGAGGCCGATGAGCCCCACATCCTCAGCGGCGTCTATCAGGGGAAAACCTCCGGGACGCCGCTCTGCGCCATCATCCGCAACGAGAACACCCGGTCCCAGGACTACGCAGTCACCCAGGATCTGGCCCGGCCCTCCCACGGGGATTATACTGGGTTTGTACGGTATCATGGCTGCAACGATCCTCGGGGAGGCGGGCACTTTTCCGGGCGGCTCACAGCGCCGTTGGTGTTTGCGGGGGCGGTGGCCAAGCTGATCCTCCGGCAGCAGGGGATTGCTGTGGGCGCCCATATTGCTCAGATCGGCAGCGTAAAGGATGCGGCCTTTGATCCGGTGAGGCTTACGGAGAAGGATTTTGAGCCGTTGTGGGCGGAGTCCTTTTCGGTGCTGGACCCGGAGGCCGG
Organism: uncultured bacterium; assembly: GCA_905214265.1. GTDB lineage: Bacteria > Bacillota > Clostridia > Oscillospirales > Ruminococcaceae > Merdivicinus. Next base: position 12,031 of record CAJMLQ010000013.1, read on the forward strand.
GGAGCGGATGAAGGCAGAGGTGCAGTCCGCCCGGATGGATGCGGATTCCATCGGCGGCATCATCGAGTGCGGAATCACCGGGATGCCCTGCGGTATCGGGGAGCCGGGGCTTTCCAGCCTGGAGAGCATCCTTTCCCGGCATATGTTCGCCGTTCCGGCGGTGAAGGGCATCGAGTTCGGAGAGGGCTTCGGCTTTGCGGAAATGCGGGGCAGTGCCGCCAACGACCCCATACGGATGCAGGAGGGCCGGGTCGTCACCGAGACCAACCGGAACGGCGGCATTGTAGGGGGGATCTCCAACGGGATGCCGGTGCTTTTTCGGGTGGTCATCAAGCCGACCGCCTCCATTGGACAGGAACAGCGGACGGTCAATCTGCAAACCATGGAAAACGCCCAATTGATTATCCGGGGCCGTCACGATCCCTGCATCTTATCACGGGCTTCCGTGGTGGTGGAGAGCGCCGCGGCACTGGGGCTGTGCGAGGCGCTGCTGTAGCGGCGGAATTTTTCGTGGAGCGCACTGCATTCCGCCGCCAGGACCTTGCGCCGGGCGGCGGTTTTGTGTTACAATGGACCAATAGAGCGAAGGGAGCGGTACGATGAAACGCTTGGAAACGCCCCGGCTCATTCTGCGAGACTGGACGGAGGATGACCTGGAGGATTTATATGGATATGCGTCAGACCCGGAGGTAGGCCCGGCAGCAGGCTGGAAGCCCCACAAAAGCCTGGAGGAAAGCCGGAAGATTTTGACCGAAATGTTCCTCGGATCCACTCAGGTCTGGGCTGTGGAAGACCGGGAGACCGGACGGGTCATCGGGTCGGTAGGTCTGCATGGGGATGCCAAGCGACCTGGCGTCCCCGGGGTGAAAATGCTAGGCTATGTCCTAGCGCGGGCAGCCTGGGGCAGGGGACTGATGACGGAAGCCGTCGGGGAGGTGCTCTGGTACGCTTTTGAAGAGGAGAGGCTTTCCATGGTTTCGGTTTTTCACTATCCTTTTAACAGCCGGTCCCGGCGGGTCATCGAAAAGTGCGGTTTCCGGTATGAGGGGACGCTGCGGAGAGCCAGCAGCCGCTACGACGGGGTGCTGTTGGACGATGTCTGCTATGCCCTAACGGCGGAGGAATACCGGGCGCAGAGGGGGACGGGTCAATGCTGACGGCAGTTTACTGCGGCGTCCCCGGTTCCTATGCCGAGGAGGCGGCGCTGCTCTATTTCGGGGAAGGGGTGCCGCTGATCACGGCGGCTTCCTTCCAGAACGCGTTCGACCGGCTCCGGGACGGCGATGCGGACCGGGCGGTGCTTCCCATTGAAAACAGCTCCACCGGCGCGATTTCGGCGGTCTACGACCTGTTGGGGCAGTACGGGTTTTTCATTGTGGGGGAACAGTACGTCCGGGTCAACCACTGCCTTCTGGGCCGGCCCGGCGCATCACTGGCCGATATCCGGGAGGTCATTTCCCATGAGCAGGGGCTTTCCCAGTCGATGGAGTTTTTGGCTGGACACCCGGAATGGATCTGTCGGCCGGTGTACAACACAGCGGCGGCGGCGAAGATGGTGGCAGAGTGCCCGGATTTCCACCTGGCTGCTATTGCCAGCCGCCGGGCCGCCCAGTGTTACGGACTTCAGGTGCTGGCGGAACGGACTAATTTCAAAAGCGAAAATTTCACCCGGTTTGTCATCGTGGCACGGGAGGAAGCCTACGAGCCGGACAGCGACAAGGTGTCTGTGGTCTTTACGCTGCCCCATGTCGTAGGAAGCCTCTGCGGGGTGCTGGAGGTCCTTAACCACGGCAGGATGAATCTGGTCAAAATCGAATCCCGTCCCATTGCCGATCGAAATTGGGAGTATTTGTTTTTTGCGGATTTTGTCACTGGAAGACCTCTGACAGAGTTGGGCGGGCTGTTCGCAGAAATGCGCAGGCACGCCCAGACCCTGCGGATCCTGGGCTGCTACCGCCATCGGCCGGCCGGTGGGGAAGAGGAGGCTGCGGAATGAACAAGGCCAATTTGGTGCTCATCGGGATGCCCGGGAGCGGGAAAACCTCGGTAGGACGGATCCTGGCGGAACGCCTGGGGTGGAGCTTTCTTGATTTGGACGAAGCAATCGAGCAGGCTGCTGGAAAGTCTATTCCCGCTATCTTCGCGGAAGAGGGGGAAGATGCCTTCCGCCGGATAGAGACCGCCCTTGCCCGGGAGGCTGCGGCGAAAGCGGGACAGGTAATTGCTACAGGAGGCGGCATCATCCTTCGGGAGGAGAACATGAAAGCTTTGGCGGCTACCGGCACGATTATCTTTCTGGACCGGAGCGTGGGGGAGATCTGCGGATCCGATTTATCCGGGCGGCCGCTGATCGGAAAGGACCTCAACCGGGTGCAGGCTCTCTATGACCAGAGGATCGGGCTGTACCGGCGTTATGCGGAAGTTACCGCTGGAAGCCATGATGCTCCGGACAAGGTAGCCGAGGTGGTTTTGCTGCTGCTGAAAGGAGAAAAAGGATGACTCAACTGCGGCTTGCCGTGATCGGCGATCCCATTGCGCATACGCTTTCGCCGCTGATCCAGGGGAAAATGATGGAGCGGCTGGGCGTGAAGGGAGACTACCAGGCCCACCATGTCCGCGCCGGAGAGGTGGAGGATTTCGTCCGCTACGCCCGGAAGGAGTTGGACGGCTTCAATATCACCATCCCCCACAAAAGCCGGATCCTGCCGTATCTGGACGGGGTGGACACCTACGCCGCCGGATGTGGAGCGGTGAATACTGTCCGGGTGTCGGAGGGAAAGCTCTTCGGATTCAATACGGATGGCAACGGCATCGTCTCCGCCCTGCGCCTCCTGGGCGTCTCCTTTCAGGGATCCCGGGTGAGTTTGCTGGGAGCCGGGGGAGCAGCGCTTTCCATCTGCAATAAGGCTCTGGAGATGGGCGCCCGGTCGGTGACGGTGTTCTGCCGACATCCAGAAAAGGCTGGGAGGCTGGCCAGAGATCCCAGGGTCCGGATCCAGCCGTTTTCCGGGCTTTCCGCGGAAACCTGCGGGGAAGTGAGCGATGTCATTCTCAATGCTACCCCGCTGGGGATGAGCGGCATTGCGGAGGACTTTACGGATTTTTCCTTCTTGGATGGAACAGACGCGGCGGTCTGCGACATCGTTTACAAACCCGCCCGAACAAAGCTGCTCCGGGAATGTGAACGACGGGGGCTCCGCTGCTGCAACGGGCTGAACATGCTGATCTATCAGGCGATCTACGCTTTTGAAATTTTTTCCGGCCGGACTTTCGACCGGGATGCAATGGGAGCCTATCTGGCCGGAGAAGTCCGGAAAGCTCTGGGACAGGAGGAATGATATGACGCAGTTTCTCTGCCCGGTCTGCGGCGGTCTGCTGGAGGATTTCGGGAGCGGGTTGCGCTGCGGGAAGGGGCATTCCTTTGACAGGGCCCGCAGCGGATATGTCAATCTGATCCCGCCCAATGGAAAGCATGCAAAAATTCCCGGGGACAACAAGCTGATGGTCAACGCCCGCCGGGATTTTCTGGAAAAGGGGTATTACGCGCCGTTTGCACAGGCGGTGGCCGGGACGGCGGCACGGTATCTGGAAGGAAAAGCAGAGCCGGTCCTGCTGGACGCCGGATGCGGTGAGGGATATTACACCGCGGTCCTGGCAGAGGCGCTGGCTCTTCAAAAGGCCGATATCGTGGCGGTGGACATTTCGAAATTTGCGGCGGACAAGTGTGCCCGGCGCTGCCGGGACGTCCGTTGTGCGGCGGCCAGCGTGTACCGGCTTCCCCTAGCGGCGGAGAGCTGTGACGCGGTGGTCAGTCTGTTTTCGCCCTACTGCGGGGAGGAGTACCGGCGGGTGCTCAAGCCGGAAGGGCTGTTTTTCATGGGGATTCCGGGAAGGCTCCATCTGTGGGAGCTGAAGGAGGCCCTTTATGAGCAGCCCTATGAAAACGAGGTCAAGGATTATCCGCTGGAAGGCTTCGATTTTCTGGAGAGCGTTCCGGTGGAGGACCGTATTTTTCTGCCCTGCGGCGAGGATATCCGCAACCTTTTCACCATGACGCCTTACTATTATAAAAGCGGTGTGGATACCGATGCGCGGCTTCAAAATCTGGAGCGCCTGGAGACCCGGATCTCTTTTGAGATATTGGTCTATCGAAAAGCCAGATAACTAAAAGTTTACAAAATATTCACAATATAATTTTTCAAAACCCTTGCCAAAAGGGCTGGACCATTGTATAATAATCCTTGCGTGACTGCGACAGATATGCGATGAAGCGAGAGGTGGCTGCCGGTTCCGGAGTATCCGGTTACCAAGAGCTTTCCGGCCGTCAGGCTTGGACAGGCTCCCAGAGCAGGGAATTTTCGCCGAGTATGTCCGATTTTAAACCGGGCGACAAAAGAATGAATACGATGGGAATACCCCGGCGTTTTGTGCTTTGGCGGAAAACTGCGGGTGGCTCCAGGCAAACTGCGCCTGTTCAGGCGGTAAGTGCCCCATACCCGTATGCTTTGACCAAAAAGCGGCGGCGGTGGTATGCGTGTGATTCAGACATCCCGGAAAAACGCGCGTTTTTCCGGTTTTTTTATGTCTGAACGCGAAACACACGGAAACGTGTTCCTTCTTTGGTCTTGTCCCCAAAATTTTCAAGGAGGCGATGACGAGTGGCAGTCAAAGAAAAGCTCAGAATCAGATTGAAAGGGTACGATCACAATTTGGTGGATGCCGCCGCCGGCAAAATCGTTGAGACGGCGAAGCGCACGGGCGCCAGAGTTGCGGGCCCCATTCCGCTGCCTACCGAAAAGGAAGTCGTGACCATTCTCCGCGCTGTACACAAGTATAAAGACAGCCGGGAACAGTTTGAGATGAGAACCCACAAGCGTCTGATCGACGTGCTGCGGCCTTCCGCAAAGACCGTCGAAGCGCTGCAGGGCCTTGAGCTCCCCGCAGGCGTTGAAATCGAGATCAACCTGTAATCCCGACGGACCCGCAGAAAGCGGACCGAGCGCCTCGCATCCGGAAGCGGTTTCCGCATCCGGGAGGTCAAGTTGGTGAAATGCCAACCAATAGCCTTATAGGAGGAAAGAAAGATGAAAAAAGGTATCATCGGCAAGAAAATCGGCATGACCCAGATTTTCGACGAGACCGGAAAAGTCGTTCCGGTGACCGTTGTCGAAGCCGGCCCCTGCACCATCGTGCAGAAAAAGACCGCGCAGAATGACGGCTATGACGCAGTCCAGATGGGCTACGGCGACGTGAAGGCCAGCAAAACCAACAAACCCCAGAAAGGTCATTTTGACAAAGCGGATGTTGCTCCGAAGAAGTCTCTCCGGGAATTCCGGTTCGACGACTGCTCTTCCTTCAACATTGGTGATATCATCAAAGCCGATATGTTTGCGTGCGGCGATGCGATCGATGTCTGCGGCGTGAGCAAAGGTAAGGGCTACCAGGGCGCCATCAAGCGTCACGGCCAGAAGACCCTGCGCCACACCCACGGCACCGGCCCTGTCGGCCGTCAGCCCGGCTCCATGGGCGCCATCTCCGATCCGTCCCGGATCTTCAAGGGCAAGGGAATGGCCGGCCATATGGGCGCCGAGCAGGTCACTGTCCAGAATCTGGAAGTGGTCAAAGTTGACGTCGAAAACAATCTGATTGCTGTTAAAGGCGCGATCCCCGGCCCCAAGGGCGGTCTCGTGATCCTGACCGACAGCAAGAAGGCATAAGGGAAGGAGGAATACCAATGCCTAAGGTTTCTGTATTTGATATGGCTGGAAAAGCCGTTTCTGAGATCGAGCTTTCCGAGGCCGTGTTCGGCGTAGAGCCCAACAAGGCTGCCATGCACCTGGCGGTTGTCTCCTACCTGGCCAACCAGCGTCAGGGCACCCAGTCCACCCTGACCCGCACCGAGGTGAGCGGCGGCGGCCGCAAGCCCTGGAGACAGAAGGGCACCGGCCATGCGCGCCAGGGCTCTACCCGGGCTCCCCAGTGGACCCACGGCGGCGTCGCCCTGGGGCCGAAACCCCGCGATTACGTCGTTGGCATGAACAAAAAGGTCAAACGGCTGGCGCTGAAATCCGCGTTCTCTTCCAAGGTCCTGGACAGCGAGTTGGTCGTTGTGGACAAAGTCGCTTCCGACGAGTATAAGACCAAGACCATGGTCGCCATGCTCAAGGCTCTCGGCGCGGAGAAAAAGGCTCTCGTCGTCCTGGACGGCGCGGACGAGAAGGTCCTGAAGAGCTTCGCCAACATCCCCGGCGTGAAGACGGCTTCCATCAACACGCTCAATGTCTACGACGTCCTCAACTGCGGCAAGTTTATTGTCGTCAAGGACGCTGTGGCGAAAATCGAGGAGGTGTACGCATAATGAAACTTGCGCACGATATCGTGATCGCCCCCGTCATCTCTGAGAAGTCCCTCTGCGGCGTGCCGGAAAAACGGTACACCTTCAAGGTCGCTAAGGACTCCACCAAGGTGGAGATCGCCAAGGCGGTCGAAGAGATCTTCGGCGTCAAGGTCGTAAAGGTCAACACCATCAGCGTAAAGGGCCGCTTCAAAAGAATGGGCCGCAACGAAGGTTACAAACCCGATTGGAAAAAAGCCATCGTCACGCTGAGCGAAGAATCCAAGGCCATTGAATTCTTCGAGGGTATGGCATAAGCCAGCCCTGGTCATCAGGCGGAAAGCCTGAGGGGGCGTCCGAACGCCCCTGGGTGATGTATGAGGAGCACCCGACCCCTGCTCCTCGCGAAACCGAATTAGGAGAGTGAAATACCATGGCTATCAAGTCATACAGCCCGACTACCCCCGCAAGACGGCAGATGACTGTCACGGATTACTCCGGCCTTTCCAAATGCGGCCCCGAGAAGAGCCTTCTCGAGCCCATGAAGAAAAAGTCCGGCCGGAACAGCTACGGGCGCATCACCGTTCGCCACCGCGGCGGCGGAAACCGTACCAAATACCGCGTCATCGACTTCAAACGGGATAAGATCGGTATGAACGCTACCGTTCAGACCATCGAATACGATCCCAACCGTTCCGCTCACATCGCGTTGCTGCAGTACGAGGACGGCGAAAAACGCTACATCCTCGCCCCCAACGGTCTGAACGTGGGCGACACCGTGCGGAGCGGCGCAGACGCCGACATTAAACCCGGCAACGCCCTTCCCATGGCGAATATCCCCGTCGGTACCTTTATCCACAACGTGGAAATGTACCCCAACAAAGGCGCCCAGCTCGTCCGCGCGGCCGGCAACATGGCCCAGCTGATGGCGAAAGAGGGCGAATACGCTCTGGTCCGCCTCCCTTCCGGCGAGCTTCGGAATTTCTCCGCGAGCTGCATGGCGACCATCGGCCAGGTCGGCAACATCGACCATGAGAACGTCTCCCTCGGCAAAGCCGGCCGGAAACGTCACATGGGCTGGCGCCCGACCGTCCGCGGCTCCGTCATGAACCCCTGCGACCATCCTCACGGCGGTGGTGAAGGCAAGTCCCCGATCGGCCGTCCCGGCCCTGTCACTCCTTGGGGCAAGCCCACTCTGGGTTACAAGACCCGCAAGAAACACCAGCGTTCGGATAAGTTCATTGTGAAGCGCAGGAACGCGAAGTAATTCTGAAAGGAGGATGAACCATGGGCAGAAGCGTTAAGAAGGGACCGTTTGTACAACCGGCTCTCTATAAAAAAGTCGAGGCAATGAATGAGAAGGGCGAGAAGAAGGTCGTTAAGACCTGGAGCCGTTCCTCCACCATTTTCCCCGAGTTTGTTGGGCATACGTTTGCCGTCCACGACGGGCGCAAGCACGTCCCCGTGTACGTTACCGAAGATATGGTTGGGCACAAGCTCGGCGAGTTTGCTCCCACCAGAACATTTAAAGGCCACGCCGGATCCAAAACATCCAATAACGGAAACTAAGGCCGAAAGGAGGATTTTTCAATGGAAGCTAAGGCTTACCTTAGACATGTCCGGATCGCTCCCCGTAAAGTTCAGATCGTTCTGAACCTCATCCGCGGCAAGGACGTAAAAGTCGCGCAGGCGATCCTGGAGCAGACGCCGAAGTCTGCCAGCGAATACCTTTTGAAGCTTCTGAAATCGGCCGTCGCCAATGCGGATCACAACTTCAATATGGACGTGAACAATCTGTATGTGGCGGAGTGCTTCGTTTGCCCCGGCCCGACCATGAAACGCATGCGTCCCCGCGCCAAGGGCAGCGCAGCCAGAATTCTCAAGAGGACTTCGCACATCACCCTTTCCTTGAAAGAAAAGGAATAAGCTGAAAGAGGAGGTAAACTATGGGCCAAAAAGTTAATCCCCACGGGCTCCGTGTGGGTGTCATTAAGGATTGGGATTCCCGCTGGTTTGCAGATAAAAAAGCTTTCGGCGACATCCTTGTTGAAGATTACAAAGTCCGTAATTTTATCAAAGAGGAACTGAAAGCCGCAGGCGTTCCGCGCGTCGAAATCGAGCGCGACGCTCTGAAGGTGAGAATCCACATTCACTGCGCGAAGCCCGGTATGGTTATCGGCCAGGGCGGCGCGAAAATCGACAAGCTCCGCCAGCAGGTGGAGGCCATGATCGGCAAGCCCGTCCACATCAACATTGTGGAAGTCCGGCAGCCCGACCTGTCCGCCCAGCTGGTTGCCGAAAGCATCGCCCAGCAGTTGGAGAAGCGCATTTCCTTCCGTCGCGCGATGAAGCAGTCCATCGGCCGCACCATGCGTCTTGGCGCCAAGGGCATCAAGACCTGCGTCAGTGGACGTCTCGGCGGCGCGGAAATTGCCCGTACCGAGCACTATGAAGAAGGTACCGTCCCGCTGCAGACTCTGCGCGCCGACATCGACTACGGCTTTGCGGAAGCGAACACCACCTACGGCAAGATCGGCGTAAAGGTTTGGATCTACACCGGAGAGGTGCTCAAAGGCGAAGTCACCAAGAAACCGGCGCGGGCTCCCCGTGACGACCGCAGAAGCGACCGCCGCGACGACCGCCCCCGCAGCAACCGCAGACCCCGTTCGGAAGGAGGTAACAAATAATGCTGCTTCCAAAGCGCGTTAAATACCGCCGCCAGCAGAGAGGCCGTATGAAAGGCACTGCAACTCGCGGCAACACCGTTACCTACGGCGATTTCGGCCTGCAGGCCCTCGAACCCTGCTGGATCACCTCCAATCAGATTGAGGCGGCCCGTATCGCCATGACTCGTTACATCAAGCGTGGCGGTCAGGTATGGATCAAGATTTTCCCCGACAAGCCCGTTACCGAACAGCCGGCCGAAACCCGAATGGGTAAAGGTAAAGGCTCCCCTGAGTATTGGGTTGCCGTCGTGAAGCCCGGCCGGGTCATGTTTGAGATCGGCGGCGTTTCCGAAGAACTGGCCCGCGAGGCAATGCGTCTCGCCGCAAACAAGCTGCCCATCAAGTGCAAGTTTGTTGCTGCCGAAAAAGAGACAGGTGGTGAGCAAGAATGAAGACAAAGGATATCAGAGAAATGTCTTTGGAAGAGCTCAAGACCAAGCTGAGCGATTCGAAAGCCGAGCTTTTTAACCTGCGCTTTCAGCTTGCGGTCAACCAGCTCGACAATCCGATGCGCATCAAAGCCGTCAAGAAGGACATTGCCCGGATCATGACGGTTCTCCAGGAGCAGGAGAGCGCCCGATAACGATAAGGAGGAAACGCTGTGAGCGAGAGAAACCTCAGAAAAACGCGGGTCGGCACCGTCGTCAGCAACAAGATGGATAAGACCGTTGTGGTCGCCATTCAGGACAACGTCCGCCACCCTCTTTACAATAAGATCATCAAACGCACCGTCAAGCTGAAAGCGCACGATGAAGAGAACATCTGCAACGAAGGCGACAAGGTGCTCGTGACCGAGACCCGTCCGCTGTCTAAGGACAAGAGATGGAGAGTCACCGAGATCATTTCCAAAGCGAAATAAGCTTGCGCCAAATGCGCAGATCGAAAATTCTTCTTTGAATCCGAAAGGAGGAAACGCACTGTGATACAGATGCAAACACGCATGAAAGTAGCCGATAATACCGGCGCGAAAGAACTCATGTGTATCCGTGTGTTGGGCGGTTCCGGAAGACGGTACGCCAACATTGGCGACGTTGTGGTTTGCTCGGTCAAAAAAGCAACACCAGGCGGCGTTGTAAAAAAAGGCGATGTAGTAAAAGCGGTGATCGTTCGTTCGGTGAAGGGACTTCGCCGGGAGGACGGGACCTATATTCGTTTTGACGAAAATGCGGCAGTCATCATCCGTGATGACAAAAACCCCCGCGGCACCCGTATTTTTGGGCCGGTGGCCAGAGAGCTTCGTGAGAAAGACTACATGAAGATCCTCTCTCTCGCCCCGGAAGTCCTTTGATGGAGGTGCGGAGAATGGCGAATAAAATGCATGTGAAAACCGGCGACAAAGTCGTCATCATCAGCGGCAAGGACAAAGGCAAGCAGGGCAAGGTCCTGGAAGTCAGCCCCAAGGAAGGCAAGATTATTATTGAGGGCTGCAACCTGGTCACCAAGCATGTGAAGCCCCGCCAGATGGGCGAACAGGGTGGCCTGGTCAAAGCCGAAGCCCCCATGTACGCCTGCAAGGCGATGCTCGTCTGCCCCAAATGCGGCAAGCCCACCCGTGTCCATCATAAGGTGAACGCGGACGGCACCAAAGAGCGCCAGTGCAAGTGCGGCGAGACTTTTTAAGAAGGAGGAGAACACATGGCCCGTCTGAAAGACTATTATAAGAGCGACGTAGCCCCGGCTCTGATGAAGAAGTTCGGCTACAAGAGTGTCATGCAGATCCCGAAGCTTGAAAAGATCGTTATCAACGTCGGCTGCGGTGAGGCTCGTGAAAATTCCAAAGTGATGGACGCTGTGGTCAAGGATCTGGCCGCGATCACCGGCCAGAAGCCGATTCTGACCGTTGCAAAGACCTCCATCGCGAACTTTAAACTCCGTGAAGGCATGGTAATCGGCGCAAAGGTTACCCTCCGTGCGGATAAAATGTATGAGTTTATGGACCGGTTCTTCAACGTGGCGCTGCCCCGCGTCCGCGACTTCCGTGGAATCAATCCGAACTCCTTTGACGGCCGCGGCAACTACACGGTCGGTCTGAAAGAACAGCTGATCTTCCCGGAAATCGAGTACGATAAGATCGACAAGATCCGCGGCATGGACATCAGCTTCATCACCACTGCGAAAACCGACGAGGAAGCCCGCGAGCTGCTGAGCCTTCTCGGCGCTCCGTTCGCGAAATAAGGGAGGAAAGTAACAAATGGCGAAAAAATCCATGGTGCTCAAGCAGCAGAGAGAGCCGAAATTTTCCACCCGTGCCTATAACAGATGCAAAATCTGCGGCCGTCCCCACGCCTACCTGCGGAAATACGGCGTCTGCCGTATCTGCTTCCGGGAGCTGGCTTATAAGGGCGAAATTCCTGGCGTAAAGAAGGCCAGCTGGTAACCAATACCGAGTAAAGGAGGTTGACGGTATGCAAATCACCGATACCATCGCAGATATGCTCACCCGTATCCGCAACGCGAATTCGGCGAAACACGACACGGTGGACATCCCCGCGTCCAATATGAAGAAGGCCATCGCGCAGATCCTCGTCGACGAGGGCTTCGTGAAAGGCTTCACAGTCATTGAAGACGGCAAACAGGGCGTCATCCGCATGACCCTGAAATACGGCGCCAACAAGGCTCCGGTTATTACCGGCCTGCGCCGGGTCTCCAAGCCCGGCCTGCGCATCTACTCCAATTGTGAGGATATGCCCAAAGTTATGAAGGGCCTTGGCGTGGCGATTGTCTCCACTTCCAAGGGCGTTATGACCGATAAAAAGGCTCGCCGCGAGAATGTCGGCGGCGAAGTCCTGGCATTTGTGTGGTAAGGAGGAACTGACTATGTCCCGTATTGGCAGAAAACCAATCCAGGTTCCTTCCGGCGTCGACGTCAAGATCGACGGCCATCACATTACCGTGAAAGGCCCCAAAGGAACTCTGGAAAGAGAAATTCATAAAGATATTACTGCGGCGCTCGACAACGGCGTGATTACGGTCACCCGTCCCAGCGACGACAAGGCCCATCGTTCGCTCCACGGCCTGACCCGCACGCTGATCGAAAACATGGTCACCGGCGTGACCAACGGCTTTACCAAGGAGCTTGAGGTCAACGGCGTCGGCTACCGTGTCGCGAAGCAGGGCAGCGATCTCGTCATGAACCTCGGCTACTCCCATCAGGTGATTGTGCCGGAAATCGACGGCATCCACATCGACGTGCCCGCGCCGAACAAGATCATTATCTCCGGCCCCGATAAGCAGGCCGTCGGCCAGTTTGCAGCCAACGTCCGGGAAAAACGCCCGCCGGAACCCTATAAGGGCAAAGGCATCAAGTACGTTGACGAAGTGATTCAGCGTAAAGAAGGCAAAACTGGTAAGAAGTAAGTAGTCAAAGGAGTGACAAGAAATGATCAAAAAGCCGGATAGCAATAAGGCTCGTTTGAAACGGCACTGCCGGGTCCGCAACAAAATCTCCGGAACCCCGGAACGCCCCCGCCTGAATGTATTCCGCTCCGCTAAGCATATTTACGCGCAGCTGATCGATGACGTCAACGGCGTGACCCTTGCCTCCGCTTCTTCCATGGAAAAGGACTTTGAAGCAAACGGCGGCAACAAAGAAGGCGCGTATGCGGTTGGTAAGAAAATTGCCGAGCATGCAGCTGCTAAGGGCATCACCGAGGTCGTTTTTGACCGCGGCGGCTACATCTTCCACGGAAGAGTCGCCGAATTGGCCAATGGGGCGCGCGAGGGCGGCCTCAAGTTCTAAGAGGGAGGTATTCGTTTGGCTAGAATAGATGGTTCTACCCTGGACCTGCAGGAGAGAGTCGTAACCATTAACCGTGTATCCAAGACGGTCAAAGGCGGCCGGATCTTCAAGTTCGCCGCTCTGGTCGTTGTCGGCGACGGCAACGGCATCATCGGTTTCGGCCTCGGAAAATCCGGAGAGGTTCCGGACGCGATCCGCAAAGGCATCGAAGATGCCAAGAAAAACCTGTTCAAGGTTTCCTTGAAAGGCACCAGCATCCCCCACGAGGTCATCGGCGAATTCGGCGCTGGCCGCGTGCTTCTGAAGCCCGCCCCTGAAGGAACCGGCGTTATCGCAGGCGGCCCCGTCCGTGCTGTGGTGGAGACTGCGGGCATTAAGGATATCCGTACGAAAGCGCTCCGTTCCAATAACCCCTGCAATGTGGTTCGGGCCACGATCAACGGGCTGAAATCCCTGCGCAACGCCAGCGAGGTCGCTGCGATCCGGGGCAAGACTGTTGAAGAAATTATTGGTTAAGGAGGCAGACAAATGGCAAATCTTACTGTGAAGCTGGTAAAAGGTCTTGCTGGCAAGAAGAAAGACCAGATTGCCGTTGCCGAGTCTCTGGGCCTCAGAAAAGCAGGCGACGTTTCGGTTCAGCCCGACAACGACGCAACCAGAGGCAAGATCTTCAAAATTTCCCACCTCGTCGAGGTTACCGAAAACTAAGTAAGGAGGTGCGAGTATCATGAAACTGCACGAATTAGCACCGGCCGAGGGCTCCAAAAAAGAGCATTTCCGCGTCGGAAGAGGCCATGGTTCCGGCAATGGGAAAACCGCCGGTAAAGGACATAAAGGACAAAATGCACGTTCCGGCGGCGGCGTCCGTCCCGGCTTTGAAGGCGGCCAGATGCCTCTGTATCGGCGCCTTCCCAAGCGTGGCTTTAACAACGCCCGGTTTGCGACCAACTACGCCATTGTCAACGTCAGCGATTTGGACGTTTTTGAAGACGGCGCAGTCGTCGATGCGGCGGCTCTGGTGGAATCCGGCCTGGTCAATGATCAGTGCGATGGCATCAAGATTCTTGGCAACGGTGAAATCTTTAAGAAACTAACCGTTCATGCAGCTGCCTTCTCCCAATCCGCAAAAGAAAAGATTGAGGCAGCAGGAGGAAAGGCCGAGGTGATGTAAGGTGTTTGAAACCTGGAGAAATGCTTTCAAACAGGAGGACCTCCGCAAGAAGATCCTGTACACCCTCTTTATCATCTTTATCTTCCGTCTTGGCTCTGCAATCCCGACCCCCTTTATCAACCCGGATGCGCTGAAATCTATGGTAAGCGGCGGCGCCGACTTCTTAAGTTATCTGAACATCATGACCGGCGGCGGCTTGGAACAGGCGAATATTTTTGCCATGTCCATTACGCCGTATATCAACGCCTCCATTATCATCCAGCTCCTTACGGTTGCGATTCCCGCCCTGGAGCGGCTTGCAAAGGAAGGGTCTGAGGGGCGGAAGGTCATCCAGAAGATCACTCGGTATACGACTTTTGGCCTGGCAATCGTTCAGGCGATCGGCTTCTACTTCGTGATGCGCCGCACCAGCGGTGTTTTGGAGTATACCAGTGGATTTTCTGGTGTGTTTGCAGCGATCGTCATTGTGGCGGTCTTTACGGCCGGTACGGCGGTTGTCGTCTGGCTGGGCGACCGAATCACCGAAAAAGGAATTGGTAACGGCATCTCGATCATCCTGTTTGCAGGTATCATTTCCCGCGGCCCGGCGGCATTTATGCAGCTGGCTGCATGGTGGCAGCTCGGTTCGAGCAAACCGATGTACTATTTCCTGGTTCCCTTCATTGTCCTGGTCTTCATCGCCATGATCGCGTTCATCGTTTTCATGACCGATGCAGAGCGGCGGATCCCGGTTTCCTATGCGAAGCGGGTGGTCGGCCGGAAGATGTACGGCGGCCAGAACAGCCATATTCCGATCAAGGTCAACATGAGCGGCGTTATGCCCATCATCTTTGCAATGTCCTTCCTTTCGATCCCGAACATGATCGGATCCTTTGTGAATGTGAAGCAAGGCGGCTTCTGGGACGGATTCTTCAAGCTGTTCCAGACAAACAGCTGGGTGTACGCGGCGCTGTATCTGATCCTGATCATTGCATTTAACTATTTCTACGTTGCGATTCAGTATAATCCCATTGAGATCGCCAACAATCTTCGGAAGAACAACGGCGGCATCCCCGGCATCCGTCCTGGAAAGCCGACCTCGGACTTTATCGCCCGGGTCATTTCCAAGATTACGTTGGTCGGCGCTGTGTTCCTCGGCATCATTGCGGTATTCCCCATCGTTTTCTCCGCTATCACGGGAGCCAATGTTTCGCTGGGCGGTACTTCGATCTTGATTATCGTCGGCGTTGCGCTGGAGACTATGCGGCAGATGGAATCCCAGATGATGATGCGTCATCACAAAGGTTTCCTGGAGTAATCGGACAGAAAAATAACCCGTTTGACAGAATCATCCGTTATTTTCGAGTCTCGAGAAGGGGGCACAGATATGAATCTAATTCTTTTGGGCGCACCCGGCGCAGGAAAGGGCACGCAGGCGGAAGTCATCTGCAACACCCTGCACATTCCTGCGATTTCCACCGGAAACATTTTGCGTGAAGCAATCAAAAATCAGACGGCACTGGGCCTGGAGGCGAAAACGTACATGGACGGCGGAAAGCTGGTCCCGGACGAGATCGTCATCAACATTCTGCGGGAACGCATTGGCCAGGAGGACTGCCAAAACGGCTTTGTCCTGGACGGCTTCCCCCGGACGGTACCCCAGGCGCGGGCGCTGGATGAAATGAAGGTCGCCATTGACCGCGTCATCGATATCGAGGTCGCGGACGAAAAAATTATGGCGCGCCTGTCGGGGCGGCGGGTCTGCGAGAACTGCGGAGCCTCCTACCACGTCGATTACAAGCCCACGAAAACAGAGGGTGTGTGCGACGTCTGCGGCGGCAAGACTGTTCAGCGCAAGGACGACCATCCCGATACGATAAAAGAGCGTTTGCGCGTATACCACGAGCAGACAGAGCCCTTGAAGGATTACTACTACGCTACAGGCAAGCTGTTTGTAGTGGAAGGACAGGAGGAAGTCGCCGATACCACGGCGCTGACTCTCAAGGCTGTGAATGCGGAGGCGTAAACTTTCATGATCGTTTTGAAAACTCATTCCGAACTGGAGCGGATGAAAAAGGCATGCCAGATATCGGCGGACGCGCTGAATGTCGCGGAAGAGCTGATAAAGCCTGGCGTGACGACCAAGGAAATCGACCTCGCCATTCACGATTATATCGTGAAATGCGGCGCGAAGCCGTCCTTCCTGGGTCTGTATGGATTCCCCGCGTCGGCCTGCATTTCGGTCAACGACGTGGTGATTCATGGGATCCCCTCCGGCTACAGCCTGAAGCCGGGCGACATCGTCAGCGTGGATGTTGGGGCCACGATTGATGGATACCACGGCGACAACGCTTACACCTTTGCGGTGGGCGAGGTTTCCGAGGAAGTCGCAACGCTGCTTCGAGTGACGCAGGAGAGCCTCTATAAGGGGATCGAGGCGGCGGTAGTTGGAAACCGCATCGGCGATATCTCCTTCGCCGTCCAGTCCCATGTAACGCCCTATGGATACGGAATCGTCCGGCAGTTTGTCGGCCACGGCGTCGGCCGGGAGCTCCACGAGGATCCGGAAGTGCCGAACTTCGGGCGCCCGGGCAGAGGCCCGCGGCTTGCCGAGGGGATGACCATCGCGATTGAGCCGATGATCACCTTGGAGGGCGACGACGTTACCATTGATGCGGATAAGTGGACGACCCGGGCCAAATCCGGAAAAGCGGCTGCCCATTTTGAACACACCATTGCCATCACAAAAGATGGGCCGGTCATCCTGACCAGACGGTGAGGGAGGACCAATGGAGTTAAAAATCGGGACGGTGGTACAAAGCCTCCGCGGCCGTGATGAAGGCTTTTTCATGGTTGTCGGTTTTGACGGAAAGTTTGCATATCTTGCTGACGGACGGTCAAGACTGTTGGAAAAGCCGAAAAAAAAGAATCTCCGGCACCTGCGGGTGACAGGAACGGTTCTGGAGCCGGAACGAGTACAAACGAACAGACAATTGAAAGCCGCTTTGCGTGCAGCATTTGCAGAGGAGGGAAACTCTTGTCCAAAGATGATGTAATCGAAATTGAGGGCGTTGTGGTGGATTCGCTGCCAAACGCGACATTTAAGGTAGAGCTTCCGAATGGACACACCATTCTGGCGCATATATCGGGAAAACTGCGGATGAACTTCATTCGGATCCTTCCCGGTGATAAGGTGACTGTCGAAATGTCGCCTTATGATCTGACCAAGGGACGCATTACCTGGCGTTCGAAATAATCTCCGTTCAACTGCCTGGCACGGGAAACCGTCCAGGACCCGGTCCCCCTGCGGGACCCACGTACAAGGAGGGAAACCACGTGAAAGTAAGACCTTCTGTCAAGCCCATCTGCGAAAAGTGCAAAGTGATCAAGCGAAAAGGCAAGGTCATGGTAATCTGTGACAATCCCAAGCACAAACAGCGCCAGGGCTGAGAAACGCTTGACGTTCAACACTCAAACACTTAAACACAGCGGAACCGCGAGGTTTCGTATTGGAGGTGCAAGTTAATGGCTCGTATCGCTGGTGTAGACCTGCCCCGCGAAAAACGAATCGAGATCGGTCTGACCTATGTCTACGGAATCGGTCAGAAATCTGCGAGGGACATCCTTGCGGCGACCGGCGTCAATCCCGACATCCGGGTGAAGGACCTCTCCGAGGATGACGCGACAAAACTCCGTGAATATATCGACAAGCATTACACCGTTGAGGGCGACCTGAGAAGAAACGTCGCTCTGAACATTAAGCGCCTGGTTGAAATCGGCTGCTACCGCGGACTGCGGCACCGCAAAGGCCTGCCTGTCAGAGGACAGCGGACCAAAACCAATGCTCGTACCCGCAAAGGCCCGAAGAAGACCATCGCCAACAAGAAGAAATAAGGAGGGATTTGAAAAATGGCCAAGGCTAATAACGTCAAGAAGGCGGTTGTCCGCAAACGCCGCGAGCGCAAGAACATCGAGCGTGGAGCCGTTCATATTCAATCCACCTTCAACAACACCATCGTCACCATCACCGACACGCAGGGCAACGCGATTTCCTGGGCTTCCGCCGGCGAAATGGGCTTCCGTGGCTCCAAGAAATCCACTCCCTTTGCCGCGCAGACCGCTGCTGAAAAGGCTGCCAATGCCGCAAAGGAGCACGGTCTCAAGAGCGTTGAGGTTTTCGTCAAGGGCCCCGGCTCCGGCCGTGAAGCCGCCATCCGCGCCCTGCAGGCCTGCGGTCTGGAGGTCAAGATGATTAAGGACGTAACCCCCATCCCTCACAACGGCTGCCGTCCTCCCAAGAGAAGACGTGTCTAATTTTGGTTTGATGATTAGGAGGTGCAATTAAATGGCAAGATATACCGGTGCGGTATGCAGAATGTGCCGCCGCGAAGGACAGAAATTGTTCTTGAAGGGTTCCAAATGCTATTCCGAGCATTGCCCGTTCGTAGCCAGAGGCTACGCTCCCGGACAGCACGGCCAGAACCGTAAAAAGGTTTCTGAGTACGGGCTGCAGCTCCGGGCAAAGCAGACCGCCAAGCGCTATTACGGCGTCCTGGAAGGCCAGTTTGCCCATTACTTTGATATTGCCGAGCGGAAATCCGGCCAGACCGGCGAAAACCTGCTCCGTCTGCTGGAGTGCCGCATGGACAATGTTGTTTACCGTCTGGGCCTGGCAAACTCCCGCGCAGAAGCCAGACAGCTGGTCCGTCATAACCACTTCAAACTCAACGGCAACAAGGTGAACATCCCCTCCCTGCTTGTCAAGGAAGGCGACGTCATCACCCTGTCGGAGAAATCCCGCCAGAGCGAAAAATTCAAAGCCATTGACGAGAGCTGCGGTTCCCGCCCTGTTCCCATGTGGCTTGATATGAACCGCGAACAGTTTACCGGCAAGGTCGTTCGTATGCCCAACCGCGATGATATCGACCTCGAAGTCGAGGAACACCTGATCGTCGAGTTGTACTCCAAGTAATGCTTGGGCGGCCCGCAATTCGAGCCGGACGATCCGTTCGGTTGGGAGGGGCTTCATTCGGCAAGGGTACGCGATCATCATGTTGCGGCCCTGTCCGCTTTTGGCGGACGGGGATCACGAAACTGCGCAGCCAGCCTGTGGCTGGTGTTAGGAGGGTATTGAATGATAGAGATTGAAAAGCCAGTAATTGAGACGGCTGAGATTAAGTCGGACGGAACGTACGGAAGATTTGTATTGGAGCCTCTTGAGCGTGGCTACGGCACGACGCTGGGCAACAGCCTGCGGCGGGTGCTTCTCTCCTCGCTTCCCGGTGTAGCAGTGACATCGATTAAGATCGATGGCGTTCAACATGAGTTTTCTACGGTACCGGGTGTCAAAGAAGACGTTACCGAAATCGTCCTGAACATGAAGGGACTTATTGCGAAGATCCACGGCGACGCCCCCAAGACCATCCACATTGAGGCGGAAGGCGAGTGCGAAGTCACCGCCGGCGACATCAAGGTGGACTCCGAGGTGGAGATCCTGGACCCGGGTATGCATATCGCCACTCTGGGGCCGGGTGCCAAGCTGTACATGGAGATTGTGATCGACAAGGGACGCGGTTACGTCCCCAGCGAGCGCAACAAGCAGAAGATCCAAAATGTCATCGGAGCGATTCCCGTTGACAGTATTTATACCCCCGTGCTGAAGGTGAACTACACCGTTGAAAACACCCGTGTCGGGCAGATAACCGACTATGACAAGCTCACGATTGAAGTGTGGACAGACGGAACAATTTCGGCGAAGGAAGCTGTATCTCTCGGAGCCAAGGTTCTCACCGAGCATCTTAATCTATTCGTAGATTTGTCGGATGAGGTATACGCGACCGATATTATGGTTGAAAAAGACGACAAGGGCAAAGAAAAAGTCCTGGAGATGACCATTGAGGAGCTTGACTTGTCTGTTCGGTCCTTTAACTGTCTGAAACGCGCCGGGATCAACACGGTAGAAGATTTGATCAACAAATCCGAGGAAGAGATGATGAAGGTCCGCAACCTCGGCAGAAAATCGCTGGAAGAGGTTATGGCGAAACTGGAAGCCCTAGGCTTCAGCCTCACCCACGATGACGAATAAACAAGGTAAGGAGTGAAATTCATGCCAGGCAGCAGAAAACTGGGAAGAACCTCTGACCATAGAAACGCGATGCTCCGGGCAATGGTAACCTTCCTGCTGGAAAACGGCAAGATCGAGACCACTGTCACCAGAGCAAAGGAAGTCCGTGCGATGACCGAGAAGATGATTACCCTCGGCAAGGAGAACACCCTCCACGCCAAACGCCAGGTTTTCGGCTACGTCACCAAAGAGGGCGTATCCAAGAAACTGTTTGACGAAATCGCACCGAAATATGCCGACAAAAACGGTGGCTATACCCGCATTGTAAAGATCGGTCCCCGCCGCGGCGACGCAGCGGAAATGGCCATCATTGAGCTGGTATAACTTACGGAAGGTCCGTCCGCAGGCCATGTGGACAGTGAAGGCCCTATGTGGTGAGATATCCGCATAGGGCCTTTCCATCTGCGGAGGCTCTCAGCTTCACAAAATCCGAAGTCTGTTCACAAAGCGTTCCTTGATTTCTGCCATCCGAAAGAGGTATAATAGAAATCAATCATACAGCGATAGGAAATGGGGGAATTCCATGCGAGCGGTAAAAAAGACGACGGTTCGGGTGATTTGTCTGGTTTTGGCCGTGTTGATCGTGCTTGGCGCGGTGGGTACTGGACTGATGGCATTTCTGTAACGGGGAAAGGGGATGGCGATGAGGCGGTATTCCGTTTATTTACTGGATGCGGATGAAACGCTGTTTGATTTCCGACGTGCAGAACGGGAGGCGCTCCGGAAGGTCTTTGCGGCCCACGGCTTTCCGTTTGGAGAAGCGGTTCTGGAACAGTACCGGGAGATCAACGAAGCCCTGTGGCGCGTCCTGGAGCGCGGCGAAACGACCAAGGATCAACTCCAGGTGGAGCGGTTCGTCTGCCTGTTCCGGCAGCTTGGGCAGGCGGCAGACCCGGAAAGGGTAGGCAGAGAGGAGTATCCCGATGCCCTGGCAGAGGGGAATTTTTTGCTTCCAGACGCGCTGGACACCTGCAGGGAGCTGTCACGGACGGCCACGCTGTATCTGACGACCAACGGAATTACCCGGGTGCAGAAGCGGCGGTTGCGGGAATCGGAACTGGCGCCATATATCACCGGTATTTTCGTGTCGGAAGAAGCGGGAGCGGCAAAGCCGCAGAAAGCCTATTTTGATTATGTTTTCTCAAAGATCGGGCTGAAAGACCGTTCTCAGGCGCTGATTGTCGGCGATTCTCTAACTTCCGATATCGCGGGAGGAGTCAATGCCGGCATTGACAGCTGCTGGCTGAACCCGGAGGAAAAGCCCTGTTCCAGTAATGTTGCACCTACATGGGAAATCCGCTCATTGCGGGAACTTTTTTCATAGGAAGAACGCTTTTCCCAGGGATGGGCATAATTTCTAACAAAATTCATAAAAAGCGGTTGAAAAGCATTGGGGTTCTGTAGTACAATAGAACCATACCAAACAACCCACAATATCGGAGGAATCTTCATGGCGATTCACTTTAACAGTACCTATCTGAAGGGCTTTCTGGCGGAACATGAATTAGGAGCGCTTTCCGGCGCTGTCAAGACCGCACATGAGTCCCTGACCAGCCATACTGGCCTTGGGAACGACTTTTTAGGATGGGTGGAGCTTCCTACCAATTACGATAAGGAAGAATTTGCGCGCATCCAGCAGGCCGCGGCGAAAATTCAGAAGCAGGCGGACATCCTGATCGTAATCGGAATCGGCGGCTCTTATCTCGGCGCCCGGGCGGCGATTGAGCTGTTAAAATCCCCTCTGTATAACAATTTGAAAAAGGATACACCGGATATTTATTTTGCCGGTAACAGCGTCAGTCCCTCCTATCTTCAGGAGCTGCTTTCGATCTGTGAAGGCAAGGACCTGGCAGTAAACGTGATTTCCAAATCCGGCACTACGACGGAACCTGCACTGGCATTCCGGGTGTTCAAATCCCTGCTGGAGAAAAAATATGGTGCGGATGGCGCGAAGGAACGTATCTACTGCACCACGGACAAGGCGAAAGGCACTCTGAAGGAACTGGCGGACCGAGAGGGTTATGCGACTTTTGTCGTTCCCGACGACGTGGGAGGGCGCTATTCCGTACTGACCGCTGTGGGTCTTCTGCCCATTGCCGCTGCGGGATGTGATATCCAGAAGATCATGGACGGCGCCAAGGCCGCACAGGAGGCATATAGCTGCGGCTGCTTGGAAAAGAACGAGTGCTACCAATACGCGGCTACCCGCTTTGCGCTTTCCCAGAAGGGAAAAGCGGTGGAGATCATGGCCAGCTTTGACCCCTGCTTCGCGATGATGGCGGAGTGGTACAAGCAGCTTTTCGGCGAGAGCGAGGGAAAGGACAACAAGGGTATTTATCCCTCTTCTGTTATTTTTTCCACAGACCTGCATTCTCTGGGCCAGTTTATCCAGGATGGTTCCCGGATCATGTTCGAGACCTTCATGGATATCCAGAAGCCGAAGCAGGACTTTTTCATCGAGGAGGATCCGGAAAACCTGGACGGCCTGAACTTCCTCTCCAACCAGGAGATGAGCAAGGTTAACCGTAAGGTGATGGAGGCCACCATCCTAGCCCACACCGAAGGCGGTGTTCCTGCCGTTGTTTTGGAAATTCCGGAGATCAACGAATATGAATTTGGCTGGATGGTCTATTTCTTCGAAAAAGCTTGCGCGATTTCCGGCTATCTCCTGGGTGTCAATCCTTTTGATCAGCCCGGCGTGGAGAGCTATAAGAAAAACATGTTTGCCCTGCTGGGCAAGCCTGGCTATGAGGACCGCCGCGCGGATTTGGAGGCCCGGCTTTCCAAGTAGCCCTTAC
Organism: uncultured bacterium; assembly: GCA_905214265.1. GTDB lineage: Bacteria > Bacillota > Clostridia > Oscillospirales > Ruminococcaceae > Merdivicinus. The sequence goes on from CAJMLQ010000013.1 coordinate 34,902, forward strand.
AGAGGACAGGTATCCCGGCGCCTGGCTACCTGGTATGCGCGGCGGGGTTCTTGCATAACAACAAACGGGGCGGGTCCGCTCCGATAAAATGGAGGTACGCGATATGATTAAACTGATCGTAGGGAAAAAAGGCACCGGCAAAACCAAGATCTTGGTGGACATGGTCGAAGCGGCCGAAAAGATTTCCAGCGGCAATGTCGTCTGCATTGAAAAGGTCCCGCACCTCACCTATGACATTCCTTCGTCCGTCCGGCTGATGGAGACTTCCAAGGATGAAATTGAGGGCTATGACGAATTTTATGGCTTCCTGACTGGCGTTCTTGCCGGCAATTTTGACATCACCGACATGTTTATCGACTCCACGCTCCGCATCGGCGGCCGGGATTACGACAAGCTTGGCAAGTTCCTGAATAAGCTGAACACAGCTGTCGGCGACCGCGAAGTGAACATCGTGTTCACTATTTCGGCGGATAAAGAGGAGCTTCCCGATTCCGTCAAGGCATTTATTGGTTAAGTGATTCCGCAAAGTAAGAACAGGGGCACCGTCCGGTGCCCCTGTTTTGCAATGGATCAATCGGAAAGGACGTGTCTCCCATGAACCGGCTGACGCTTTTTGATTCGACTCTCCGCGACGGCGCGCAGGGGCAGGGAATCAGCTTCTCCGTCAGTGATAAACTCAACATACTCCACCTTTTGGACGATTTGGGTGTTCCCTATATAGAGGCAGGGAACCCTTTTTCCAATCCGAAAGACCGCGAATTTTTTCAAAAGGCTGCAGAATGCCAGCTTGATCAAGCAAAGCTGACGGCTTTTGGATCTACCCGGCGGCCCGGTGTTCCGGCAGAGCAGGACCCGGGATTGTTGGCTCTTCTGGCAGCCAATACAGGTACTGTATCGATTTTCGGCAAGGCTTCGGCTTTTCATGTGGAGCAGATCCTGCGCACGGACCGGGAGGAAAACCTGTCGATGATTGCCGACAGCATCCGCTTTTTGGTCAGGCATGGCCGGGAGGTGGTCTTTGATGCAGAGCACTTTTTCGACGGGTGGAAGCAGGAGCCTGCATACGCGGAAATGGTTCTGCGTACAGCGGAGAAGGCCGGCGCATCCTGGTTGGTGCTCTGTGACACCAACGGGGGGACTCTGCCGGATGAAGTTTTCCACATTGTTTCGACGATAAAGGGGAAAACTTCCGCCCCACTGGGGATTCACTGTCACAATGATGCTGGATGTGCGGTTGCAAACAGTCTTCTGGCCGTCCAGGCAGGAGCGGTCCAGGTGCAGGGAACTCTTTTGGGATTCGGTGAGCGATGCGGCAACGCCAATCTATCTGCAATCCTTCCCACGCTCCAATTGAAACAGGGGTATGACTGCATCCCGCCGGAACGGCTGAGAAATCTGACCCACTATGTCCGTGCAGTAGGAGAGGTCGCCAACGTGGTCCCCGATGCAGGGATGCCATACGTGGGGAGCAGCGCTTTTGCCCACAAGGGTGGGATGCACATTGACGGTGTAATGAAGGTCCCGGCCTCCTTCGAGCACATCGACCCCTCCCAGGTGGGGAACCAGCGAAATGTCCTCATTTCAGAGGTAGCGGGGCGGGCGGCCGTGTCCCAGATTTTGGAGGATGCCGCCTGCAAGGATAGCTTCGATGCTTCAAAAATCGTGGCCCTTATCAAGGAACGGGAGTATTTGGGCTACCAGTACGAGTATGCCGCTGCCAGCCTGCAGCTTATGGTGCTCCGGCAGCAGGGTTCCTTTCAGCCGTTTTTTGAAGTGCTCTATTCCCGCACCATCGGGGAGCAGGAGGTGGAATCCGGCCGTTCCAACGCATCCTCAGCGATTGTGAAAATACGGGTTGGCGACACCTGCGAAATTGGAGGCGGGGAAGGGGAAGGCCCGGTGCATGCGCTGGACTGCGCCCTGCGGAAAGCGGTGGGACGGTTTTATCCCTCGCTGGAGCGGATGCGCTTGACCGACTATAAGGTCCGGGTTATTGAACCACGGGACGCCACCGCTGCCAAGGTACGGGTTTTGGTGGAAACCTCGGACGGGCGGGAAGTCTGGACCACGGTGGGAGTGTCGCGGGATATTATCAACGCCAGCCTCCAGGCTTGCGTGGACGCCATTGAATATAAGCTGTGGATGGACAGCCGCCGAAAGGAAAAAGCATGATATTATTTGTATCCGATCTGGACGGGACTCTGATCGACAGCTGTCTGTCCATTCCTCCAGAGAGCGCCGCCGGGATCAACACCGCCATCGCCCGGGGAGACGCCTTTGCTGTGGCGACGGCCCGGACGCCGGCCACGGTGGGGGAGATCCTTGCCCCGATCCCGGACGCGTTGCCCGCTGTCGTCATGAACGGCGCGGGAATCTATGATTTTTCCCGGAAGAAATTCGTCCACCTGTGCCCTCTGCGGGCTCAGGAGGCGGATGCAGCCCGGCAGGCGCTGGAGGATTTGGGGATGAGTGGGTTTCTGTACACTGTCCGGGAGGACTGGCTCTTTGTTTATTATGACCGCCTGGAAAATTTGAGCCAGCAGATGTTTTACGACCTTCGGAAAGACAAACCCCTCAAGACCTTTGTGCAGGGGACTCCAAATCCGGGGGATATTCCCATTTTTTATTGCGTGATCGATTCCGAGGAGCGATCGGCCCGGCTGGCCCAACGGCTGGAGGGTATTTCTGGGATGGTGTTTCACCGCTACCGGGATAGTTACCAGGAGGATACCTGGTACGTTGAAATTTACGATGCCAGTGCGTCCAAGGCGGCGGGAATTCAATGGCTCCAGGAAAAGTATGGAGGGGAAAAAACCGTCTGCTTTGGAGACAACCGCAACGATCTGGCGATGTTTGCCGTAGCGGACGAGTGTTACGCGGTGGCAAACGCCGTCCCGGAGCTGAAAGCTGCTGCGACGGCGGTGCTTGCAGATGAAAGCCTGGCGGCAGTAGGCCGTTTTATCGGTGCCTATCCGGATGGAGTGCGCGGAGGGGCAGAATTCATTTAGCAGTTTCAAGATTCCGCAAGGATTTTCAAGATTCCGCAAGGATTTTCAAGATTTTGCAAGTTTTTTCAACACAAAAAGGCCCCCGGCGGAAGGAATCCGCCGGGGAGTTTTACGTTTTCCGAAGCTGCCTGAAAAAGCTGGTCAGCAGCGTGGAACTTTCCTCCGCCAAAATGCCGCCAGTGACTTCTGGATGGTGGTTAAATGGCTCCCGAAACAGATCCAGAACCGATCCGCAGCAGCCGGCTTTCCGGTCCGGAGCTCCATAGACTACCCGCTTGATTCGGGCGTTAATGATTGCGCCGGCACACATCGGGCAAGGCTCCAGCGTAACATAGAGAGTCGCCTTGTGCAGCCGCCAGCCCCCCAGCTTGCGGCATGCCTCGTTGATGGCCAGCAGTTCGGCATGAGCAGTGGCCAACTTGTCCAGTTCCCGCCGGTTACAGGCTAAGGAAACCACTTTTCCTTCCCAGACAACAACTGCCCCAATGGGAGTTTCGCCCAGGGAGGCAGCGATCCGTGCCTGCTCCAGGGCCAGCCCCATAAACGTTTCATCTTCTTCTCGGGTTGCCAGGGGGACTCCTCCTTTCATACCGGTTCAGCCGATGAAGTGGATGTGCCGGAAGATCTGGACAATCCAGAGGACAATGGCAAAGAACATGGGGAGGTTAAGGAAATAAGCCCGGAGCTTCCGAGAAATGCACGTTTCTGTATTGCCGCTGCTAAGGATAAAGGCGTTGCCCTCCCGGCGGCAGATCAGGATAAAGACGCCGATCGCTACTGCGAGAATCAGGCAATAGAGAGTGTACTCCGTAATCCGATAAATAGAATATGGCGCAATATGCTGGATCAGCCGCAGGACCAGCGGAACCAGCAGCGTGAGGAATCGGGAAAATACAGCCGTAAAGACGGAACCGGTTCGAATTACAAAATACCCCAATATCAGCCCCATTACAAAACCGCTAAGATCCTTTGTAATGCTGTAGTGGATGAATCCGAAAGCTGCGGAGGAAGCGACTAGCGCAAAAGCGTCGCCGTACTGCCGCAAGGAGCGCAGCAGCACGCCCCGGAATAGCAGTTCTTCCAGCAGGGCCGGAAGCAGGGAAAGCCGGATGATATAGAGCACCAGCGCAACCGGTGTGGAAGGAAGAAGATAATCCGGCGTCAGCTCCAGAATGTGGAAATAGGCGAAAATTCGCTCAATGCAGCCGGCCACAATACTCATGAGTACCATGACGGCCAGCGAGGCAATCATCGAGTAAGATAAAAGGGTTCCATCGGTTGGAAAACGCCGCAGCGAGATGCTGCCGCGCCGGGGCCGAAGCAGGACAAACGTCAGGAGCAGGGGAATTCCCATAGAAAACAGATAACTGAGCATTTCCCGGAGCTCCACTAGGGCAAGGGATGCACCGTAACCGCTGGCGAGGGGCATAAGTGCCCAAAGTCCGTTTATAAATATTGTCGCCGCATAGGGACAAAGTGCGGAAAGCACAAAAATTTCCACCAGTGCCAAGCCTGTGACAGCAGCGTTTCTGCGGATTCCCCGTTCCTCCTGGAGACGTGGATCGGTGTTTACAAAGCCATAGCCATTGACGTAGATATGCCCGATCGGAGATATGTTTTGAAAGTCAGGTTGCCGGTTGTTCATGATAGCCCTCCTGAACGGCAGGATCGTGGGGGAGGCAAAAGACCTTCCTGCACTGTAATGGGTATTATAGCACAATCGGCAAATGAAATATAGCGGTCTTTTGTAAACTTTAGCGGAGACGGTATTGGTCAGCCGCCTCATGGGCGCATTGCTGCAGGATTTCCAGCTCTGCTGGTAAGATTCCATCCGGGCAAAAAGTGTTTTTACGGATGTCGCCGCCCAAAAGGACCTCATACCAGACAGCAGCCCCCAGATAACGGCCCTTTTCATTGCCGTGAAAGCCGTCGCGGCAGAGATTGTCCCCGATGGCGGTTTTTCTTGCCAGCTGCCAGGAATCACCTACCGGAAGGAATGCGTCCGCATGGATTATTTCGGCGGCCCGGCTGTAGGCGTTACGCAGGCAGTGATACATTTCGTCCTGGTCGTTGTGGTAAGAGGCAAAGCCCGGGTGCTCGCTGTTTTGGGCATAGGCCCAGGTTTGATGCACGGCCTGTCTTGCCCGGGGCGCCATTACTTTCACATAAGCGGAGAGGTTTTCCAGAAAAGGGCGGTAGGTTTCCGGAAGTCCGCTAAAATGACTGGCCTGCTGAAGCGTGACAAAGTCCCAATCTTCCGCTTTCAGGCCAAAAGCGATCGACGACGGAACCTGTTGACGGCTGGTGTGGTTATAGAGATAGTCCTCTGAGCCGCTGCGGACATTCTGCCAGTGCCGTTCTAGGGAGCAGCCACCAATATACAGGCGCCCCAAAATCATGGGCCGCCCGCCGGCTGCGGCGATTTCTGCCAAGTAAAAGGTTGCGTCTTCGGAGAAGCTGTTACCGACTGCTAAAATTTTTATAGGTTGGTTCATGTGAGTCCACCATCTTTCTCTAAAATGTCCGCTTTTTAAGAAAAAGTCTTTGAGGTTATTATAACACAAATTTTGCCGCATGACAGAAAAATCATAAACGCCTGTAACCATATTGGTGAACCGCTCCCCGTCAAGAGGACAGTGAAAAAATATAAAATTTTCCCGGCCAGC
>CAJMLQ010000014.1 GCA_905214265.1 uncultured bacterium
TGCTTCAGTTCCCCGATGGTGCCAGCAGTAAGGATCTCGCGCATTCGGTCGTACATGATAACGCTGCTCATGTTCCTTTTCGATTTGGGCGACCATCTCAAAAAGTGCAGCGATTTGGGTGAATCCCTCTTCCCGTGCTTCTTTAGCGAAGGTGGGATACATTTCGGTCCATTCGTAGTTTTCGCCGCCGGCAGCATCCTTCAGATTTGTTTCAGTATCTGCCATCTCGCCGCCGTGAAGCAGTTTGAACCAGATTTTGGCATGCTCCTTTTCGTTGTTGGCGGTCTCGGTGAAAAGTGCGGCAATTTGCTCATAGCCATCTTTTTTCGCTTTTGAGGCATAATACGTGTACTTGTTGCGGGCCTGAGATTCGCCGGCGAACGCTGCGGCAAGATTGGCTTCTGTTTTGGATCCTTTGAGTTCCATGAAAATAACCTCCTATTTTTTTATAACCACATTTTATGGTTTCCACACTTTATCATGCCCAATCAGGCTGATGTCTACCCGTTTTAATTCCAAGCCTTTTAGGGGATTTTCCTGCAGATACCGGTTTACAACCTCTAAAAGCCCCTTATCTGGATAATCCCGCACATGCCGCGTATCACAATCACAGACGTGAACATGTCCATAGGTATTGATATCGTAAATAACCGGTTCTCCAGCTGTGCCTACCCGCATGATGAGGCCTTTCTGTTCAAAAAGGTTGAGAATGTTGTAGACCGTTGCAACCGTCATGCTGTTCCCCTGGCGTTTGAGAACCTTCAGAATATCCTCGGCAGTAACATGCGTATTCAGCTCCTTGAGGATTTGATAGACCTCAAGCCGCTGTTTGGTGACCTGCACCCCGTTTTTCTTTAGGATGCTACGCAGTCTCTCCATGTGACACCACCTTCAGTTTTTAGAATAACTTTAGAATTAGTATATCCTATATTTTTAAAAATGTCAAGAGATTTTATAACAATTTTAAAATGTATATATTGCCGGCCTTCGCCGAAAATAGTGATATCCGTGTTGCGGAAAGGATGGTTCAATGAAAAAGGTCACAGCCAACGAATACAGCGAGATGACGAAAAAAGCATCTCCAAATACAAAAAGCTGGTTTACGATCCCGATGGCGTTTCTGATAGGCGGACTGATCTGCACGCTGGGACAGGGGTTGATCGCATTGTGGAAATATCTTGGCGTCTCAGAAGAACTGGCTCCCACGGCGGCCTCCGTCACGCTGGTGTTTTTGAGCGCCTTGGCAACGGGGCTCAATGTTTACGACAAGCTGGCAAAGCACGCAGGCGCGGGCACGCTGGTCCCTATCACCGGGTTCGCCAACGCCGTGGTGTCCCCGGCGCTGGAATTTAAAAGCGAGGGCCTGATTCTGGGGCTGGGCGCAAAGCTCTTTTCGATCGCAGGGCCGGTTATCGTGTACGGCGTCACGGCATCCTGCATCTATGGGCTGATCTACTATCTCATCCGCTGAGCGGGATTTGAAAGGAGCGAACACCATGTCTCAAAAAATCGGCCGGAGCACTTTCCGGCTGGATAACCGGCCGTCGGCGGTCTCTTATGCTGCCGTCGGGGGAAAAAAAGAGGGAGAGGGACCGTTGGCGCGGGATTTTGACCTTCTGTGCGACGATTCTTCTTTTGGAGAGCAGACCTGGGAAAAGGCGGAAAGCCGCCTGCAAAAGGACGCGGTGAATAAGGCCCTGGAAAAGGCGCGGCTCTCCACCACGGATATCGATCTGATCTTTGCTGGGGACCTGCTCAACCAGTGCGTCGGCTCCACCTACGGCTTGCGGGATCTGGAGATTCCGTTTCTGGGACTGTACGGAGCCTGCTCCACCATGGCGGAGAGCCTCTGTGTGGCATCGCTGTTCGTGGACAACGGTTTGGCGATACATGCAGCTGCGGTGACGTCCTCTCACTTTTGTTCAGCGGAACGGCAGTTCCGCTTCCCGCTGGAATATGGGGGCCAGCGTCCGCCCACCGCCCAGTGGACCGCCACGGCCTCGGGAGCAGTCATTGTAGGCGGTTCAGCGAAGCCACCCTATATCCGGGAGGTCTGCATCGGGAAGATCACGGATCTAGGCATAACCGACGCCAACAATATGGGGGCGGCCATGGCTCCGGCGGCCGCTTCCACCATCGAGACCTTTCTTAAGGATACCGGAACTTGCCCGAAGGATTACGATTTGATCCTGACCGGGGATTTGGGGAAGGTGGGAAAGGATCTGCTGCTGGAACTGCTCACCCGTCAGGGAATCGACATTTCCGGCCAGCACGACGACTGCGGCCTGATGCTTTACGATCTGGAGGGACAGGATGTCCATGCGGGCGGCTCCGGCTGCGGCTGCTCGGCGTCGGTACTCTGCGCTTATGTGTTTCCTCGGCTGGCGTCAGGGGTGTACAAGGACGTGCTGTTTATCGCCACTGGTGCGTTGATGTCTCCCACCTCGGTGCAGCAGGGAGAGAGCATTCCCGGCATTGCCCACCTGGTCCATCTCAGCCACGAGCGGGGCGGATAAGGGGATAGGAGGAAGTATGGAAACTTTTTGGGAATATGCGAAGGCCTTTCTCATCGGCGGAGCGCTCTGTGCGGTGGGACAGGTCCTCATTGACTATACGAAGCTGACGCCGGCCCGGATCCTGGTAGCTTATGTGGTTGCCGGTGTGGTACTGGGAGGACTGGGGTGGTATCAGCCGCTGATCGATTTTGCCGGGGCCGGAGCCAGCGTTCCCCTGACGGGGTTTGGCAGCCTCCTGGCCAAGGGCGTCCGGGAGGCCATTGATAAGGATGGGCTGATGGGTGTTCTCTCCGGCGGACTGACCGCCTCTGCGGCCGGAATCACGGCGGCCATTGTCTTCGGGCTGATTGTCGCGCTGGTTTTCAAGCCCAAGGATAAGAACGACTAGAAAAATCAAAGGACTGGGGCAGCCCAGTCCTTTTGTGCGATAGACCGTTTTAATAGGCCTCCAGATCATCCAGAGAGCTGGTGACGCCCAGTTCGTCGGCGACATAGTAAAACAGCCGTTCCGTCATCTGCAGGAGCCGGGCCATTTCTTCATCTGAGATCTCAGTGGGAATATCCGTCGGGTACCGCGTCTCAATGTAGTACCGGTTCAGCGCAGTGCTTTCGTCCATCCATTCCCGAAAGCTCTCGTCTACGGAGACAGCCCTGCGGCAGAGCCAGGTCAGATTGTGGCCGTCCACCGCCTGGTGGGTCCGGGCCAGAATGAAGCCCTTCAGAGCCTTTTCCGCGCACTGCTGGCAGTGAAAGACCGTGGCGTTGTTCAGTGTATGGTCGCCGGACAGCAGCTTGGCGGCCCGGTAGTCATCGTAGGCCGCGTTCATCCAGTCCTGATAGCGGCGGCTGTCGAAGGGGTTATTCCGGCGCCTTGTCATAGACGAGGACCCCCTTTTCCAGAATGCTATGGGCAAAGGAACGGCCAGACCCAGAGAACTGCTCCCATTCTTCGCCGGTATAGACGATGACGTCGTAGGGGATCTCACAGTCCAACGTCAGATAGATGTCCTGCTCCAGCTTCCGCTTATCCGCTGTGTCCGCGACAACACAGAGTTTGAAACCGGTGACATTTTGGCGCAGGTCGTATTTCATGCTGAAAATATAAATCTTTCGGGGAGAGCAGAGAGACGCGATGCTCTCGATCAGTTCCTGTACGCAAGGGTTTTGGATCAAGGCCCCTCATCCTTTCCGTCGGGATATCCCGGCAGTTTTATTATACACCTTTTTTGCTTGGATGAAAAGGCTCAGTCTCGGTGAAAGGCAGAATTCACTCCGTAAGGAGCGCTTTGCAGGCCCCGATACTTGGCCTCCCGGAGCATCCGGTCGTAACGTGTGGAAAGCGCCTTGATCTGATAGCAGCAGGCGTCGATCATGTCCTCGTCAGTGAGAATATCGAATTGGCTTCGGGCTGCGTTCAGCTGAAGCTGGAGATCGGAAAGCTCCTCCAGCAGGGCGGATTGCTTCTGCTGTTCCCTTCTCTGCAGCAGGGCCCGGACTTTTGCGGGAAGCTTGGCGGCAAAGTCCATTATATGCTCCTTTCTGCTCCTCCTGGAGTTTGCGCCAGGAGATGCCTGCGGTTTTCTGTCCGTATATTCGTATGAGGTAAATATTGGATGATATGCGCAGATTATGCGGGAGCCCGCTTTTTTTCAAGAGGATGCATGAATCCGTCCCGACGTACATAAGCTGGTAACAGCGCCCTGCCGGCAAGTCCCGGCGGGGGACCGGGAAAAGGAGGATATGAGCATGGAAGGAAAAAGCTATGAGGTAAAATACTGTCCGGAACGGGGGGAAAACGTCGGCATTGAAGTGGCGCGGGGCAAGGATGGAGAGCTGCGTCGTCGTTGCCTCTGCAGCGGCAACTGCCAGGAAGACAACTGCCAAGTCTGTCAGACGTCCGGCATCCTGCTGTGGAAGTAAAACCCGTTGATAAGCCTCCTGCAAAAACACATGGCGGAAAATTTTTCGAAACCGCGCCGGTCAAATCACCGGCGCGGTTTTTTTAGATGCCGCTGAAAAGGGCTGTCCTCTTTGTTATTTATTTAACAGATTTCCCTACATTATAAAAGGGGACACTGCCGGGCCCTTCTTTCGGAGAGTCCGCACAATGCCCTAAATTTCGGGTAAAAACTTGTTTATCTTTGGGAAAACTTTTTTTCAAAAAAGGCTTTTCATTTTTGAATAAGCCGTTATAATAGTTATGAACTCTTAATCCGCGGGCTTCGACTGGAGGCCCAAAACCTTCGTCTGTTGAGATTGGCGGTGATTCCATGTTTCCTTTGAAATGGGTTTGGGAAAACCTCAAGGGATACCGAGGCAAGTATATCCTGGCAATATGCTTGGTGATTTCGACTTCGCTGATGAACCTCGTGAACCCCTTAATTTCCCAGCAGATCATCGACCGGGTGCTGATGCCCCCCGAAGGCGTCGAACCGGAGATCAGTGCTCTGATCCCCCTTGTGGTGCTGATGATCGGTTTTACGCTGCTGCGCACAGGAGTTGGCTATTTGATGGTTATCACTTTTGAAAAAGCCGGCATCCTGGTTGCAACCAACATCCGCAGTTACATTTACCGGAACATGCAGAAACAGGACATGAGCTTTTATGACCGTAACCGCACCGGTGACCTGATGACCCGGCTGACCGGCGATATCGACGTCGTCCGGTATGTCACAGCCTATTCCGTCCGGATCGCGATTGATTCGGCGGTGGCGTTTATCGCGGTGTTGATCTACTTTCTGCGGACGGACGTTATCTTTACGCTCATTCTCTGCTGCCTTTTCCCGGTGCTCTTTGGAATTACATACACCTATTCCCGCAAGGTACGGCCCTATTACGCCGAACAGCGGGAGCGTCTGTCGGTGATGAATTCCCGTGCCCAGGAGAACATCGCTGGAAACCGGGTAGTGAAGGCCTTTGCCAAAGAGGCTTACGAAATCAGCCTGTTTGACAAAAAAAACAAAGACTATCACGATGCCAGTATTGCGGTCAGCTTTTTCTGGCTGAAATACTACCCGGCTATTGAAATGACCGCTCAAGCCATGTCCATCGTCGTTCTGTGCCTGGGAAGCCTTTTTGTCATCAACGGCCGGATCACGGTGGGTCAGCTGATGGCGTTTTCCGGACTGGTCTGGACCTTTGCAAACCCCATCCGCAACCTGGGACCGTTGCTCAACGATGTTCAGCGTTTCATGACCAGCGCCTCCAAGGTTATCGAGCTTTATTATACCCGGCCGACCATTGTCAATCGCTACGGTTGCCGGGAAACCAGCGAGCGTCTGGAGGGAGACATCCGCTTTGAGGACGTCTGCCTGTCTCTGGCGGGGCATCCGCTTCTGAAGCACATCGACCTGCACATCAAGCCTGGCGAGACCGTGGCGGTCATGGGCAACACTGGCTCCGGCAAGACCCTGCTGATGAACCTGATCCCCCGGCTTTACGACATCACCTCCGGCTCTCTGAAAATCGACGGCTTGCCCATTAAGGAGTGGGATCTCCGAACCCTGCGGCACAACATTGGCATGGCGACCCAGGACGTATTCCTGTTCTCGGATACGGTCGACGGAAACATTGCCTACGGAGATTCCTCCATGAGTGAGGAGCAGACCCGGCATTACGCGGAAATTTCCGCCGCGGACTTCATTGACAAGATGGAAAACGGCTTTGACACCATTGTCGGCGAACGGGGCGTCGGACTCTCAGGCGGCCAGAAGCAGCGAATCGCCCTGGCCCGGGCTTTGGCAATCCGGCCGGCCATCCTCATCCTGGATGACACCACCTCCGCCGTTGACATGGAAACCGAGCATTTCATCCAGGAGAGCCTGGACCACCTGGACTTCCCCTGCACCAAGATCATCGTAGCCCAGCGGATCTCCACCACCCGCCGTGCCGACCGGATCGTCGTCCTTAAGGACGGCGAAATTTCGGAGATCGGCACCCACGACGAGCTGGTGAAGCTGGGCGGCTACTATACGGAAATCTGCACCCTCCAGGAAGCGATCGGAGGTGAGGACTGATGGCGGTACGCAACAAATACGACGTGGACGAGACCCTGGAAACTCCGTTTAGCCTCAAGCACTTTAAACGCGCCGCGGTCTATGCCAAGCGGCATACCCGGAAAATGCTCCTGGCGATGACGGCCAGCATGATCTCCGCGCTGTCGTCGCTGGTTTACCCGATGATCCTGCAGCAGGCCTTTGACGTGGTCATTCCTTCCAAGGATTACACCCAGCTGGGCCTTCTCACCGCGGTGACAATCCTGACCATTATCCTGAGCATCGTGATGACCACCGTACGTGCCCGGATCATGACGCGGGTCGGACAGGACATCATCTACGACATGCGCAAAGACCTTTTTGACCATCTGCAGAAACTGCCGTTTGCTTTTTACGACAGCCGTCCCCACGGCAAGATTCTCACCCGCGTCATCCATTATATCAACAATGTCTCGGATATGCTGTCCAATGGTATTATCAACTTTATCATGGACATCTTCAACCTCTTGTTCATCGCCATCTTCATGTTCTTCGTCAATGTAGAGCTGTCGCTGATCATTATCGCGGGCGTGCCGGTCTTCGTGCTGGTAATCATGCTCATCAAGCCGGCCCAGCGCCGCACCTGGCAGAAGGTTTCCAACAAGGGTTCCAACATGAACGCCTATCTGCAGGAAAGCCTGGACGGGGCCAAGATTACCCAGCTGTTTACCCGCGAGGAGCAGAACGCCGGGATCTTCGATCGGCTGAACATGGACTACTTCCACCTTTGGAATAAGGCTCAGCGGATCTCCAACTGTGTCTGGGTGACGGTGGATAACGTCACCACCTGGGTGGTCGGTGCCATGTACATCGTCGGCGTGTTGGTTATGAACCCGACGGCCTCCTTCGGCACCATCGCCGCTGTATCCAACTATGCCTGGCGCTTCTGGCAGCCACTGCTGAACCTTTCGAATCTCTACAACACCTTTATCAACGGCATTGCTTACCTGGAGCGCATTTTCGAGATGATCGACGAACCGGTGGGCATCGACGACGCACCGGACGCCACGGAGCTGCCCAAAATCGAAGGCCACGTGACCTTCGACCACGTGACCTTTGCCTATGAGCCGCCCCGGAATATCCTGGAGGACGTGTCCTTTGACGTGAAGCCCGGCGAGAGCATCGCCCTAGTCGGCCCCACGGGTGCGGGCAAGTCTACCATCGTCAATCTGATTTCCCGGTTCTATGACTTGACCGGTGGACGGATCCTCATCGACGGCCACGATATCTCCAAGGTAACGCTGCATTCTCTGCGGTCCCAGATGGGGATCATGCTCCAGGACAGCTTCATCTTCTCCGGCACCGTCCTCGACAACATCAAGTACGCCCGTCTGGACGCCACGGACGAGGAAGTCCGGCAGGCATGTCGGACGGTTTGCGCCGACGAGTTTATCCAGGAAATGGAGAAGGGCTATCTCACCGAGGTCAACGAGCGCGGCTCGCGGCTTTCCCAGGGGCAGCGGCAGCTGATCTCCTTTGCCCGAACCCTGCTGGCCGATCCGAAGATCCTGATTCTCGACGAGGCCACCTCCTCCATCGATGCCAAGACCGAGCGGATGGTCCAGACGGCGCTCAACGAGCTGCTCAAGGGGCGCACCTCCTTTATCATTGCGCACCGGCTGTCTACCATCAAAAACTGCGACAAGATCATGTATATCTCCAATAAAGGCATTTCCGAGTGCGGTTCCCACGAGGAACTGATCGCGAAAAAGGGCGATTACTATAAGCTCTACACCGCGCAGCGCACAGGAAGCCTAGGTCAATTATAATCCGAAAGCATAAAAAGCCAGCCGGCGGGATTCCTCCGAATCCCGCCGGCTGGTTTTGCGTTTTGGGGCTTATCTGACCTGCTGTTCGCGGTATTCTCCCGGGGTCATGCCGACCTCGGAGCGGAACCGCCGGATAAAGGAGCTGACGCTGTAATAGCCCACCGCCATGCCGATCTCCCCGATGGTGTGGGTGGAGTAGGCGAGAAGCTCCTTGGCCCGCTCGATTTTCAGCCGGGTGATGTAATCGCTGAGGGATTCGCCGGTCTGTCCGCGGAAAAAGGAGCTGAGGGTCGAGACCGGCATGGAAAACTGGTCCGCCAGGCGGCCGACGGAAAATTCCGGGCTTTCAAAGTTTTGGGCAATGTAGAGCTGGATCTGCGCGATCTGGGAAACGTCGGAATCTGGCACCGTACTGGTCTGCAGGGAACTGATAATGCTGTGGAGCTTTTGTCGGACAGCGGCAGCGGATGGGTTGTCCGCCAGCAGAAAGCTCTCGGGGACATCCATGCGGACGCTGGGTTCCAAACCAGCCAAAATTTTTCGAAGTGTCAGCAAGACCGGCTGCATCTGCTCCGGAGAGAGCAGCGGCCCGTCCGGAAGAGCGGCGATCTAATGGGAGACATGTTCGACGCTTTTGGAGAGTGGCTCCGGTGCTTCCTCCCAGGCCTCCGGGAACCGGGCCGCCGCTGCAAGGAACCTCTCCGGGATGCCGGTGTCCTGCTCCGGCGCGCAGGATACGATGCCGCAGACGGAACGGCCCTCCTCGTTGGAACGGAGTGCATAGAAGTAAGGGGAAAGCTCCGAATCCAAAGAAAAATCCGGTGGTGTGCTGGACGGAAAGATGAAAACAAAAGCAGCTCGCTTATATTAACGTTGGTTCAGAACGTATTGAGCGGCTTGAAATGAACAAGGTGCTTGAAGGTACATGGGTCAATGAAGTGATGCCATACAAATTCCAGACTGTTGAGGAAAACGAAGCGATCAACAAGTATTCTGTGGACATCTGGAAATATGTAAACGAAACCTTTGCCAAATGGATTTCTGGTGAAGGCGATATAGACGCTGAGTGGGAGTCCTATCTTGCACAGCTGAAGAACCTTCATGTAGCAGAGATGGTCGCCGCTTACCAGGCCTATTATGACCGCGTGTGTAAATAAATTTTCTGTGCAAAAGTCCGGTCAAGACTTGAATTGCTGCTTGGAAAGGGCATTGCTTCTTGCCGCAGAATCGTTCGCACTTTTCGAACTGCTGGATGGTTGAGAGGAGCGATAGAAGTTCTTCCTTCCAATAAAATCAGATAACCAGACGCTGCTTAAGGCCGGCAAAACGTATCTTTTGATAAAAAGCCTCCTATCGTAGGATGAAGCTACGACAGGAGGCTTTTTGTCTGCCTTTCTGGGACGGACGCCGAAAACCGGCAGAACTTGCGGTTTTACGCTTTACTGTCGGGCTGCTGCGCAAAGGGAAGCATAGGCAGCAGGCTGAAGGACGGCATTACGGTTGAACTGCTGCGCATTCGCGCAAAAGCGTTGAAGACCCGCTGAATCGCAGCAATTCCGTTTTCGCAGCTGGCTGACGGGAGCAGAATCAGATATTGAGTGGGAGTGAATCGGGTGAAGGTGTCACTTCCGCGCAAGTTGGAAGAGATCGCCGTTTTCATATCCTCCATGGCGGCAGCGCACCAATCCGTTTCCTGCGAATGGCTGGTCCGGGGAGTCAAGGTGATGATTGCCAGTTGAACTTCCTGGCCGGAACGGAGGGCGACACGGGATTCCAATTGGTAAATGTTCCGAAAAACAGCATATTCGCAGAAAAAGGCGCCAAATCCGGAGCAGGATTTCGCAAGGTCATCCCGCACGACCTGGAGATTCGTCTCCACATTCTTACTGGATTTGGCAAGTTCGTGGTAAAGTGCGGTCATTTCTTCAGAGGGACGGACGCCCAAATGGTCCATGAACAGGTTTGTCACATAATTGTAGTGTTGGAGAGCGGCCTGCTGAGCACCCGATTCCGAGAGCAGCTGCAGCAGGAGCAGGTGGCAGGCCTCGCTGTACGGATCGTAGGTGGTCGCGGTACGGCAGATGTCAATGGCCTCCTGGAAGCGCTTCTGACTTTTCAGAGCGGTTCCGGCGTCGCAGCAGAGCCGCAGGTATTTATTATGGTAGTAGGTACGGATGGAAACAGTCCAGGGACTTCCGCAGGCGTTGGGCAGGAAATCTCCCTGATAAAGACGGATCGCCTGCAGCGCCGCATCCAGCGCGGTCTGCGGATTTCCTTCGGAAAAATCGGCGCAGAGGGCGTCGAACCGGTCAATATCGGTTACAATGCGCAACTGCGGGTTCCAGGAATAGACGCCGCGCCGGTAAAGCAGGATGTCTTTCCCGCTGGAAAACCCCAGTCGTTCCAGAAGCGACCGGCTGCGGTGCAGGAGGGTCTTCAGCGCGTTGACCGGGTCGACGATGTCCGCGTTATCCCAGAGAATGTCGATGATTTCTTCCTGGGCAACGTATTTGTTATGGAAGGCCAAAAGATACTGGAGAAACATCCAGATGCGCCTGGATGAGCAATCCCGCTCCGTAAGAAAGTGGGACTCGTTTTCCATACAGCGGTGAATCGTAAAGTTTCCCAGGAAAGATACGGTAAGGGTATCGGTTAAATTCAACATGATCTTCTCCCGACATTATGCGAAAAATCAAGAGCCATGATGTACCGGAAACAGCCAGATTGCGGTACGTATTTTTGATATCATATCATGTTTTTATCATAACATACAAAGGAATTTATAGCAAGCATAAAAAATTTTTTAAAATGTGCCTGTGTAACCTCCGTGAAACCTTTTTGCGATACAATACAAAAAACAGTTCTCTTCCGATGGACGAAAAAAGAACTGGCAATGTTGCAAAAACGGCGCGATGTTTCATTTTCTGCAGCATGGCCCGTCCAAGCCGGCTTGTTTGGAGGGAAAGAATGAATCCGGTTTTGAAAAAAATATGGAATTTTGTATCCTGGCTCGTGATAGCGGCGGTTGTGATCCTCGCCATACTCTTGGCGGGCGTCCGGCTGATCGGATTTACGCCCTACACGGTCCTCAGCGGAAGTATGGAACCGGCCTATCCGGTGGGATCGCTGATTTACGTCCGTTCCGCTGTACCGGAGGATGTCGCAGTGGGAGATGCCATCACCTTTGTCCTCAATGAGGATTTGGCAGTCGCGACCCATCGGGTGATTGAGATTGATACGGAAAACCGCTATTTTTATACAAAGGGCGACGCCAACGACGTCGCAGACGGCTCTCCGGTTCTGTTTGACAATCTGGTCGGAAAACCGGTTTTTTGCATTCCGAAGCTGGGATACTTCTCAGCGTGGCTGACCAATCCGCCCGGCACGTATATCGCCATTTGCGGCGGGGTAGTCCTGCTGCTTCTGGTCTTTCTCCCCGATCTGCTGGATAAAGCGGATGAAGCCGACCGCAGAAAAGCGGACAAGGCGGAACCGGAAAGCCAAAAGGATTCCTAATTTCAGGCGTTTTGCGGGCAACCGCACACGACATAAATTTGCTGTTATTATTAAGGAGGAGCGATTATGAAAAAAGATCTGTCTGTGAAGAAAATTCTGGTCATGGTCGTGGCTGTGGCGATGGTTGCCTGTGTCTCGATCGTCGGCACGCTGGCTTGGCTGACCGCCACCACCGGCGAGGTGAAGAACACCTTTACGGTTGGAAACATCAACATTAAACTGGAGGAAGATGCGGGTAAGGATGCGAGCTATCAGTTCAAGATGGTTCCCGGCCAGACGATCACAAAGGATCCGAAGGTCACGGTTGAGGCTGGAAGCGAGGATTGCTGGCTCTTTGTGAAGGTTACAGCAAGCGAGAATTTGGACACTTACATCAGTTACGCGATTGCGGCAGACTGGACGGCTGTGCCGAATACAACCGACGTTTACTATTACACAGGCAGCGCTGCCAAAGGCACAGCGATTCCCGTCCTGGCAAACAACCAGGTCACGGTTAAGAATTCGGTAACCAAAGACAACATGGACGCCTTGGAAGCTTCCGGCGCTACGCTTCCCTCTCTGACCTTTAAGGCCTACGCCATTCAGAAGGCGAGCTTTGACACTGCCGCCGAAGCTTGGGGTGAAGTCTCCAAGTAAGTAAATCAGAACGATTCGGCAAACGAACCGTTCATTTTGAAAGGAAGTACTTATCATGAAGAAAAAATCAATCGTCATCCTTGTTACTGCCGTTGTGCTGATGCTTTCTGTCTCCGTGGGCGGCATGCTGGCCTACTTCACTGACACCAAAAGCGCAACAAACACCTTCACCGTCGGCGATGTGAACATCCAGCTGGACGAAACCGAGTGGAATTCCAGCGAAACCCATGTGATCGTTCCCGGCGCCTCCTTTCAGAAGAACCCCACGGTCACCGTTTTGAGCGGCAGCCAGGAATCCTACGTCCGGATGCTCGTGACCATCGACCACGTCAGCAAATGGGATGAGGTTTTTAAGGACAAAGGCGGAGCGGATCTCCTCGATATCTTCGAAGGCTACAATGAGGAGAAATGGGAATACGCAGGCGAGTCCCGCGACGCCAATGCCGACACCATTACCTATGAGTTCCGCTATGTTACAACAGTAAACGCTGCCTCTGGCGACGTGAAGCTTGAACCCCTGTTTACTTCCGTGGTCATCCCCTCTGACCTGGATGACGAGCTGGAAGTGTTTAACAACGTAAACAGCCTGAACATCATCGTAAAGGCTGACGCTATCCAGGCGTTGACTTTTGCCAACGCTGGTGCTGCCTGGGAGGCTTTCAGCAAATAAGATGTATCCGTTTTTCACCCCCGGCCTGCCCGACCTATGGGCAGGCCGCGCGTGAACGCCTTTTTCAGGACGCTCACGCGCGGCCTGTGCAAAGCTCCGGATCAGGAGCGTATTGGATATCAGAAAGATCGAGAGGAGTCGTTGTGCATGAAAAAAAGGATCTTCATTGCCGCAGTGCTGGTGCTGGTCATTTCGCTGGCAGCCTATGGAACGATGGCTTACCTGACGGCGAAGGAAACTGCGCACAATATCATTACGGCAGGCAGCATCCAGGTGGAACTGCTGGATAAGACACAGCCTGAGAGAACGGCCGGGATGGAGGAGGACTTCTCCCAGTGGCCGGATTTCACTGCGGTCTATCCCAACGGCATGGCCATCATGCCCGGCACGGAGGCCAGTAAGCTGGTGGCTGTAAAGAAGCTGGAAGGCTCTGCCGACTGCTGGGTCCGGGTCCGGATCATGGATCGCATGGTCTTGGCTGATGGCTCTTTGCGGGAGCTGTCCGCAAACGAGGTCGGAATGGACCTGGATTTGACCAACTGGATCGAGAGCGCGGACGGCTGGTACTACTACCGCACGCCCCTTACCTCAGAAAATCCGACAACTGCGCCGCTGTTCACGACGGTGTCCTTCAGTGCCCAGGGCATGGGCAACGAGTATCAGGGCGCTTCCTACAGCATCGAAATAGAGGCGCAAGCGGTCCAGAGCGACCACAATACGCCGTCGGGCGATTCCTGGACGGTGGATGAGATCAAGGGCTGGCCGGCCGCTTCATCAGAAGCATCCTCCGTTCCGGAAGAGGATGGTTCCTCTGAAAATCAATAAGCGGGAAGAGAGGGGAAAACCATGAAACTGAGAAGAAAGTTATTGGCTGGTTTGCTGGCAGTGTCTGTTGCCTTGTCTATTGCCCTCCCTTCGATGGCTCTGGCGGCGGGAGTGTCCGGCCAGATTGACAGCAGCGAGTTCAGCGCCGGGAGCAGCGAACCAAGCGTTGAGGAGAGCGAACCCGACGCAGAAATCAGTGAATCCGGCGTGGAGAGTTCTGAAGAGACGAAAACCTGTGAGCACGGAAACGATCCGGCGGCCTGCGAACTGTGCGCGGCGTCCGGTGCGGCAGCGGTTTACGATACCCTGATGGCGGCGGGAACCATCGAAGAGTTCGAGGC
Source organism: uncultured bacterium (assembly GCA_905214265.1). Classification (GTDB taxonomy): domain Bacteria; phylum Bacillota; class Clostridia; order Oscillospirales; family Ruminococcaceae; genus Merdivicinus. The sequence continues at coordinate 14,308 of CAJMLQ010000014.1, forward strand.
GATCGCGCAGGCCCTGACGGAAGAGGATTTGGCGGCTTTTACCGAGGAGCAGATCGCCGCCCTGCAGGACCATGCCGAAGAGCTGGCCCAACTGGTCGAGCCGGAACTGCCCGAAACGGTTTCCTTCACCGAAGCGGCTCCGTTCCTTCCGCCGGTGACGGTGGAGACCGTCAAAAAAGTGCTCCTCCGCCGCAGCCTGATGGCGCAGCCCCTCGCCGCTGAGGAAGATAAACTGGTTTCGTCCAAAACCCTGACGGAATGGGATCCGGAAACGGGGACCGGCAAGCTGGTTCTGGAGGCCTATGCTACCGGAAAATATACGACGGAGACTGTGACAGAAGCGGTCCCCACCGACGTTGTTTTGGTGCTGGATCAGTCGGGATCGATGGCGTACAATTTTGCCGGACAGTCAACGAATACTAATACGGACCGCCGTCAGTACGCAATGAAGCAGGCTGTCAACAGCTTTATTACCAAAATGGCGAAGAAATATTCGGAGCAGGCCGATCACCGGCTTGCCATTGTAACCTTTGCGAGTGGCTCCAACGTGTTGTGCAATTGGACCAATGTGGATGCCGCTGGCAAAGATGCACTGACAAAAGCGGTAAACGGCTTGGCGGATGCGCCTGCGGGTGCTACCCAGGTGGATCTGGGTATGGAAAAGGCGGAAACGCTGATGGGCTCTGGATATTCTTACACCGGAACCAACACAACTCGGAATAAAGTCGTCATCGTTTTTACGGACGGTGTGCCGACAAGTCGTACCGATTTTGAACCAAGTGTTGCGACTGCTGCGATTTCTTCCGCGAAGGCCTTGAAAGATACAGGTGTAACCGTTTATTCCATCGGCATTTTCAACGGTGCAGACCCCGACCAGCTTTATGGTGAGAAGTGGGATTATACGGTCTATAGTGATATTCCTTGCACGGGCGAAGTCGGCAGCTATTGGGGCGGTTCCTGGCTTTCCGGATTGATTGGAAGCAATGATTTTGAAGGGATTGATATTGCAGCCGGCAACCGATTCCTGAATTATCTTTCCACCAATTATGAAGATGCGACGGAAATCGGTGTGGAAAGAGGCACTTATAATCCTGGCAGCCACTTGGGTGGTGGCGGAACCGGCTACAAAATCACAAAGAATTTCACAAGAACCGCTGATGCAGACCAAAGTTATTATCTGACCGCGGGTGACGCTGCAGCTCTTGATAAAATTTTCGAATCTATCCAGAATCAAATCGGCTCCGGCAGCACATCCGTTACCCTGAACGCGGAATCCGTGGTCCGGGATGTGATCTCGCCGTACTTCACCGTCAACGGCGACACCAGCGGCATCAAGGCCTATGCGGTTCCCTCAACCGGGAAAACGGCCGACGGCTATCAATTTGATGAAAGCGGCAAAACGGAACTGACCGGCGCAATCACCGTCAGCGGCAAGACCATCGACGCCAGCGGCTTCGATTTCTCCAGCCGCTACGTTGCGGAAAACGCCCGGCCCTCCGGCGACAATCCCAATTATTACGGCGAAAAGCTGCGGATCGAGATTCCGATCAAGGCGGAGGATGGCTTCTGGGGCGGCAGCGGGGTCCCCACCAATGGGGAAGGCTCCGGCATTTATATGAGAAGCGATTCCACCGACGCGGAATATTCTTTCCCTTCGCCTACGGCTGACGTGCCGATCAATATCCCCGCGCCCTCGGCAAAGAACCTGAACGTCTATTACGGCGCGGATGGGAGTACGCTTGCTGACGCCAGCTTCTATGACGCTATCGAGCGTCCGACCGGGGAGGATGCGTGGAAGGCAGCCTATATCACGGATATCACTTATGCTGTCAACGGGAAGCCTGCCGGCAGTGTGACGGAGGATTGCGAGTTTACTGTCACCGCTACCGCTGTTTCCGGTAAACTGACCGGTTCGAGCACCTCGGGCAGCGGCCTGGTGAACGTCTTCACTCCGGAGATCACCTTCCGCGACATCAATGCCTATCTGGGCACAATCCCCACATACAGTGGGAATTTCACGGTAAGCTGGAAACATGCGACGGCTTCCGGTGCGATCCTCGGCACGGAACCGGTCCTTTCTTACACGTTCAATTCTGCGGCAGCCAGCGCGGTTGACGACTATTATGTGAAGGCCGCGTCGGTCGGATATGGCTCCGTCACGATCCCTCTGGATAAGGTTTCGTTCCGGCACGCCTGCGGCTTGAGCGGCTGCGGATTTGACAGTGGGAAGGGCCAGTTTATGGTCCATGTATTCAAGCCTACCGTCACATGGAAGGACAGCACCATCTATCTGGGCGAGACCGCAGATTATGCCGGCAACTTCGTCGGTGTTTCCTGGTTCCACGGCACCGCGGCGGCTCCCGCAGCTATGGGGGATGCGCCGGTCCTGGCTTACGAGTACAGCGTGCCGGCCGGTATGCTTGAGGCGGAAACCCCGGTCAATGTTACGGTGAAAATCGGCGGCATCGACTATACCAGCCACACCACCTTTGCCTGGCAGAAGGCTCCGGACTGCGGTGCGGGCTGCACAAAGCCCGGCGATGATGAGTTTGTCGTGCACGTCAAAACCTGCTCGCTGACGGTGAGTAAGGATTTCTCCGCAAACGGTACGTACGATGCCGGCGATACCTTCCTCGTTACCGTGCGGGGCAGCGGAAATGCCCTTGCATCTGCGAAGAGTTACACCATCGCCCTGGGCACCGGCGGCGGCGCGCTCAGCGATACGGTGACCCTTACCGGCCTGCCGATCGGTACGTACACTGTTGTGGAGGATGAAAGCTGGTCTTGGCGGTACGACGCGCAAAACAGCGGATCGGAGACCTTGAGCAGAACGACTCCCGAAGGGAGTGTTAGGATCACCAACGATCTGGTCAAAACCGGTTGGCTCTCCCATGAGGCCAGCGCAGCTAACGACTTTGATCCGCCTGCCAGTGCCCTGGAAAGAATGGCCCAAGTAATGGCGGCGGTTCTGCTCCCCAAAAAGCTGGGGAGCGAAGTCCCCGGTGCGGAAGGAGGAGAAGCAGAATGAGGCATCATCAGAAAAGACGTATCCGGCCGCTGATTCTGGCGGTATCGCTTATCCTGCTGCTGGCTGCCGGCACGGGCGGCACGCTGGCGTTCCTCATCGACCGGACGGATCCTGTAGAAAACGTATTCACACCCGGCAGAGTGGTGGTGGAAGTCACGGAGGACTTCAATAAGGCAGAAAAGAAAAACGTTCAGATTCAGAATACCGGCAATACAGACGCCTATATCCGCGCTGTGTGGGTTGCCAACTGGGTGGACAGCGAGGGGAATATCGTGGCTCCAGCCCTGGCAGCGGAGTACACCGTTACCGGAACCGGCGAAAACTGGTTTCAAAAAGACGGCTACTGGTACTATGCGGCAGCTGTGGCGCCGGGAGCTTCTACAACGAATCTGATCGATGCGCTCAAGCCGGTGAACGGCGCCTGTCCCGATGGTGCTCACCTCCAGGTAATCATCCTCAGTCAGGCTGTTCAATCCCAGCCTGCCGACGCATTAGCGGCGGCGGAATGGCCGGTAACCATCAATGACGCCGGAAATCTGGCGGCGGAATAAAGGAGGCGGCAATATGAGAATTTTACGAAAAAGCAAGCGCTTTACCGCCGCGCTCCTCACGCTGTCCTTTCTCTTCGCGGTCAGTGTAGCGGGAACGGTTGCTGCGGCCCAGGGCCTTGGCCAGCCTACTGTTACGATCTCCGAAACAGGCGGCAAAGCAGTCATTCAGTTCAGCAGCCCCAATCTGTTTGAGAACTTTCAGGGCGTAATGCCGGGGGATTCCCTGGAACAGAAGATCACCGTTCAGGCAGACAGCAAAAACAGCAACTACTACAGCCTTTACCTTTATGCCCGAGAATGCGTCTATCCGACGGATACCTCCGGCGTTTCCTCCGAAGCCAGCGGGCATCCCTCAAATCCGCAGTTCTACAATCCCGACTTCCTGAAGCAGTTGACCATTCAGGTGAAGAACGGCACGGCGGATTTGGGCGGCGCCAGCATCGGTGACGGCGGAAACGGTATTCTGCTGGGAACCTTTCAGCCCGGCTCATCCATTGAGCTGGAGGTAAGTCTCCTGGTGGATTTGGAAATGGGAAATGAGTTTCAAAACGCACAGGCGTATATTGATTGGGTGTTCTATGCCCAGGAGAATAACCCCTACATTCCCCCCCCTTACTCCAGACCGGAATCCAGTACCCCGGCTGAGGAAATTCCAGAGGAGTCAGTCCCTGCCGCGGAGCCTTCCGCTCCGACTGAGGAGGAAATTGAGGAGGAAGGCGTCCCTACGGTCGACGCCCCCCAGACCGGCCGCAGCGCCAGTTTGTTGATATGGCTGACTCTGGCGGTATGCAGTGGATTCTGCATCGTACTCCTCCTCGTGACAAATCGCGGAGAGAAAAAGCGGGAAAGCTAATCGGTAAATTCGATATTAAAAAGCGCGGAAATCCCCGGACTGTCCGGAAGATTTCCGCGCTTTTTATGGAATTTTATGATGACTGTCCAAGAAAAATGCGCCCGTGGTAAGAAGCGTATGACACGTTTCTTACCGCGGGCGCAGCTTTGTGTTTCAGGTGATGGCAAAAAGGTTTCGCCGTTAGAATACGATCTCCCGGTGCTGCTCGCTGGAGTCGTAGATGCCCTGCATGATCTTGGAGGTGATGACCGCGTTGTCAATGTGAGAGGGCAGCTTTTCGCCGGTGCGGACACAGCGGACGAAGGAATCAATCTCCGTCTGGAAGTGGGGACGGGAGGTGTAAGTGGGGGTAGAACTAAAGAGAGCGCCGTTCTTCGAGGTGTACAGGGTGAAGTTTGCGCCGTACTGGAGGCGGATGCCGCCCTTGTCGCCCATGAAGTCGATGTAGCACTCGTTCTCCCCGATATTCTGCGCCCAGGCGCCGTGAACGGTGATGACCGGCCCGGCGGTGCGGATCAGAGCGGTAACGGAGTCATCAACGTCATAGGTGCCGTCGTATTTGGGCGGGCCGGCCCACATATTGGTGTAAACATAGTCCTTCATGTTCTTGCCCAGTTTGCAGAAAACCTCGCCGGAAACGGTCTTAGGGGCGGGGTCGCCGCAGCAGTACATGACGATATCCAGGTAGTGAACGCCCCAGTCGATAAGCGCGCCGCCGCCGGCAACCGCTTTGGTAGTGAAGTCGCCGCCCAGGCCGGGAATCGAACGGTAGGCCCGGAAACTGGCATAAACGTGGAAGACCTCGCCCAGCTCACCGCTGTCGATGATGTTCTTGATGACGTTGACGCCGTCGTTGAAGCGGTTGACGACGCCGATGTTCAGGACCTTTCCGGTCTCGTGCTGGACTTTCTGCATTTCCAGGGCCTCAGCATAGGTACGGGCAGCGGGCTTTTCGCAGAGCACGTTTTTGCCGGCGCGCAGGGCGTCAATGGCGATGACGGAGTGCATCCGGTTGGGGGTGCAGACAGAGACCGCTTCGACCTCCGGGTCATTGAGGGCAACGTGGTAGTCCTCGATAACAATGCCGCTGCCGTATTTTTCTGCAGCTGCCTGAGCCCGCTCAGGGATGATGTCGCAAAAATATTTGATCTCTGCGTCCGGGTTGTTGGTGTAAGACGGAATGTGAGCACTGTTGGCAATGGTTCCGCAGCCAATAACCGCAACTTTTACCTTGCTCATTTGGAAACCTCCTAAAGTCAGTGAGTATGATTCAGCGGGTATCCCCGCCGGATTCCATTGGATCGTCCCCGCCGTCCCGCAGGCGGTGGAGGTATTCAGTTGGCGGGACGTTCATGACCCGCCGGAATGCTTTGCTGAAGGACTGCAGGGTGTCGTAGCCCAACCGCATGGCGATTTGGGTGACGTTGTACCGACCACTCTTCATCAGTTCAATGCCGGCCTCGACCTTTTTGCGGGTTAGGTAGCTTTGCAGGGTCTCGCCGGTACGTTCCCGGAAAAGATGGGAGAGATAGCTCCCGGAATAGCCCAAAGCGCTGGCAATCTCTCGAACCTCGCCGATATCGGCGGCGTGGTTTTCGATGTAGCGGATGGCGCTGTAGACGGTATTTCCGGCCGTATCCGCCGCTTTTGGCGGAAGAAAGGTTTTCGGCGGCACTTCCCGGAAGTTTCGGTAGGCCAAAACCAGAACTTCGTTGAGCAGGCTTTCAATGGCCAGTTGAGAGCAAGCCCCGCCGGTGTAAAATTCGTTGACCAGCCGCAGCAGAGGCGTGCGAATGTCATAGCGGTCTTTGAGCAACCGGGTCTGCCCAAGGTCGGCAAAAAAGCTGCTGAGCACCTGATAATCGCCGTCCAGCCGGTCATCCAGCAGAAAGCCCAGGTAGAGGTACCGCAGATTTTCCCGGGAGTCCGAACGGATGAGGTGGCTGTCCCCTACCTGATTCAGAAACAGGTCGCCTTCCTCCACCCGTTGGAGTTCCCCATTGCATTCAAAGAAGCCGGTACCGGAAACAATGTAACTAATTTCCGTGCACCACTGAATATGCCGCAGTACCTCATACCCCGCGCTGCACTGCATCTCCCCGACCTGATAAAGCCGGATGAAGCCGTACCGCTTTGACTCCGGCATGCTGTTATCAAAATGGTAGACCTTTCCGAACCGCTCTGCATCCTGCATCGCAGTCACCCCCGTTCTGTCTCCCATTATACCTGAAAATCTTTCGGAAGACAATGCCGCAGGCTAAATCTTTTGGGGGTCAGTCGTCGATCTCCACCCACTGGCCGGGAACCTCTTCAGCCTTATGAGCAGCTTCAATCATCGCCATGACGGAGATGGTCTGCGCTTTATTGACGGCGCCTTCTCCGGTTTCAAAGAAGTGGAGCATATTCACAATGAATCGGTCGAAATACGCAGAGGCGTCGGGGATGTTTGCCAGTGTTCCGTCGCTGTAGCGGACGGTGACGACGAAGGGCGTAGGGCCGTCCCAGCCGAACAAGGTGGCGGAAGCCGCCTTCCCGCCCTGGAAGGTGATCAGATAGTTGGAAACATTTCCAGCCTTGGTGTACAGGATGCGTTCCGCAGGCGTGTTCATGACGAGTGCCAGAGGCTCGAACTGATGCACCAGGTAGTTTTCCGGGACGCCGGGACCGTAGGTGTCAATAAAGACCGCCTCTTTATCCGGCAGGTCTGCCAGCTCTTTGGCATAGCGCAGCGCGGAAGAAGAATACACAGGGGTGTGGTATTCCTCAGCCAGAGCAAAGAGATCCCGTGCGATCTGAGCAGAGGGGGCGAAAGTTTTGTCCACATAGACCCGTTTCCCGGAGCGCAAAGGCTTTTGGCAGAGTTCCCAGTGCATTTCCGGGTTATCCGGGGAAAGGACGATGATGCAATCGCTCTTTTCCACCACTTCATCGATGGTGAGGCAGCGCTCCATTCCCATGTCGGCGCACCATTGTTCCGTGGTCCGTCCGCCTTTTGGGGAGTCAATGTGACCGTAGGCGTACACCGCAGCCATTTTCCCGCCGGACGCTTTGCGGATGAATTCTGGGTAGTTGTTGGCGTGCCATTCATCCAAGAAATAGTCGATGAAACCGATCTTCAGAGTTTCAGACATAAAATCCCTCCTGTCGGGCAATATTCCGGTGAATCCGGACAACATCATCATAATCCATTTCAATCAAAAAAACGCGCTGGAATCTTGGAAAGTGATTATCCAAAACTGCGGTCTTTTCCAAAAATATCGCAAAGGCTGGAATTTCAGAAATAAACATGGTACAATGTAAAAAAACCTCAGGGAAGGAGTCGTATCATGAACCAGAATGATTGCATCCGACAGATTTTTGAGGACCTTCGCCGCCTTGGCCTCCGGGAGGGGGACGCGGTGTTCACCCACTCCTCCATGCGAGCCCTAGGACCGGTGGAAGGCGGCTGCGAGACGGTGATCCGCGGCATGAAAGAGGCGGTGGGCTTGGATGGAACCCTGCTGTTCCCGGCCTTCACCTTTGATGTCTGCACCAAGCCGCCCTATTATTTTTCCTACCGGGAGTCTCGGTGCTGTGTCGGCGCGTTGCCGGAGTTTTTCCGTACCCAGCCGGACACCATCCGCAGCGTCCATCCCTCCCATTCGGTGTCCGCCTGGGGAAAGCGGGCGGAGGAATTGACCCGGAACCATATCCTGGACAGTACTCCGGTGGGACCCAATTCTCCCCTGACGCTGCTTCCAAAAATCGGCGGGAAGGTGCTGATGCTGGGCTGCGGCATGCTCCCCAACACCTCTATGCACGGCGTGGAGGAGCTGGCCGACGCCCCCTATCCGTTGACTAAGGAGATGGTGGAATACACCCTGGACCTGGGAGACGGCGATGTCCGCAAGGCCTGTCACTACCAGCATCATTTTGAAGGGCTTTGGATTCAGCGATATGACCGTCTGGAGGCAGTGCTGCCTGCTCAGTACCTGTCCCGTGGGAAGGTCTTAAACGCGAACTGCTTCCTGATCGACGCTGCAGGGATGTGGGAGACCGCCTGCCGCATCATGCAGGAAGAGCCCTATTACTTTGTGGACCGCGATCCGGCGAATCCAGCCTAAATTTGTCGAATTGTCAACAATTATACTATTTGTAATTAAAAACGGGGGATTTCATGGAGTTCTGGGCAAGGAATCACATTTTGTTTGACCTGGACGGTACGCTGACCGACCCATCGGAGGGAATCACCCGTTCGGTGCAACACGCCCTTGCTGCCTTCGGACTTACTGCCTCCCGGGAGGAGCTGCTTTGTTTCATCGGCCCTCCGCTGGTGGATTCTTTTGTAAGGTATTTTGGCTTTACAGAAGAAGCGGCCCTTCAGGCAGTGAGCGTTTATCGGGAATATTTTGCGGAGAAGGGAATTTTTGAAAACCGGGTCTACCCCGGAATCCCGGAACTGTTGAAGCGGCTTCAGTGCCGTGGAAAACGGCTGTATCTGGCGACCTCCAAGCCGGAAGTGTTCGCCTGCCGGATCTTGGCGCACTTCCGGCTGGACGGATTTTTTACCTTTGCCGGGGGCAGCTGCCTGGACGGGTGCCGGGCGCGGAAGGACGAGGTCATCCGCTATGTCCTGGAGCAGATGGGCATTCCGGCAGCGGACGCGCTTATGGTCGGGGACCGAGAGCACGACGTCCTGGGCGCTTCGGAGGCGGGAATCCCCTGCGTCGGAGTCTTGTACGGGTACGGAGACCGGCCGGAGCTGGAGCGGGCCGGAGCCGCCGCCATAGCGGGGGATCTGGAGGGCCTGGAAAAAATCTTGACAAATTAAAGGGATCTTAAGACAAAAGTTGACTTTTTTATCCCTTTTTTCAGTCTTTGGCAAAACCGTCTGAAAGGGCGCGGCAGCGGAAGAAAAACCTTGTGAAAAATCCGGTTTGCAATCCGGAACGGACTGTGGTATGCTGATACCATCCTCCCGGAAGGGAGAACTGCCACAGGAGGGCGAGAGAATATGCTGACGTATAAATGGCTGCGAAATCCCCAGAATCTGGAAGATGCTTTCTTCATCCGGGAAGCGGTTTTTATGAAGGAGCAGGGGTTCCACGGCGAATTTGACGAGCGGGACAACAGCTGCGATCATCTGGTGCTGTACGAGGACGGTCAAGCCGTAGCCTGCGCGCGGCTGTTTCCGGAGAAGGATGGCAGCTGGCACGTGGGGCGGATCGCCGTGGTGCGGGAACGCCGCGGTCAGAATCTGGGCAGCCGGGTCTTGGCAGAGGCAGAGCGTCGGGCCAGGTGTTTTGGGGGAAAGCGGATGGTCTTGTCAGCCCAGCTGCAGGCTAAGGGGTTTTATGAAAAGCAGGGGTACCGGACGGTTTCGGACGAGTATCTGGACGAGCACTGCCCTCATGTCGATATGGTGAAAGAGCTGGACCGGCATTGACTGGCCATCTGTTTTCAGGAAAACCCGGACGCAGCCCGTGAGCAGGCGCCAAACTTTCCCGGCGGACTAGGCGCTTTTTTGTGCAGGGAGCGAATTTTTCCCCTTTTTTTGCAGACATCTGGACAGCGGCGGGGAACTGTGGTACAATAAAGCGGAAAAGCAGAGTAGGGTATCGCGCGTTAAGTGCCGTCTGAACAGGGAGTTGTCAGATGGACGAAAAGCCGGAAACGGCTTGCGGTGCGGAGCCCGCATCCCGCTGCTATATACCGAGGAGCATCCCCTCCTGCAGGTATGTGGCTACGAGAGTCATGTCTGCAAGGAGGAATGAAGAATGAAAACACTATACGCAACCCCTTTTAGCGCCGAATATTGGCGATGCGCCTGTCTGGAACTGAAGAAGCCCCGTATTTTAGCGTTTGCCGGCATGATGATTGTGTTGCGGGTCGTGCTGAAAGCAGGTGAAATACCTGTAGGGCCTTATTTGAACATTACGACAGGGTTCTTTGTGAATGCATTGGGCGCTATGGTATTCGGACCGGTTGTTGCATTATTAGCCGCCGCGATAACCGATACGCTTGGATGCATGCTGTTCCCGGTTGGCCCCTATTTTTTTCCGTTTATTTTTGTGGAAATGGCTGGTTCACTGATTTTTGCGCTATTCCTGTACCGCACTAGACTGACTACATGGCGGGTATTGCTTTCACGGTTTTCGGTGATGTTTATCTGCAACCTGATTTTAAATCCTGCTTTGCTGGTCCTATATAATCGGATGATTTTAGGAGGGGATTACGCCTTTCTGACATTGCCCCGTATTATTAAAAATCTTTGTTTGTTTCCGGCAGAATCTTTTTTGCTGCTCCTCTTTCTCAATGTTATGCTGCCTGTTACAAACCGTATGGGATTGACCTATGGAAACCATGAAAAGCTGCGGTTCACCAAACGGCATGTGATTGTCTTAATTGCTCTGGCCCTTATCTCAGCAGCCGCAGTAGCGTTTTACAGTTATTACCGAATTCATTTAAAGTGATTTTGCAAACCGGGCAAGGGGATGATTGCCCGGTTTTTTTGCCAAGGAGGGAATTCCTATGATCCGTATGATCGCCGCCGACATGGACGGGACGCTGCTGGACAGCCGGAAACGGCTGCCCCGAGGGCTGTTTGCGCTGGTGAAAGCGCTGCGGAGGCAGGGCGTCCGGTTCGTGGTGGCAAGTGGGCGGCAGTATTATAATTTGGCCGCTCAGTTCGAGGAGATCGCGGATCAAGTGACTTTTCTCAGTGAAAACGGGACCATGGTCTTTGAACAAGGAAAGCCGGTTTTCCTCGACGAGATGGCGGCAGGGGATTACCAGACAATTGTAGAAGCGGTCCGGAAGGTGCCCGGCGCTCATGCGGTGCTGTGCGGTGTCCATTCTGCGTACATCGAAAGCAGGGATCCGGAGCTTTTACGCAATGTTGCGATGTATTACAAAAAGTATAAAATCGTCGATGATCTCCGAAATGTTGACGACCGGATCTGCAAGGTCGCGGTCTATGACATTTTCTCTGCGGAGGGAAACAGCTGGAAGGCCCTGGATGCGCTGCGGGAACGGTTTTCCGTGGCGCTTTCGGGCGAGCACTGGGTGGACGTCATGGAGAAGCACGTCAGCAAAGGCAGCGCCCTGCTGGCCCTGGAAAAGCTCTATGGCGTTCCCTTTGAGGAAACCATGGCCTTTGGGGATTACCTCAACGATTTGGAAATGATGGAAAGCTGCCGCTACAGCTACGCTATGGCCAACGCCCATCCGGAACTGAAGGCGGCCGCCCGGTTTGAAGCGCCCTCCAACGATGAAAACGGCGTAATCCGGATCATCCGGGAGCGGTTGGGGCTGCCTTTCCAGCCGGAATGCCAGGATGTCGAGTTTGGAAGCGAAGAGTATGGGGAGGAACTGGCTCTGCGAGACGAAGTGCTCCGCCGGTCTATTGGGCGGAGCATTACCGACGACGATCTGTCCGGCGAAGGAGGGTTTCGGCATATCGGGGCCTTTGACGGGAACTATTTAGTTGGTTGTATGGTGCTCCGGCCGGGTGCGAAAACAGTGCGGATGGCACAGGTGGCGGTCCGGGAGGAATACCGGGGCCGGGGTGTCGGCCGGGCAATGGCGGAATTCGCGGAAATCTGTGCCCGGGAGATGGGTGCGGACGCCATTTTGCTTCACGCCCGGAAAACGGCACTGGGCTTCTATGAAAAGCTGGGCTTTGAAGAGACTGGCGGTGAATTTCTGGAACTTGGGATTCCCCACTATCCGATGAGAAAGGATTTGTAAGGAAAAGTAGACTCTTATCGACGGTCGTACAACCCGTTGAATTGGGGCCTGGTGTTTAACCGAAGGAGAAGCATTGGATGGGGGAATCCCTTGATAGGGTCCCCCACATTCCCTGTTCTGCAAATCCACCACGATTTTTTGAAAAAACCGAGTAAAACTTTTCATATTTTTCTGTGAGATTTGCTTCCGAGACAGGTTTTGATAAGCTGAAGCGGCCCAGGGTTACCTTCTGGGCCGCTTTTCCTATTTCTGTGTTTCAAGCGCCTGCTTTTGCCGGAGAAGCTCCTGAAACTGGGCCTCCAGGGCCTCTTTGTCCGGGCAATTGGGTGCGGACAGACGCGCGATGACCTCGGCCAGCCGCAGCTCCAGGACCGCTTTGGACATGGAGGGACTTGGAGACTTCTCTGCATGGAGCGCCGAGGGCCCACCCTGGGAGAGCAGCAGCTTTCCCCCCGAAAACCGCAGCGTCCGCTCGGCGCAGGCATCGGCAAAGGCGCGGTCGTGGGAGACAAAGAGGACGGTGCCCTCATACTCCCGGACCATCTCCTGGAGCGCCTCGATGGCCGGCATATCCAGGTAGTTGGTGGGCTCGTCTAGGAGAAGAAGGTTGGCTGGGGAGCCGAAGAGCTTGGCAAAAGCCAGCTTGATCCGTTCGCCGCCGCTGAGAACCCCGGCACGCTTGTCCACATCGTCCCGGCTGATGAGCAGGCGGGCCAGGACGGAGCGCATCACCGGCTCTGGCTGCACGGCGGTCTCCATAACGTTTTCTAGGACGGTTTTGTCCAGATCCAGTTGCTCGAAGCCCTGGCGGAACCAGCCGGCTCTGGCCTTGGGAACTTGTGAGATCGCGGGATGCCCCTCAGCGATCAGCCGGAGAAGGGTGGTTTTTCCGCAGCCATTTTCCCCCCAGAGAACGGTTTTGCTGCCTCGGGGCAGATCAAAGGCAGCGTCCCGAAAAAGGAGGGTTTCTCCGTAGCCGAAGGTGAGATGTTCTCCGTGAAGAATGATTTTGTTGGCGGGCGGATCGGTCAGGGCAAGGTCGATCTTGGCGGAGACCTGGTCCCGGGGCCGCTCCTTGACCTCCAGGCGCTCCAGACGGGTTTCGATGGCCTTGCGGGCACTGTTGATTTTTTCTGCCTTTTCCGTGGCTTCGCGCTTGTGGAGCCGTGCCTCAGAGTTCCCCATCCGGGATGGAGCCTTCCGCACCCGTTGGGACCGGCGCGTCCGGTCGGCCAGAGCGGCTTCCAGATGGGCTTTTTCTTCCCGGTACTGTTCGTATTCCGCCTGCTGGCGGCGACGGTCCAGAGCCTTCTGCTCCCGGTAGGCGGTGTAATTTCCGGCGTAGGGCGTGACGGTGCCGTTTTCCACCTCCCAGATCTGGGCGCAGAGGCGGTTCAGCACGGCCCGGTCGTGGCTGATGAGCAGGAAGCTTTCGCAGGCGTCCAGTTTGTCGCAGACCAGGCGGATACCGGTTTCGTCCAGATTGGCGGTGGGTTCGTCGGCAAAGGTGAGCAGCGTTCCTTCCTTCATCACGGCGGAGAGGCGGACGCGCATCTGCTCGCCGCCGCTGAGACCGGCCTCCTCCTGACGTCCTGCTACGCCGAATTCCCGGAGAAGCCGACCGTCCGCACCTGTCTGATCCTCACCAAACTGGCGGAGGTAGGCCACGGGGCAACGTCGGGAGACGGTTCCTTCATCCGGGACCAGCGCACCGGAGAGAATGTTCAACAAGGTGGTCTTGCCTGCTCCGTTGGCACCGACGATGCCGATCCGGTCGCCTGCGAAAATTTGCAGTGGGCTGGTATCCAGTATTTTCCGGCTGCCAAAAAAATGAACGAGCCGGGTAGTTTCCAAAAGTAATTTTGCCATAAAAATGCCCCCAGTGCAGCAGGGTGCGGCTGTCTGCACTGGGAGCGCGGCGGCAAAGACCGCCCGTCCCCGAAAAAGGACGGGCGGAAATGCAAAAATCCGCTGATCCCAGCACAAAACAAGGGGACGAAGCCCCCGCACCCGGTCAAGTGTGTGTTTTGTGAGAATTCAGCGAATACGCATCGTATGGTTACCCTGTCCCTTTCTTAGATTCTGGGAAGAGTATACCACACTCCGGCGCATTTTTCAAGGGAATTTTTGCGAAAAAACACCAGAGCGGGATTTTGCTCCGGCGGGCGGTTGAGGTGTACCCGGTATCCTGCATCGTCTTTATGGCCGCAAAAAAACTCCCTCCCATAAAACCACGGGAAGGAGTTTTTAGAAGATGTCTCTATCAGACCAAGGTCATACCCGGCGGATTTTATCCCAGAAGGAGGTGCCGGGTAGGGAATTCGGCAGCGCGAAATAGTCTAAGATGGTTCGGGCAATGTCGGCGAAGGTCTCGCGGGTCCCTAGGCTGACGCCCGCCCGCAGCGGAGCTCCCCAAGCCAGCATGGGCGTGTATTCGCGGGAATGATCTGTGCTGGGGGTGGAGGGATCGCAGCCGTGGTCAGCAGTGAGGATCAGCAGGTCCTCCTCCTGCAACAGGGGGAGAAACTGCCCAAGCCAACGGTCAAACTGGGAGATGGCGGCGGCGTAGCCGTCAACGTCATTGCGATGGCCGTATTTCATGTCGAAATCCACCAGATTCACAAAACACAGCCCCTGAAAGTCCTCGTGAGCCAGAGCTGCTGTCCGCGCCATGCCGTCCGCATTATCCAGGGTGTGGAACTCCCGGCTGATGGAGCGTCCTGCAAAGATATCCCAGATCTTTCCGACGCTGACAGTTGCAAAGCCTCCGCGGCTGAGGACATCCAAAAAGGTTTCGCCGGGAGGCTCCAGGGAAAAATCACGCCGCCGGGGAGTGCGCTCATAGGAGGGTGCGTTCCCGCAGAAAGGCCGGGCAATGACCCGCCCTACGCCCAGCATGCTGCGGGCGATGCCGCAGTATTCATAGAGCTGCTTCACCGGGATGACGTCCTCGTGGGCGGCAATCTGGCAGACACTGTCCGCCGAAGTGTATAGAATCAGGTCTCCGGTCCGGACATGGCGCTCCCCATAATCCCGGAGCACCTCCGTCCCGGAGTAGGGGCGGTTGCAGAGGAGCCCCCGGCCGGTGCGGCGGGAAAATTCACTGCAGAAATCCGATGGAAAACCCTGAGGGTAGGTGGGTAGGGGCTTTTCCGACCGGATGCCTCCGATTTCCCAGTGGCCGATGATGGTATCCTTTCCGCAGGAGGCTTCCTTCATCCGGGCGACACAGCCCGAAAAATCGCGGGACTGTCCGGGAAGGGGGGGCACTCCATCAATGTGGAATAGCCCGAGATCCGCCAGATTCGGCACGGAGAACCGGGGGCTTTTTCGGATGGCTCCCAACGTGTCGCTGCTGTCGTCGCCGTACTGCCCTGCGTCTGGAAGAGCCCCGATTCCGAAGCTATCCAGCACGATTAGAAAGACTCGTTTCATTGGAAGAACTTCCTCTCTTTCGCTTGGGAGAATCGTCTGCGTCTCCCAACAGCTTCATAACGGCACACATAGCAGGACCTGACAGAAGAGCTGCTGTGATGGTGCCAATGCCGAAAGTTCCGCCTAAGATCCCGCCGATTATGACGCAAAGAATGTCAAACAGGATTTTGAAGGCACGAAGGGAAATGGGCACCCGTTCTGAAAAGTGAAGCATCAGCGCATCCACAGGTCCGCAGCCCAGATCTGCATGGAGATAGAATGCCATTCCCAATCCGTATGCGGCTACACCAGCCAGAGAGCTGACCCCTTTGCCGATCCAGCCGGACGGAGCATAGGAAAAAAATTCGAGGAACAGATTCAGAAGCGGGCCTATTCCCGCGACAACCGCAACCGTGCCGACGCCGATCCGTTTTCGATCGAAGAAGAAGAGAAATATCAGGACCGCTGCACCCACCAGTATCTCAGTAGTTCCCAGACGGATGTGCAATACCTCTGACACGCCGGTATAAAGAACGGAGAGAGGATCCATACCGATACCGGAACAGAAGAAAAAGAATCCAGCAAGAGCCAGCAGGACGATGCCGGCAGCTAAAAACAGATAGCGGATGATCCGTTGTTTTGTCGAAATTTTCTTGCATTTCATATTCTGCTGCTTTTTTCCTCTACATCGGCGTGGATTAACAGCCGTACGGCTTCGACTGCGGTCTCGATGGCCGGAGCTGTATCATGGAACGTTGGGTCATGATAGCCAAGCTTGATCCGCTCTTTGTTGGCGCAGACAAGTAAGACCGTTCCGGTGCGGACTCGACGGGTGCTGCCCAGAATGAAAAGGGTGGAAGATTCCATTTCGGAGACAAGGCAGCCGCCCCGGATCCAGGCATTCCAACGGCGGTGGAGATCCTCGGCTATGGGCTGGGCATCGGGTTCATGCTGGCCGTAGAAGGAATCTTTGCATTGGACCACGCCGATGTGATGATCGTGTCCGATCTTTTTAGCGGCCTGTTCCAGGGCGCAGACCACCTGATGGTTGGCGACGGCGGGAAACTCAATGGGGAGATACTCCCGGCTGGTCCCCTCCGCCCGGATCGCACCGCTGGCGATGACGATGGAGCCGGGGAGAACCTGTTCGTTCATGCCGCCGCAGGTTCCTACCCGGATAAAGGTATCCGCCCCCACCTTTACCAGCTCTTCCACTGCAATAGCCGTGGAAGGACCGCCGATTCCCGTGGAGGTAACGCTGACCTTCTGACCAAGAAGGGTGCCGGTATAGGTCTTATACTCCCGGTTGCAGGCCACGAGACAGGCATCATCCAGGTAGGAAGCGATCTGCTCGCAGCGGCCTGGGTCCCCGGGCAGCAGAACGTAGCGTCCCACATCGCCGGGTTTCAGGTGTACATGGTACATGATATCGCTTTCGTTCAGCATTTGGAATCCTCCTTTTCCTCTTCACGGACCAGCCGAACGATGCGGCTGCTGCCCAAACGGTCAGCGCCCAGAGAGACAAAGAGCTCTGCGTCGGCCAGGGTGCTGATGCCGCCGGCAGCCTTGACGCGCAGCTCCGGCGCGCAGTGCTCTCGCATCAGGCGGATATCTTCCGGCGTGGCGCCGCCCTTGGAAAAGCCGGTGGAGGTTTTGATGAATTCCGCGCCGGACTGGCTGACGACTGCACAAAGGCGGATTTTTTCTTCCTCCGTCAGCAGGCAGGTTTCGATGATGACCTTGAGGATGTGTGTCCCCGCCGCGGCTTTGACCTGCCGGATCTCTTCCAGAACATCCGCATAGCGTTCATCCTTGACCCACCCCAGATTGATGACCATGTCGATCTCATCAGCGCCGTTTTCAATGGCATCCCTTGTCTCCGCAACCTTGCAGACGGTGGTGTTGTAGCCGTTGGGGAAGCCGATGACGGTGCAGATGGTCAGCTCCGGAAATGCCTTGCGGACAGGGGCCACATAGCTGGGGGGAATGCACACCGAAGCGGTATGATACGCCTCTGCTTCCTGACAGAGGGTGGCGATTTCTTCCCAGGAGGCCTGGGGTGCGAGCAGGGTATGGTCCACTTTGTTTAGAGTTTCATAACGGTTCATTTGGCATTCTCTCCTTTTGTGCCACGGGCGGTCAGAAGGGCAGTGACCATGCGGGACCGAACTTCCTCGTATTCGGCGGGGTCAAAACTGAATTGATTATCATCGGCTTTGTAGAAATTCCAGCGGGTGATGTCGGGCTGCCGGAAGATCAGGGTCAGGGCCTCGTCCACCAGCTTTTCGCCATCGGGGCATTCCTGTTTTACCATCTGCATCAGCTCATAGTCGCCGATGCCCCGCTTCAGAGCAAAATAGCGCAGAGAAAAGACGGGGTATCCATCCTTTCCGGGGTAGACTAGGTAAGCATCCCCATAGGGCCAGTGCATGGTAGCAGCGTCTTTATAGGGGTCTGTGGGCCAGCAGGTGTACGCCCAGCGGGAAAAGCCGTCCATTTTCAGCCATTCAGCCAGAAGACCGTGAATTCGTCCTTCCAGCAGGGGAGAGCGGATGAACGTATTGGGAGTCAGAGGCCAGCAGCAGGTGGACCAGACAACCTTTCCGGTGCAGCGGGCCATTGCCTTTCTGGTAGCGCCCCGTTCTTCCTCTTCGCTAAGGGCAATATCGGAAATAACAGGCGTGTAGCTGTCAAACTTCAGCTCCGGCCGCTTGTTGATGATCGCAGGGCTAATGTCGAGCAGAGTCTTCAAATCAGGTGCGACCTCCCGGATGACAGCCAGCGACTTATTGTACGCATCCATATCCGGCGGCTCGTCAGCGGTGATCAGGCAGAATTCAGCCCAGCCGTTTTCCTTGAGCCAGCTGTAGAGAGCGGCGATATAGGCTTTGATATCCGCAGTTTTCCGCATGTATTTGCCGCATCCGTCAGCTTCGTCCACGTAGCGCAGACGGATGGCGTCGGGGTAATCCTCTGTGATGTTGCCGTAATTCCCTGCCCTGTCGGTCCAGTTGCGGATGAGACCGAAGAGACAAATTTGTCGGATCATGTCATACTTCTTACAAAGCTTCAGATAGCGATCTAGAATAGAGTAATCGTAGTGAAAAACGCCTTCCGCATCCCGGGTGATCCGAACCATGTTGTATTCAAACAGATCGGAATGAGGCAGCACGTCATAGCAGAACTGTCCGGCCCAGGGAATGTCGGCTACTGTGACGGTAGCGACGACGCACCCAAGAGCGGAAAGAGAACGGGTATAGTTTTCCAGAATCTCGAAATGCCGGTCGGAAAACAGGGGTACGCCGCAGTGCCGGGCGATGTTGGCAGGGTGCTGCCAGACCACCAGGTGGAATTTTCGATCGCTTCCGGAAGGCATAACGATGTCGTTTACCTGCACAGTGAAGGGCAGGACACGGACAAGCTCCTCGTCTTCGAACATGGTATGAGTATAGATCCGCACCTCGCCGGAATAGACGCCGGGAGCGGTGTCTGCCGGAACCTTCACTTCCATAAACAGCTGCATGGGCCTCCAGCCGATGAAATACGCGCTGCCGTTGTCGAAGATGGGGTCTGCCTTGTAAACCTGGTCGTCGTCCAGAACCATATCCGTCCGGTACAGGGTCACGTCCAGTCCGGGGCAGACAGCTTTGGGCCGAATTGTAAGAACTGGTCCGGCAGGAGTGAAGTCTGCCCGGTCCTCCATGAGCAGGACGGCGGGAGCCGTATACCGGATGGCGATGGAAGCGGCGGCCCAGTCATTACGGCAGCAGGCCAAGGATGCGGGCTGCTTTTCAAAACAGGGATCCTCACCGCCGATAACGCGGAAGCTTTCGTGCTGCCAGCCACAGTAGAGATCGGTTTCGTTGAGCATTGGCATAAAATTTTCTCCTTTCTGTCGGAATTATACATGTTTGGCATCCAATAGGGCTTGGATCATACTGCTCCGGACTTTTTCGTAATCGAGGGGATCAAAACTGTATTGGCTGTCATCTGCCTCATAAAGGTTCCAGAGGGTGATGTCAGGCTGTCGGATAATGGAATTCAGAGCTTTTTCTACCAATTCTTCACCGTTGGGGCACTCCTGTTTGACCATCTGCATCAGTTCAAAGTCACCGATGCCCCGTTTCAAAGCAAAGTAGCGCAGAGACAGGATCGGACGTCCGCCCCGGCTGGGGTAGACGAAAAATGCGTCGCCGGTGAACCAGCTCATGCATCTGCCATCTTCCAGAGGCTCTACCGGCCAGCAGGTATAGGCCCAACGGAGAAAACCATCCAGCTTCAGCCATTCCGTGATCAGAGGGATGAGTCGGCTTTCCAGCAGCGGAGAGCCCAGGAAGGTATTGGGCGTTCTGGGGGTGCAGCAGATATACCATATCCGCGTGGCCCTGCAGTGATCCATCGCTTTTTGGATGATCCCCCGTTCTTTTTGTTCGCAGTTGACAATGGTGTCCAAAAGCGGACAATAGCTGTCGATTCGAAGCTCCGGGTGCTCCGCGATAAAAAAGGGATTGTAGTCTGCACAGATGTTGAAGTTCGGAGCAACTTCGTTCATCGTGGCCAGAGACTTCGTCAGCGTTTCCATATTCTCGGGCTCGTCGGGAGCGACCATGCAGTAAGGAAGCCAGCCTTCATAGTCCAGCCAGTGATACAGCGCAGAAATATAAGCCTTAATATCTGCGGCTTTCCGCATATATTTGGCGCATCTGTCGGATTTGTCGATATAACGGAGACGGATAGGATCCGGATAATCCTCGGTGATGTTTCCGTATCCCCAGTTTCCAAATGCGTTTTCTTCTTCCCGCGACCAGTTATGCACCAGTCCGAAAATATGGATTTCCCGGGTCATGCCGTATTTCTGGCAGAGCTTCAGATAGCGCTGCAGGATCGAAAAATCATAGTGGAAGGTGCCGTCGGTCTCCTTGAAAATACGGACGATGTTGTATTCAAAAAGGTCGGAGTAGGGGTTTGTCTGAGAGAAGCACCGTTGTCCGATCCAGGGAGCGTCGGATACGGTGATGGTGGTGATCACGTTGCCCATTTCCCGGAGGGTGCGGGTGTAATCCTCCAGAATTGCGAAATGCTCCTCAGAAAAAAGTGGCACCTGATGATGCCGGGCAATGTTGGCAGGATGCTGCCAGATCGCCAGGAAAAATTTCTGATCCACGCCGGAGGGCAGTATCACATCGGCAGCTTTTACTTCGAAGGTCAGAGTTGCGATCAGCTCTTCATCGTGGAACATCGCATGGGCATAAAAACGGACGGTGCCGGAATAACAGCCGGGGGCAGTGTCCGCAGGAACGTTCAGACGAAGAAACAGCTGAGTGGGAACATGGGAGGTCACCAGTTCGCTGCCCCAGTCAAAAAGGGCGTCGCCCTTTTTGACCTTGTCGTCATCCATGTGCATCTGCACCCGCGAGAGGGAAAAATCGGGGAGGCCGGGACAATCTACTTCCGGACGTAACGTCAGATAGTTGTATCCATTCCACTGCCGTTGGTAAAACTCTGCGTGATTCTCCAACTGAAGCATAAAATCTTCATCCCATTGAATCACCAGAGAAGCGGCTGCAAAATCATTGCGACAGCAGGTCATCTCCATGTGTTTACAGTCAAAAGCAGGCTTCTGCCCACGGATCAGACGAAAGCTTTCGTGTTGCCATCCAGAAAAGAAGTAGCTATTGTCCATAAATTTCCTCCTATATATTTTTTATTTCCACCGTTCCAGATTTCGCTTTTGCTTTTCCCGGAAACTGGTGCTGATCTCTTCAGGGGTTATGCCGAGGCAGAGCAGGACGTCAGTCAGGTGCATCAGGACGTCGCAGACCTCTTCGGTAAAGTGAGCGTGGGTCGCAGGATCATGGAGAATTTCATCGGTTCCCTGCTTTTTGATAACATCGGTGACTTCACCGATCTCGCCTACTGTCCAGAGCAGGCAGCAGGCGGCATCTTCCGGGCAGAGGGGTCCCCAATCGTCTTCATATGCTTGATGCAGTTCCTTCTGGAGGAACTGCATCTCGTCAACGGATAGGAAATTCATACTTCTACCTCCCTATTCCAGGCGCGGCGCGCGGCTGCAGCAGCGCCCAGCACGCCGGCATCATTCCCAAATTGCGCCAGGCAGATCCTGGTCTCGGAGTAGTACTTCCGGAAGGCCTCGTGCTGGCTCAAGCACTCTCGAATGCCATTTAAAAGGAAATCTCCTGCGGCGCTGATGCCGCCGCCGATGGAGATCACGTCCGGGCAGAAAATGGAGATCAGGCTGACAAGGCCGATACAGACCTCCTCAATATAGTCCTTCCAGACAGAGAGGATCCGGGGGTCCCCGGTCCGGGCGGCGTCGACGATCTCCCGCGCATTGGAGTATCCCTCTACCCGGCGGACCAGCGCTGCGGAAGAGGCGTAACGCTCGTAGCAGCCCCGCTCACCGCAGGGGCAGGGGTCGCCTCCGGCATGCGTGATCATGTGGCCGAACTCCGAGCCCTGGCGGCGGATTTCCCGGTAAGGGCGACCGTCCAGAATAGCACCGCCGCCTACACCGGTGCCCAGGGTCAGGTATAGGGCATTGTTCTCTCCTTTCAGAGAGCCGCCTGCCCATTCCGCCATCATGGCAGCATGGGTGTCCTGTTCCATCCGCACCGGACGGCCAAGGTAGTCCGCAAGAAGAGGGCCAAATGGGACCTGATTCCAGCTAAGATTATCGGCAGTGACGATGCCGGTTTCCGGATCCACATCTCCGGCACAACCGATGCCGATGGGGATATCTTTCCAGTCCGCGCAGTTTTCGCGAATGAGATCCGCCGCCCGATCCGCCAAAGCGGCAGGATCGCCTACAGGAGTCGGTTTCTGCGCCCGGAAAATGATGTTCGAATTTTCATCGATTAGAGCAAATTTTATAGCGGTGCCGCCGATGTCAATTCCGATGGCGTTCAATTTGCGCCCTCCTTCCGATGGATGTGGCCTCCTGCAAGGGTGAAGGAGGGAACCAGATCAGAGGTCCAGCCGGTGAGATTGGCTTCTGCGCCCAGATAGATGCCGGATTCCAGATTCAGCCAGCGGGCGGCGTTGGCAGAGGCGGCGTTCAGGGCCTGGAAGTCGGGCACGCCCAGGGAAATCAGGTTGCGCACCGATCCCGGCAGATAGGTTCCACCGCCGTTGAGGCCTCCGCCTTTTACAAAGGAGGCTCCGTTGCGGACTTCAGTGATCTGGCCGTTGTCCAGATACTCCCCGTCGGGAAGATTAGTGGTGGAGACAGCGTCGGAAATGAGGATCACCCGATCCGGCCCCTTGCACTTCCAAATTAGGCGTACTGCGCCAGGATGCAGGTGGACCAGGTCGGCGATCATTTCGCAGTAGATATCCGGTTCCGCCAGAGCGGCGGACAGAAATCCGGGATCCCGGTGGTGGATGGGGCGTGCGGCGTTGAAAAAGTGGCAGACAGAGCCGACTCCACTGCGGAAGGCGGCTTCTCCTTCCTCATAGGTCGCGTCGCAGTGTCCTGCCTGAACCCGGACGCCCATGCCTTCCAGCAGGGAGATGACCTCGCCGGCCCCCGGAACCTCCGGAGCCAAGGTCATCTCCCGGATAATGGATTCGTAGCCCTCCATCAATTGGCGGCAGGCTTCGGCAGAAGGTGGGAGGACGAAGCGTCTCTCCATGGCCCCCAGTCGGTTCGGGCTGATAAAGGGCCCCTCCAGATGGGCACCCAACAACCGGGCACCGGGAACACCTTCTTTTTTCTGGCGCTCCATAACCCGGGCGATGACCTTCAGGGACCCGCGCATGACTTCCATGGGTCCGGTGTAGGGAGAGGCCAGCACCGTGCCCACGCCGGATTCGGCCAGCCGTACCAGCCAGGCCTCCATGCCCTCTACAGTGGGGTGCATGACGTCAAAGCCATCTCCGCCGTGGAGATGGGGGTCGATCAGACCGGGGGCCACTGTATCCGCGGAAAAATCCGCAGCGGTTCCGCTGGCGATGCGAGTGATCCGGCCCTCGTCGATTTCCAGGACGCGGTTCTTCTCCCAGCCATTTGCTGTTAAAAGGCGCTTCGCTCCAACAGTGAACTTCATGTTTTTCATCCTTTCAAAGAGCCGACCATGACGCCCTTTACAAAGTATTTTTGCAGGAACGGGTAGATCACCAGGACCGGAACGGTGCAGACTACGATGTTGGCGTACTTGACAAGAGTCTGGGCGGCCGCATTGGTTTTGACGTCGAATCGGGTCTGGACCTTACCCGCCCCGGCCATCATATGTGTGCTGTTGTCGATGAGAATCTCTCGCAGCACCGACTGAATCGGGTACTGGGAGCGTTCGGTCAGATAGAGCATTGGCCCATACCACATATTCCAGTAACCCACGGCGCTGAAGAGGACCAACACCGCGATGACAGCGCCACTCAGAGGAAGCAGGACTCGGGTCAGGATGGTGAAGTCGCTGGCTCCGTCGATCATCGCCACTTCTTTAAGCCCATCCGGAATATTGACGAACTGGGTGCGCATGATGATGATATCCCATACGCTGACGGCGCCGGGAAGCAGGATGGCCCAGGGGGTGTTCATGAGGTGCAGCTGGTTGATCAGCAGGAATTCCGGAATGATGCCGCCGCCAAAATACATCGTGATGGTGAAATACACCATAATCGGCTTTTTGAGCATGACATTTTTCTTGGAGAGGACGTAAGCGCCGGTCGCCGTTGTCAGAAGCTGCAGTGCCGTGCCCACGACGATATAGAAAATGGTGTTTTTAAAACCGGTGGCAATATTCTTGTTAGAAAAGACAATCTGGTATGCGTCAAAGTGGATGCCCTGCGGCAGCAGCAGCATGCCGTTCTTTTTCATCACGATGGATGGGTCGCTGATGGAGACCACGACTACCTGATAGAGTGGATAGAGACAGATAATCGCCAGCAGGATCAGAAGGATGTAGATCACTGCGTCCAGCGCCCGGTCGCCCGGGCTTGACTTGATATGCTTTTTCATGGCGGCCCTCCTTACCACAAGCTGGTTTCCGTGGTCTTGTCGCTGAACCAGTTGGCAAAAATCAACAGCAGGAAGTTGATCACCGTCGAGAACAGTCCGACCGCTTCCGAATAGCTGTAATCTCCACCCTTTAGGCCCCGGCGGAAAATGAAGGTGCCGATGACGTCGCCGGTCTCATAGGTCAGAGGGGAGTACAGCAGCAGGATCTTATCCGAATTGGCGGCAAGCAGGCCGCCAATGCTCAGGATTAGTGTTCTTGCTTCTGAGACCAAGAGTAAGGATGATAAGACTTCTGCCAAGGAGAC
>CAJMLQ010000015.1 GCA_905214265.1 uncultured bacterium
ATAGCGCATTTGGGAAAAATTTGCAAGACCGAATTCGACACGGCAGTGGTCCCCCGAATTCGCATGGAATTTTCTGCGGGGGAAAAGCAAATTTTGGGTCAAGCCTTTTTAAAAAGGCTTGACCCAAAACTTATTGGCTACAGCTTCCGGAAGTCTGAGGGGGAATAGCCGGTATACGCTTTGAACCGCTTGGAAAAGTGGTACAGGTCGCGAAAACCGGTTTCCTCCGCTATCTGGGCGATGCTTTCGTCGGTGGACTTCAACAGGCGCTTGGCTTTATCCAGCCGCGCCGCCGTTACATACTTTAAGGGAGAGGTGCCGAAATATTTCTTGAAAAACGCGATGAAATAATTAGGATGAAAGTGAACGATGTCCGCCAAGTCCTCCAAGGTGATCTCCTCACTGAGGTGGGCGGCAATATAGCTGGTGAGCCGGGTCAGCTTATCCGCCGGAAGGCTTTCGGAAAAATGCATCTCCCCGCCCGCGTCCGCCAGGTAGGCCGCCAGGATCTCCAACAGCGCCGCCTTCCCGCGGAGCCGGGAGAGGGCGTCAGGCCGTTCTACGCTGTCCACCAGCCGGGCAAAGCTGTCCCGCAGCCGCTCCGGATCCGAAACCCGGACGCACAACGGCGTATGGATGGCATCGAAAAGCCGTACACCGCTGCAGCGGGCGGTAAAGTGACACCAATACTTGGTATAGCAGTTGTCGCTGATGGTATAGTAGCTCTGCCGCACGCCCGCCGGCATCAGGAACAGCTCGCCGGGATCTGGATGGTAGACGGTCCCGTCCACCACCAGTTCGCCCTCGCCACTTTGTATAAAATAAAATTTATTATACTCCGGGGTATAGTCCCGCTCTGCCCAGTCGACCCAGCAGTGGGTTAAGTGCGCGTCCAGGACCGTAACCGCGCAGTCATCCAGGAACTGCTCCAGGTACTGCAAGCCGCCGCCTCCCTATTTTTTGATAAATGGGCCTTAATTCTATCCATTCCATTATATCGCAAAAGGCGTAAAATGGGAATAAGCAAATTGCTAAAGGAGGTTTCTCATGAACGAAATCATTGAGGCGCGCACCCAGCGGACCAAGTGGTTCCTGGAAAGCCGGTTCGGCATGTTCATCCACTGGGGACTTTATGCCATCCCCGCCCGGGGCGAGTGGGTCCGGAGCCAGGAACGGATCCCGGAGAAAGACTATCTGCCCTTTTTCGAAGAGTTCAATCCGGTGAACTACGATCCCAAGGCCTGGGCAAGGGCGGCAAAAGAGGCCGGGATGAAGTACGCGGTCCTCACGTCCAAGCATCATGACGGGTTCTGCCTCTTCGATTCCCAGCTTACGGATTACAAGTCCACCAACACCAAATGCGGCCGAGACCTGGTGCGGGAATTCCTGGATGCGTTCCGTGCCGAGGGGATCAAGGTGGGGCTTTACTATTCCCTGCTGGACTGGCATCATCCGGATTACCCCCATTACGGGGATACCCATCACCCCATGCGGAATCATCCGGAATGCTCCAACGAGAGCCGGGATTTCAGCCGGTATGTGGAGTACCTCCACGGCCAGGTCCGGGAGCTGCTGACCAATTACGGGCGGTTGGACATCATGTGGTACGATTTCTCCTACGGAGAGATGTTCGGTGAAAAATGGGAGGCCACCAAGCTGGTGAAAATGGTACGGGAGCTTCAGCCCTGGATTATCCTGGACAACCGTTTGGAGGCCGCCGGCGAAAGTTACGGGAGCATCACCGGCGACAATCCCTCTGTCTACTCCGGCGATTTCGCCTCCCCGGAGCAGATGATCCCTCCGGAGGGAATGACCGACATCCACGGAAAATCCATCCCCTGGGAGTCCTGCATCACTTTAAACGACCACTGGGGCTACTGCTCTGCTGACCGCCACTACAAACCGGCCCGGATGGTGGTGCGCAGCCTGGTGGAGTGCGTGAGCAAAAACGGCAATATGCTCCTCAACGTGGGACCCAATGCCAAAGGGGAGATTCCGGAGGAATCTCTGGCTATCCTGAAGGAAGTGGGCCGGTGGATGAAGGAAAACGGCGAGTCCATCTACGGCTGCGGCATATCGGAGCTGCCCAAGCCAGAATGGGGCCGGTATACCCAAAAGGGCAAGAAGGTTTACGCCCACATTTTCGAAGAGAGCGTCAATGCCGTGACGGTAGATCTGCCGCCGGACCGAATCGAAAAAGCGAGGCTGCTCCGCGACGGCGCGGAGATTTGGCTGGAAAAACCGTGGAACGCGGCAGCTTTCCCCAGCAAGACCTTTTTCACCTTCGGCGGGCAGTCCTTCCCGCTGCCGGATGAAACCGATACGGTAGTAGAACTGACTCTGAAATAAAACAAAAAGCTGGCCCGGGATTTTCGAAAAAATCCCGGGCTTCCTTTCGCCTATTCCAAAATTTCCGGCTTACCGATCTACAGAACGAACTGGCGCATATAGTTGCGGCTGAGGAGGATGGACTTCTTCACGTCATCCAGGCTCTTTTCAAAGGCCTTGTCCTCGACCTCGATGCAGGTGCAGCCGGTGTATCCGATATCCGTCAACGCGGAAACATACTTGCCCCAATCCACATCACCCAGGCCGGGGAGCTTGGGGGACATGTACTGGAGAGGAGTAGCCATAATGCCTACTTCCCGCAGCTTGTCGGGATAAATCTTGATATCCTTATAGTGGACGTGGAAGATCCGGTCCTTGAACTCATAGAGGGGCTTGATGTAATCGATCTGCTGCCACACAAAGTGAGAGGGGTCGTAGTTGAGGCCGAAGCTCTTGCTGGGGATGATCTCGAACAGACGCCGCCAGATGGCAGGGGTGGTCATCAGGTTCTGCCCGCCGGGCCACTCGTCGTTGGAGAAAAGCATCGGGCAATTTTCAATGCCGATGCGGATGCCGTTTTCCTCGGCAAAGGCGACGATGGGTGGCCAGACTTCTTTGAAAATCTCGATGTTCTCGTCGACATTTTTATGAGGGTCCCGGCCGACAAAGGTGTTTACCGTTCCGACGCCCAACAGCTTTGCGGCCTTGATGAGCTTTTTGATGTGGGCGATGTACACGGCGCGCTTTTCCAGATCAGGATCCATGGTGTTGGGGTAATACGCCAGAGCGGAAATTTCGATACCCCTTTTGGCACAGTAATCGTTGATGTAGGCGGCTTTGGCCTCGTCGACCTCGTCGACGTTGATGTGGGTCACGCCGGCGTAGCGGCGCTCGGCCTTGCCCTTGGGCCAGCAGCAGACCTCCACGCACTCAAAACCGTTTTCCGAAGCAAAGTCGATCATTTCTTCGAAAGAAAGCTCGCCCAGAATCGCGCTGACAAATCCTAATTTCATCGGGATCACCTATCCTTTCCAAAATGCGAGGCAGCGGCCTCATTCAAGACCAGTATAACAAAAACCAGCCCGCAATGCAAGGGGTTTTGTAATCGTTTACAAATAATTTTTGTTGTCCGCCACTCCGGGTTGGCCAGACAGAGGAAAAGGCAGCCGGGAAAATTCCCCGGCTGCCTGGCGTCAGAATTTTGCAGGCCGCACGGCAGGGCGGCAGACACCATTCGCGTTGGATAGATCCGATTCCGCCGGAACTAGCTAGAGTGAAATCTGCCCACCGGAACATGGGCAAACCGGCGGCGTTTCCGACGTGCTCTCCAGCCGGACCTGGAAGCAGACCCGGATCTCGCAGCCGCAGCCGCTCTCCACCTGGGGCGGATTGAGGAAAAATACCCGGGCATCCGGATCCAAGTCGAAGAAGAGGACATCTCCTTCCTCATAAGCCGTCCGTTCCTGTCCGCAGGAGTCGATATACCGAACCCGGACGCCGTATTCGGCGCGAAGGATCGTATGGCCGCAGGCGGAAAAAAAACGGGTAGCTACATGGCAGACGCTGGCGTCACAGACACAGGCCGCGCCCTCGACGGACATAGTTTTGCAGACGCATTGGCTACCGCCGGTAATTGTCACCGGACCGCTGGACGCCGTGACCTGGTAAGAGGTTCCGCCGACGGTATAGGTTCCCGCCGCTTGAGCGGTATTGACAAACTGTTTCAAGAAAAAACCCCTTTTCTATGGATTTACAGGCAGGCGGCAACGCCGAACCGGACGGAGATGGACTGCCCGGCAGCCAACGTCCCCACCGGAATTCCGCTTTCCGGGCTGCAGTTTATGACGGGTTTTCTTCCCACAACGGTGGAATTAGGCAGATAGGTCATTCCCTGGGGAAGCGGATCCGTGACGGTTACGCCGGTCAGAGTCACATTTCCGGTATTGGTCACGGTAACAGTATAGGTGACCGTCTCGCCGCTGCACGCCACGACCTGCTTGTTAGCGGTCTTCCTCACCTTCAGCGCGCCGTTCAAAACGGTAGCCGCCACGGTGTTGGAGGAAACCTGGCCGGTATAAGAGACACAAGAAACCGTGTAGGAATACGAAGCAGAAGCGGTATTTGAGAGCGTACCCGGCGCATCCGCGCCGATCAGGGCAGAAAAGGTGATGACCGCCCGGCCGGTATTTGCGGCGACGGTCCCCACCTGGATCCCTGTCTGCAGCGTCTGTCCCGCGGGAACGGCAGCGCCGTTCAGCCGGAGGTCTCTCACCGTCAGCGAGAGGGGAAGCGACGTATCCCGTACCACGACGCTGCTGAGCGGAACGGAGGCGGTGTTGGAAAAGGTCAGGGTATACCGGAGGGTTTCCCCCGGCCGGGCGGAAGATGGGCTGACGGTTATCTGGAGAATGGGCCTTACCGTGGGAATCTGAACCAGGGAATCGTTGGAGACAGCGACCTCGCGGATGATCGGGCCGCCCACAGCCGTACGGTAGGTGTAATCGGCTACGGCGCGATTGGTAATAGGCTCTGTGACGTTGGAGTTGACCGTGGCACGGTAGCGCAGGCTCACGGAAGCCCCAGAATTCAGAGAGCCGACAGAAATTCCGGTCTCCAACCGCTCGCCCGTTTCCGGTGCGGGGACGATGGAACCGGAAACAAGGGTCAGGCCCACGGGAAGGCTATCGACAAACTGCACCGTATCAAGGGGCATGGTACCCCGGTTTGTCAGGGTCAGGGTATAGGTGATGGTATCGCCTGGAAGGGCTGCGCTTTTGTCCGCAGTTTTTGCAAAATCCGTCACAGTCGCCAAAACACCGGGCTGCTCGTCCGCCGACGGCAAATCGGTCCTCGGATCAAAAGCATCGTAATTGTCCATAAGCATTCTCCTGTAGATGTCAGTTGGGGTTTGAGAGAGCTCTCCCTACAGGATACGAAGCTGGGCCGGCAGTGGTGACGAAATCGCCATCCCGCTGGTTTTTCTTCAAAACGGCCATGATTTTTCGAAAAAGAAGGGGTGACAGGTTCTCCACAAAAAAACAGCGGAAAGGAGCCGCTGCCGGCTTCTTTCCGCTACCCATTGTTTTATTTTTCGAGGCACCCGTTCCTGCTTAAAAGTCCCGCAGTTCCGGAGGGAGCTCCTTCATGGCGTCCAGTGTTCGCGCAAGAAGGGTGTCCAGATCCCAGCCCAGCAACTCCGCGCCGCGGCCGATCACCTCCCGGGAACATCCGGCCGCAAAGGCCGGGGTCTTATATTTTTTCTTCAGAGATTTCAGCTCCATATCCGCGACGCTCCGGGAGGGACGCATCCGGGCCGCCGCACCGATCAGCCCGGTCAGCTCGTCAGTGGCGTAGAGGATTTTTTCCATGATATGCTCCGGCTTCAGATCCACAGTGATCCCCCATCCGTGGCTGGCACAGGCGCGGATCAGTTCCGGATCCAGCTCCAGCCCGGCCATCAGCTCCTGCTCCTTTTTGCAGTGCTCCTCCGGCCAACGTTCAAAGTCCAGGTCGTGAAGAAGACCCACGGTCGCCCAAAATTCCTCCCGCTCCGGATCATACTCCCGGGCAAAGCATCGCATGACGCCGGAAACCGTCTTGGCGTGGCGGATGTGAAAAGGGTCCTCGTTATACTGGCGGAGGATTCCTTCTGCTTCGGCGATTGAGGGCACATGGCTCATAACACTGTACTTCCTTTCTTTTTTCAATGCTGCCCTTATCATAGCACAAGCGTTTCGCCGGGTCAATAGGGGTGAGAAAGGATGATTGAAAAATTTTTTCTTTTGTATTATACTAATACAATAAGAACGCATGCGCGCTGCGGGACGCGAGAAAGGGACCCTTATGAAGTTATCCACCAAAAGCCGTTACGCTCTGGAGGCGATGCTCTATCTGGCGGCCAGCTCTCCCGGCCAACCGGCCAGCATCCGCCAGGTGTCCGAGGGAACCGGCATTTCCGACAGCTATCTGGAGCAGATCTTCTTCCGGCTACGGAAGGCCGGCCTTTTGGCGGCGGTAAGGGGTGCGGGCGGCGGTTTTTACCCTGCCCGGGAGCTTTCCGAGATCACAGCCGGAGAAATTGTCCGCACCATGGAGGACGGCGCCACGCCGGTCCTGTGCGTGGACGATCCTTCCCAATGCAAAAGCCGGCTGACCGCCTGCTGCAAAACCCGAAGCCTTTGGGTACGGATCTCCGAAGAGATTTACCAGAGGCTGGACGATGAGAGCCTGTCCGGCCTGCGGGACCGGTACCTCGCTTCCCTGGCGGACGGAAAAGGAGGTGCGGAATGAAAATTTCAACGAAGGGCCGGTATGGGCTCCGGGCCATGCTGGACTTGGCCCGCCATCGGGGACCTGGGTTTCTTTCCTTGGCGGAGATCTCCCGGATGGAGGGTCTTTCCTATAACTATCTGGAGAGCCTGTTCGCTTCGTTGAAACGGGCCGGCCTGGTGACCGGGTCCGCCGGAGCCCAAGGCGGCTACCGCCTGACCCGTCCGCCGGAAGAAATCACCGCCCGGATGGTCCTGGAACCCCTGGAAAAGGATCTTTCCATCACCGACCGGGACACCGATTCTCCCTGTGGCCCGCTCCGAGCCTTTTTAGAAAGGGAAATCTGGGATCCGGTGGACGAAGGCGTTCTGCGGGTTTTGGAAACCACCACGCTGCGGGACCTGGTGGGGCAGGACGGCTGATCACAGAAACGCCGCCGCGGTCATCATCGGCAGGAGCCGAGCGTAAACCGGCTCCAGGTCTTCCACCGGCAGGGGGTTCTTCCCTTTTCCGATCTCGATGGTAAAGCCGGGCCGCCGGAAGGTCTCGATATACCAGTCCTTCAGGCCACCGTGGGATGCGAGGCCTCCGTTTTGGACCAAACGGTATCCCGAAAGGGCGGAAAGCGTCTGGGCGATGAGTTCGCCCTGGGGAACCGGGATGTCTTGGTACTCCCAGAAAATTTCCTCCCCCTGGGAGTGAAAAGAGTAGAGCCGCCTGGGATCGAAAGCTGCCGTCAGGTGGACCAGGGACAGGGTCTCTGGCTCTGAATGGGGGCACGGGCCTCCATAGCGGGTCGGGGACGGACCTGTGATGCCCGCAGCGATCTCCATGGCGCGAAGTTCCTTCCATCCGGCGTCAAAGTTATGGTTGAGGTCCACGCCCCTGGCGTTGGCCTGCCACTTCTGGTCCGGATGCTTCCTCTGGATCTCCTCCACAAGCCCGCGGAGCTTTCCCGCAGAGGCAGGGCCGTGGAGGGCGATCTCCACCCCGTCCGGATTGAGGAGGGGGACAATGACCAGCCCCCGCCCCGCCATGACACTGGACAGGGAGATCTCTGCCAGCTCTCCTCCGCTGGCATAAGCGGCCGCAAATTCCTCCGCAAAGCGGAGGAGCAGAGAGCAGGTCAGCCATTCCTGGGCGTGGGTGGCACCCACAAAAAGCACTGCGTTTTTTAGGTTGCCGATTCCAAGGGCCGGAATTTCCCTACCCAGGACGGAACGTCCGGCTCGGAACAGCCGGACACGCCGGTTTTCCCGGGCCAGCTCCCGAATCGCCGCCGTTACAGCGGCGTAACTGGGCGGCTCCCGAAAAAAAGCTTGTTGCAAGTCGTTTCCTCCTTCACGGGCGTTCAGCCGCGGTTGATATAACGGGCTCCTTCTATGTGGATCCCCCGGATGGCGTTGTAGGCATAGGTGGCGACCTGACGGCAGTTGGCGTTGTTGTCGTGGGAGGCGATGAGGATTTCCTCCGGTCCGGGTCCGGGGCGGGTCACCACCACGGTGTGCCCGAACTCTTCCCGACCGCCCAGAGCCATCTGAATCACGTCCCCCGCTTCCAGTTCTGCCAGAGGGGCCTCTCTGCCGAAAGGACCCGGTCCCCGGTTCGTTGTCAGAAACTGGTGCAGGTAAATCACTCCCGTCCAGGCCGGAGCACGGTCATTGATATCCAGGTAGTACCAGCCGTAGGTCGGGGTGAAGTTCATAATGCCGCACCCGGCAAAAATGCATTGTGAAACGAAATTGGTGCAGTCTCCTCCGATCTCGTCAAAGGCATAAAACCTGGGATTGCGCCGGTAGGCCCAGTAATTGGCGTATTCCACCGCCGCCTGCCGGTCATAGGGGATCTCCAATAATTCATACTGCATGCGCACCGTTCCTTTCCGCGTGTTTTTGCTTTCATCGTCCATACTATGAGGGAGTTCCGGAAAAGGATTTTCCAAATGACCAAAAAAGTACCGAAAGGGGCCTTCGCTGTAATGAACGCTGTTTTCCAGTATATGAGGGATATGGCCCTGGGTATGCTTGCCGGACTGCCCCTGACTGCCGGGATCCGCTTTTTCTGCGGAATCCGGCGGAAGCGGCGGGGCGGTCGGACAACGCTGCCTCATGAGGTCCTGGCTCTTCTGTTGGGGGTATACCTGCTGGGCCTGCTGTCCCAAACCATCCTGCCGGAGTTGGCCGCGGTGCTGGAAAGCGGCGTTCCCCGGGGAGGCGGGCGGATCAACCTGATCCCCTTCGTCATCTTCCGCCAGACGGCCATCGAAGTGTTCCGCTATGGGCATTTGTCCTATTTCCTGGTCAATTTTATCGGGAATATCCTGATCTTCCTCCCCTTGGGGCTGCTGCCGCCCTTACTTTGGAAGCGGATGGAGCGGCTGTGGAAAGTCCTGCTGCTGGGGTGCGGGGTTTCGGTGTTCATCGAGCTGACTCAGCTGCTCCTTCCCCGGGGGACTGACATCGACGACGTATGGCTCAACACCCTGGGCGCGGCGCTGGGATACGGCGTATTTGCCATCATCCGCAGAGCAGCCCCAAATTTTCTCCCCCGCTGCCGGACAGTCCCGGCGGCAGAAAGGAATTCCAATGGATAAAATCAAAGCGCTCTGCCGCAAATACCGGGAGCTGATCTCCTACGTTTTCTTCGGCGTGCTGACCACGGTGGTCAACTACGGCTGTTATCTGCTGTTGGCCCCGCTGTTTTCCACAACGACCATCCCTACAGCCATTGCATGGATGGTCTCGGTGATTTTCGCCTATGTGACCAACCGGATCTTCGTCTTTCACTCCCAGGCAAGGGGGGCGAAGGCCCTTTGCTGGGAGGTACTGACCTTTTTTGGCGCGCGGGCGCTCTCCGGCGTGCTGGACGTGGGGATCATGTGGGTCTTTGCCGATCAATTGAAGCTCAACGACAAGCTGGTCAAACTGGCGTCCAACGTTTTTGTGATAGTTTTCAACTATGTGGCCAGCAAGCTGGTGATCTTTCGCAAGAGCGGAAAGAAAAAGGAGGAACCTCATGGATAAGAACACGTTGATGGAGACCACCTGCTCCGAGGAGGAGATTTTCCGTGGACGGATTTTCGACGTGCATCGGGATCAGGTTCTGCTCCCCGATGGAAAGAAGTCGGTGCGGGAAGTCGTTCATCACAAGACCGGCGGCGTCTGCGTGGTGCCGTTGACGGATGACGGGCGGGTCTACGTGGTCCGCCAGTGCCGCTACCCCTATCACGACGTACTGACAGAGATCCCGGCGGGCAAGCTGGACCCCGGCGAGACGCCGGAGGCGTGCGGCCGCCGGGAGCTTCTGGAAGAGGTCGGGGCTGTGGCCGGGAAGATGACCAGCCTGGGACAGCTTTTTCCCACCCCGGCTTATGTGGACGAGGTCATTTACATGTACCTGGCGGAGGACCTGACCTACACCCGGCAGAAGTTGGACGACGGGGAGTTTCTGAAGGCGGAGGCAGTCCCTCTGGCCCAGCTGGTGGACGAGATCCTAGCTGGAAAAATTCGGGACGGCAAGACCCAGGCGGCCCTGCTCAAGGTCTGGTGTCTGCTAGGACAGCGTAAATGAACCGGCTGCGGCCCTATCTGGAGGCGGAGGGCATCCCCCTCTCCGGGGCGGTGTCCTTTGAAAGCTGTCTGCCGCTGTTGGAATGCCGGGCGGCAGCACGGGTCCCCCAAGAGGCACAGGCGGTCATCGTCTGCGGCTTTCCCTATTACACCGGGGAATATCCGGGACGAAACCTCTCCCGGTACGCCATTGTCCCCGACTACCACCGGGTAGCTGGGGAGCTGCTGGAACGAGCCTGTGCCCGGCTGCGGAAGGATTTTTCTGCGGACTTCCAGTGGTTTGTAGACAACTCCCCTATCCGGGAGGTGGACGCCGCCTGCCGGGCCGGGCTGGGCGTCCGGGGGGAAAACGGGCTGCTGCTCAACCCGGTCTACGGCTCCTGGCTGTTTCTGGGGACTATTGTCACGGATCTTCGGACGGATACCACAGAGGTTTCCCCGGGGCGCTGTATCGGCTGCGGGGCATGCCGCCGGGCCTGTCCCGCCGGGTGCATTGGGGACAGAGGGCCGGATCCCAGCCGGTGCCTGTCCGCCATTACCCAAAAAAAGGAAGAGTTGACGCCGGAGGAGATCCGCCTGGTGCGGAAGGGAGGCCTGCTCTGGGGCTGCGACGTCTGCCAGGAGGTCTGCCCCTACAATCGCGCCCCGGCGACGACCCCTTTGGCGGCGTTTCGGGAGGACGTCCGCCCAATCCTCCGCCGGGAGGAAATGACGAAGGACATCCGCTCCCGCGCCTGCGGGTTCCGGGGGCCAAAGCCCCTGCTGCGGAACGACGAGCTGCTGCGGGAGGACCCCTCCTGAAGTCCTTTAAATTCTTTGCCAGATACAGGCAGAAACGAGGTTTTATATGAAACTCCATGTAATGACCTACAACATCCAGCACGGCTTGGATTACAATCGCCGCATCCCCGGAAAGGCCGTAGGACTGGGCCATGACATTGACCTGACCCAGATTGCCGGCGTTATCCGCTCTCAGGATCCCGACATCGTAGGACTCAACGAGGTCAGAGGTTTAGGCCCTCAGTGGGATTATACGCCCCAGGCTGAAACTCTGGCCACCATGCTGGGATGGCACTGCTACTTCGCCCCGGCCATCCGGTTCCAGGGTAATCTTCCCTACGGCAACGCCGTTCTTTCCCGGTTTCCCCTTCTGTCGGCGGAGACGATTATCATTCCCGACCCGCCGGTAAAGGATGAGGACGCCTACTACGAGACTCGCTGCGTTCTCCGGGCGCGGTTCGCCGAAGCCGGGGGATTTAGCGTCCTCATCTCCCATTTCGGCCTGGCCAAATCGGAGCAGCGCAATGCTGTGTCCACGGTTATGAATCTCCTGGATCAGGAGACCGGCCCGGTCATCGTTATGGGAGATTTCAACATGGAACCGGATGACCCTATCCTGGCCCCCTTGCTGGCCCAGACGGAGGACGCCGCAACCCTGCTTTCCGACTCCTGCCTTTCCTTCCCGTCAGATAAGCCGAAAATGAAGATTGATTACATCCTCACAAAAAAAGCAAAGATTCTCTCTGCAGAGATTCCAGCCACTATTGCCTCGGATCACCGGCCTCACGCCGCGGTTCTGGAAATCGGAGTTTGAACCCTGCGGTTATGTTCCCGTATGGGCAGGGCCATGACCGCAGCGGAACGAAGCCTGTAACAAAGAAGAGCGCCGGCTGCCAAAAAGGCAGCCGGCGCTCTTCTTTTCCTTATTTTTCAAAAGGATCCCCGGAGGTGTCTATCGGATTTTCCCCGGAGGGTTCCGGTTCCCCAGGCTTGGGTGGATATTCCATCTCGCCCTTCATCAGCTTTTCAAAGGTCGCTCCGTCGATCTTTTCCTTGTCCATCAGGTACCGTGCCACCAGATGCAGCTGATCCATGTGGGCGGTGAGGATCTCTCTTACCGTTTCATAGCCGGTATCGATAATCTCGCGGATCTCATTGTCGATCTCCGCCGCAACGTTTTCGGAGTAATCCCGGATATGGTTGAAGTCCCGCCCCAGGAAAGGCTCGCCCTCATCCTGGCCGTAAACCACCGGACCCAGCTTCTCGCTGAAGCCGTAACGAGTCACCATACTCTTGGCCAGTTTGGTGGCGCGCTCCAGGTCATTGGAAGCGCCGGTGGAGATGTCATCCAGCACCAAGGCCTCGGCCACCCGGCCGCCCAGCAGCGTGACGATCTCCTCCCGCATCTCCTTGCGGGACATATAGCTCTTGTCATGCTCGGGCAGGGAGAGGGTATAACCGCCCGCCATGCCCCGGGGGATGATGGACACCTCATGGACCGGGTCCTGGGTATCACTGTAGAAGGTGGCGACGGCATGGCCTGCCTCATGGTAGGCGGTCAGCCGCTTTTCTTTTTCGGAAACCACCTTGGAGCGCTTCTCCGGGCCAGCCACGACCTTGATGGTCGCGTCCTCAATGTCCTGCTCGATGATGGCCTTGCGGCCTTTACGGGCCGCCAGCAGGGCCGCCTCGTTCAAAAGGTTTTCCAGATCCGCGCCGGTAAAACCGGCGGTGGACTTGGCCACGACACTCAAATCCACGTCAAAGCCCAGAGGCTTGTTGCGGGCGTGAACCTTGAGGATCTCCTCCCGCCCCTTGACGTCAGGGTAGTTGACAACGACCTGCCGGTCAAACCGGCCGGGCCGCAGCAGGGCCGGATCCAGGATATCCCGCCGGTTGGTCGCTGCGATGACGATCACACCTTCGTTTGCGCCGAAGCCGTCCATTTCCACCAGAAGTTGGTTCAGGGTCTGCTCCCGCTCGTCGTGACCGCCGCCAAGCCCGGCACCGCGATGGCGGCCCACGGCGTCGATCTCGTCGATGAAGACGATGGACGGCGCGTTTTTCTTGGCTTGTTCAAACAGATCCCGGACACGGGACGCGCCGACGCCGACAAACATCTCCACAAAATCGGAGCCGGAGATGGAGAAGAAGGGAACCCCAGCCTCTCCGGCCACTGCCCGGGCCAGCAGGGTCTTACCGGTGCCGGGAGGGCCCACCAGCAGCACGCCTTTGGGGATGCGGGCACCCAGTTCGTTGAACTTTTTGGGATTTTTCAGGAATTCGACGATTTCAGCCAGTTCTTCCTTTTCCTCGTCCGCGCCGGCCACCTCAGCAAAGGTGGTCTTTTTGCCCATCTGGACGGGAGTTTTCATGTTGGCCTTGCCAAACTGGCTCATTTTTCCGCCGCCATTGGCCTGCTTGAACATGAGGTACCAAAGCACGCACATACCGGCGATCAGCACCAAATACGGAACGATACTCCACAGCCAGCTGTTGTCTGTGGCGGGAATCAAGTTATATTCCAGGCGGCTGTCCGGATGCTCCGCATTGTATTCGTCGATCATAGGGAGGACCTGGTCCAGGAAATATCCCGGAGCCGCCACCCGGTAGCTGATGGTCTTGGTATCCCCTGTGAGCTTCAGGGTCATATCCCCGCTGCCCACGTCCATGGCAAATTCTTCGACCTTCTGATCCTCAAACAGATAGACGATCTCGGAATACGTATAAGTCTTTCCCGCTGGGGTCAGCATCCGCATAAACATCGTGGACATAAACAGCAGGATGACGACGACAACCAGCAGCAGCACGATGGATCCTATGCGCTTTTTCTGCAAACAGACCACTCCTCTCGGCAGTTAAGATTCCGGGCTCCGCCCGGCGTTACTTGGTGTAGATTTCTGGCTTCAGCACCCCAATATAGGGAAGGTTGCGATAGCGCTCGTCGTAATCCAGGCCATAGCCCACCACAAACTCATCCGGAACGGTAAAGCAGCAGTAATCGGGGGTCAGCGGCGCTACCCGGCGCTCCGGCTTGTCCAACAGGGTGGCGATGCGGATGGATGCAGTACCCCGGTCCGAGAGCATTTTGGTAATGTAATGGAGGGTCTTGCCGCTGTCCAGAATGTCTTCGACGATCAGAAGATCTTTGTTGTGCAGGTCGATGTCCAGATCCTTGATGATCTTCACGACGCCGCTGGAACTAGTGCCGGAGCCATAGCTGGAAACGCACATAAAATCAATGGTGCAGGGGAGATCCACCGCACGCATCAGGTCGGCCATGAAGATAACCGAGCCCTTGAGCACGCTGACCATCAGCAGGTTTTTGCCGCGGTAGTCCCGGGTGATTTGCTCCCCCAGTTCGGCCACCTTCTGACGGATCTCCTCCTCTGTTACCAAAACTTTTTCAATATCGTCCCGCAGTTGTCTGATTTCATTCATCTTGCCGTACTCCTTCCTGTTTCCCCTCCCAGACGGAGAAGAGGATCCGCTCCGCTGCCGGGCCGGGCGCTGCGCGCCGGGAGAGACCGGCATATTCCGCCCAGAGGATCCCGGCTTCATCGGCCAGAATCCAGGCGCGCCCACGCTGCCGGGGAGTCAGTCCCATTTCGCTGTACAGCTTTTTCAGCTGCCGGCTCCCCTCCCGTCCGGGAAAACCGATGCGGTCCCCAGGCAGACGGTTTCGGAATAACAGTTTCCCAATTATTGTATCATAATCCATGCAAAAAATTAAGTCGTTTTTATAAATTTTTTTGACGGATTCCATATCTTTGGCAGTTTGAACCTGAAACCGGATCTTCCGCCCGTCCGGCAGGGGCAGGATAGCCAAAAACCCATCCGGTCCCGGCGTAGCGGGGAGCTCCACGGAGAGGCTTTCCTCTCTGGAAAACGGCTCCTCTAGCCGCAGGAAGCCCGTGACCGCCCGCAAACGGTATCCGCCGGGCAGGTTGACGGTCCCCCGCCCCATCCGCACCGCCTGCTCCGCGGCGGCGAGGACCGTGTGGTCCGGCTCGATTCCACACCCCCGGAGAAACCGGGCAATCACCCGGGACAGAAGGCTGGAGTGGGCATCCCGAAGCAAATCCAAGCGCAGCCCATGCTCTCCGGCGGACCCCCGGTAAAGGGCGTCCGCCTGCTCCGCGAGAAAATCCCGGTCCTGTGTCAGGCTCTGGAGCATCCGGGCAGCGTTCTGCTCCGCAGCAGCGTTGACCGCCACCAGGGCGGGGACCGCCTGGGCCCGGATGCGGTTGCGGGCGTAGGACACGTCCGTGTTGGTGGAATCAGTCACATAGCAAAGGCCCTTCCGGCGGCAGTAATCCTCCACCGCCCGCCGGGTGCAGCCCAAAAGGGGCCGGACCACCATCCCCCGGCTGGCCGGGATGCCGCACAGCCCTTCCAGGGCGGTTCCCCGGGCGATTCGGAACAGGATGGTCTCCAAATTGTCCGAAAGGGTGTGGGCAGTGGCGATGACCGCCTCCTCTCCACCCCACTCCCGGCGGAGCTCCTCAAAAAAAATGTACCGTTCCTGCCGACCGCACTCTTCCAAGCCGATGCCCCGCTCCCGGGCCAGAGCGGCGATGTCCGCCCGCCGGACCCGGAGAGGGATCCCCAGGCTCCGGCAGAATTCCCGGACGAATTCCTCGTCACGGTCGCTTTCCGTTCCCCGGAGGTTGTGGTTTACATGGGCGGCCAGAACCGAAATCCCCTGCTCCCGGAGATAATGAACCAGCGCCGCCGAGTCTGCCCCACCGGAAAGTCCGGCCACCACCCGTTTCCCTCGGACGAGGGACAGGTCCGCCGTTTCTTCCAGAGGGAGGCGGTTTTCCTTACGGCTCATCGCGATAAAGCTCCACGTTGGAGAAGCGGGTAAATTCGCCCTGCCAGCCGATAGTCACATCACCCGTAGAACCATGGCGGTTTTTGGCTACGATGCAGGTGGCCAGATTCTCGTTGGCGGGCTGATCCTGATTCTCCTCGTTATAGTAAGCTTCCCGGAAAAGGAAGAGCACGCTGTCCGCGTCCTGTTCGATGGAGCCGGATTCCCGCAGGTCGGAGAGCATGGGCCGGTGGCCCTGGCGCTGTTCCGCCGCACGGGAAAGCTGAGAAAGGCAGATGACCGGAACGTTTAGATCCTTGGCCATGACCTTCAAGCTCCGGGTAATCATGGAGACCTCCTGGACGCGGTTTTCGATCCGGGTCCCGGAACCCATCAGCTGAAGGTAATCGATGATCACCAGCCCCAGGTTTTTCAGCCGCCGTAGCTTGGCCTTGATCTGGGAGACGGTAATGCCCGCCGAGTCGTCAAAGTAGATGTTGGTGGCACTGAGCCGTTGGGCGGACACCGCCAGCCGGGACCACTCCTCGGCGTCCAGATGCCCGGTACGGAGCTTGTCGCTGGTGATGGACGCATCGGAGCTAAGCATGCGGGAGACCAGCTGAGGGTTGGACATCTCCAAGGAAAAAATCGCCACGTCCACACCGGTTTTCATGGCCACGTTGGCGGCGATGTTCAGGGCAAAGGAGGATTTTCCCATGCCGGGACGGGCCGCTACCAGGATCAGGTCAGACTTGTTGAGCCCCGAAAGCATGGCGTCCAGGCCGGTAAAGCCGGAAGGAAGGCCGGTATAGCGACTGTCAGTCTTGGAGTTCATCTGGTAGATCTCGTCGTAGACCCCGATGATGACCTCGCTGATGGGCTTCAGGTCCGCGGACTGCCGTCCCTGACGGATATCGTAAATTTTCTGCTCCGCGGCGTCCAACAGGGTGCTGGCATCGCCGTCGGACTCCCGAACCGAAGCCGCGATATCTGTGGCTGCGGAAAGGAGATTCCGCAGATAGTATTTCTCCACCACGATATCGCAGTAGTGGGAGAGGTTTGCCGTGGTGGGGACCAACTCCATCAAGTGCAGGAGATAGGTCTTGGCGTTCTGGCTGTTCTCAAAGATCCCCGCCCGCTCGGATTCCTCCAAAAGGGTCACGTAATCGATGGGCTTGGACTCGCTGAACATCTGGACCATCAGGGCGTACAGCTCCTGATGCTGGCGGGTATAAAACGCGGCCGGGGCCTTGATGGCGTTCATCACGTCCGGCAGCTTTTCCGGATCGATGAGAATCGCGCCCAGCACCGACTGCTCCGCCTCCAAGCTGTAGGGAAGGCTCTGGCCGTATTCCGCAAGGGCTTCGTCCGCTGGCAATGCAATCACCTCGTCTGCGTAAAAATGGAAAAAAGGGCGGATGCGGCTCCGCCCCGGCTTTGTTTATTCTTTTACCATGACCTTCATGGAGGCTACTACGCCGTTGTGGAGCTTCAGGTCGAAGGAAAAGGTTCCAAACGCCTTGATCTCGCTCTCCATGGAAATTTTCTTCTTGTCCACGTCCAGCTTGTACTGCTCCTTCAGAGCCTGGGCGATCTCCTTGGCGGTAACCGCTCCGAAAAGCCGCCCGCCGGCGCCGGCTTTTGCCGTGACGGTAACGGTTTTGCCGTCCAGCGCAGCCTTATTGGCCTTGGCAGCGTCCAGCTCCACCTGGGCGTGATGGGCCTTGGCTGCGTCCTGGGTCTTTTTCGCGTTGATGGCAGCGGGAGTCGCCTCAATGGCCAATCCCTTTTTCAGCAGGCAGTTGCGGGCGTAACTGTCCGCGACTTCCACCAGGTCACCCTTCTTGCCGGATCCTCTTACATCCTCTGTCAAAATCACTTTCATGCAAATCATCCTTTCCTCCGGCAGCGCCGGGATTATTGAACCGGGTCAGCTCTTTTGGTGATCCCGGAAGTATTTGTCGATGGCCTCCAGCAGCTGCTGTTTGACCTTTTCCATTTCCGCACCCTTGATCTGGGCCGCCGCCATGGTGTGATGGCCGCCACCGCCAAGCATTTCCATGATGATCTGAACGTTGATGACCCCCATAGAACGGGCAGAAATGCAGATCTCCCCATTATTTTCATAAAGGACAAAGGAGCCGTCCACGCCGTCGATGCTCAGCAGTTCATCCGCCGCCTGAGGGGCTACGATGCGCATATCCTCCGCGCTGAAATCGCTCTCCGCCACAGCGCAGTTCTTGTAGATCTGCGCCCCGGAAACAATCCGGGACCGCCGCTGGTAGGAATCCATGGTGTTGGAGAAGAGCTTTCGGACCGTGATAGTATCTGCGCCGATGCGCCGCAGGTAGGCCGCCGCCTCAAAGGTGCGCACGCCGGTACGGAGGACGAAATTGCGGGTATCCAGCATGATGCCGGAAAGCAGAGCCTGAGCAATCACCGCGTTGATGCGGCAGTTTTCGCCCATGTACTGGATCAGCTCCGTCACCATCTCCGAAGCGGAGGAGGCGTAGGGCTCATGATAGAAGATCACGGCGTTGTCAATATGGTTGACCATCTTGCGGTGGTGGTCGACGACGACTACCGTTTTGCAACGGTTGTAAATCTCGTGAGATTCCACCAAATTCTGGGTGTGGGTGTCGCAGATGATGAGGAGCGTGTCCTCCGTGACGCTAAACAGCGCCTCCGACGGGTCAACGAACAGATTCCCGCAGCCCTCTTTGGACACCATGTCAATGAGGATATTGGCCAGGGTCTTATCCCGGTCTACCACCACGTCGGCCTGCTTGCCGATGGAGCGGATGGCATAGGCCAGGCCCACCGACGCGCCGACGCAGTCCAGATCCCCGAATTTATGGCCCATGACCAGCACCCGGTCTGCGTTCTGGATCAGCTCGGAAAGGGCGTTGGCTACAATACGGGTCTTGACCTTGGTGCGCTTTTCCACACCCTTGGATACGCCGCCGTAAAACTCGTACACCGTCTGATTTTTGATTGCGGCCTGATCGCCGCCCCGGCCGAGAGC
This sequence comes from uncultured bacterium, assembly GCA_905214265.1. GTDB lineage: Bacteria > Bacillota > Clostridia > Oscillospirales > Ruminococcaceae > Merdivicinus. Next base: position 18,788 of record CAJMLQ010000015.1, read on the forward strand.
CATATCCAGCGCCTGCCGGGCGGCCGCCTCGCTCTCCGCAAGGGTGGCCTCCCCGCGGCCGACGCCGATGGAAAGGGTGACCGGCAGATTCCCGTCGGTCTGGATGCTGCGGGTGTCGTCGAGGATCTTAAAGCGGCTGGCGATGATCTTTTCCAGATGCTGCTCCTCCACCACCACGAGGAATTTATCCCCGTCAAACCGCTTGATGAAGCTGGTGGTCATGGAGCTGATGAAATCCTCCAGGGTGCTGTCGATGGCGCCCAGAATGCGGGATTTTTCGCTCTCCTTGGCGTGTTGCATGACCTCCCCGTAATTGTCCAGCATGATGAGCATCACCGAAGGCCGGGTCAGCTTATAGAGGGAAGCCGCTTTCTGCAGCTCCGTGACATCGACAAAGTACAGCGTGGCCAAGGTTTCGGCATTTTCGCTGCGGCTGATGCCGTAGACCCGGTACCAGCGGTTCTGGTAACAAATCTCCCGCCCGTCCGCCGTGCAGAGATCCTCTAGGCGCTCCTTGGTCACCAGATCCAGGCTGGTCCCATAGATATCGCCGCCAGGGATGATCCTCTCCCGGAAGGACTCGGAATACCAGACCACCTCTCGCTCCTCTGTAACGATAACCACGGGGAGGGGAAAATCGTGGAGAAAATGGCGCTGCCCGGCGTCCAGCTGGTCCAGGACCTTGTCCATGATGGCGTGGATCTGGCCCTGCATGTGAATCATCTGCCAGATGCACAAGCCGCAGACCACCAGCACCACCGGCGCGGCGATGCATAGGGCGAGGGGGCTGACAAACCACAGCGCAGCCGCCAGCCCCAGGCAGACTACGATCAGGAGAATGAGATAGAAGCGAAGATTCCAGAGCCGTTTCTGATTCATGACTCTCTTGCCTTTCCGGCCCCGAAGGGCTGTATGAAGTTGGAGGGCCCGCAAAAACAGTACCCCCATTTTCTCTATTATAAGATATTTGCCCCGCCAATGCAAGCGCGTTGGCGGGGCAATGGCGTATTTTTTCTAGATTTCCATGATGATAGGCAGAATCATGGGGTCCCGCTTGGTCTTTTTGTAGATAAAGGAGGAGAGTTGATCCTTGATGCTGACCTTTAAGGCGCTCCACTCCCGGACGCCTTTCTCCTGACAGTCGGACAGGGTCCGCTTGACCAGTTGGCGGGCCTCCTCCATCAGAGCCTCGGATTCCCGGACATAGACAAAGCCTCGGGAGACGATGTCCGGCCCCGCGACCACCGAGCCAGATTCGCTCTCGATGGTGACTACCACGATGATCAGGCCGTCCTGAGCCAGATGCTGCCGGTCCCGCAGGACGATGGAACCTACGTCTCCGACGCCGTAGCCGTCCACAAAGACCCGTCCGGCCTCTACCGAGCCGCCGGGCTGGAGAGTCTCGCCGTCCAGCTCCGTGACCTGGCCGATGTCCGTAATGAGAATGTGGTCCGGCGCGATACCCATATCCCGGGCCAGCTGGGCGTTGGATATCAGATGCTTATACTCGCCGTGAACCGGAATGAAGAACTTGGGCTTGGTGATGGAGAGCATCATCTTCAGGTCCCCCTGACAGGCGTGGCCGGAAACGTGGACCTCGTACATGGATTTGTAGATGACCTCAGCCCCCAGTTTCAACAGGTCGTTGACCACCCGGGTGACGTGCTTTTCGTTGCCGGGGATTGGGGTCGCCGAAATGATGATATAATCGTTGGCGGTAACACTGACCTTGCGGTGCTCCCCCGCCGCCATGCGGGACAAAGCGGACAGCGGCTCGCCCTGGCTTCCGGTGGTGCAGATGACCAGCCGGTTGGAGGGATAGCGGCCGATGTTGTCGATGTCCACCAGGACGTCTTTGGGGACGTTCAGATAGCCAAGCTCTATGGCCTTGGTGACCACGTTGACCATGCTCCGCCCGGAGACCGCCACCTTGCGTCCGGTCTGGACCGCCATATTGACGATCTGCTGGATGCGGTGGATGTTGGAGGAGAAGGTGGCGATGATAATCCGCCGGTCGCCGGCCTTCTGGAAGAGGTTTTCAAAGGTCGCGCCCACCTTCTGCTCGCTTTCGGAGAAGCCGGGGCGCTCGGCATTGGTGGAGTCCGCCAGCAGGCAGAGGACCCCCTGGCTGCCGTATTCCGCAAACCGGGCGATGTCGATGGGGGTGTCGTCGATGGGGGTGTAGTCCACCTTGAAGTCCCCAGTCTGGATGATGACGCCCACCGGTGTGGTGATGGCCACCGCCATGGCGTCGGGGATGGAGTGGTTGACGTGGATAAACTCCACGGAAAAGCAGCCCAGCTTGATGGTGTCCCGGGGCTTGACGACGTTGAGCTTCGCCTTTCCTAACAGTCCATGCTCCTTGAGCTTTCCCTCGATAAGGCCGATGGTCAGCGCGGCGCTGTAAATCGGGATGCCAGTGCCCACCTTTTTGAGAAAATACGGGATGGAGCCGATGTGGTCCTCATGACCATGGGTGACCACCAGGCCGCGGATACGCTCCACGTTCTTTTCCAACCAGGTGAAGTCTGGGATGACGATGTCCACGCCCAGCATGTCTGCATCCGGAAAGCCCATGCCGCAGTCTACCAGGAAAATGTCGTTGCCGCACTCATACGCGGTGATGTTCTTACCGATTTCGTTCAGACCGCCTAAAGGGATGATCCGAACCACCGGCTTGCGGCTTTTCCCGCGGCCTTTTGCGGCATTTGGCTTGGTCCCCGCAGCAGTGCGGCCGTTTTGTGCCGGGCGGCGGTTATTCCGGACCGGGGCAGCGGGTGCGGCGGCCGGGGCGGTCTCCGCAGGCGGCGCAGCGGTTTCCGGAGCCGGCGTCTTGCTCTTGGCTGGCGGTCGCGGACCGCTGCGGTACTGGCCCCGGCGCCCCGCAGGACGGGCGACGGGCTTCTCCTCCGCTTTGGCAGGCTCCGGTTTCTTCGCGGGCGCCGCTTTTTCAGCAGAGGCCTTCTCCGTCAGATTGTCCGAAGCAGGAACCACAAGTCCCAGCGGCTCGGAGGCAGGCGCTGCCGCCTCAGCTGCGGCTGGTTTCCGCGTGCGGCTGGAGCGGTTATAGCGCCGTCCGCCGGAAGAGCGCGGTTTCTTCTCCGCAGCTGTCCCGTCTGAAAATAAAGCGTCGATGATTTTTGTTTTGTTAATGTTGTTGTTTGATTGATCGTTCACACAAAATCCTTCCTTTTCTGAGAAATTGCGAAACAAGAAGATGTGGGCATCAAAAATAATGCGTTCCGGAAATCAGCCGTTACTCCGGACGCTTCTTCAAAACAGAAAAAAGCTGTAACAAACCCAAGACCAAAGGCTTTCCGTGGTTCCCGGGGATTTTCCGCCGGTATCCGCCTGTGGCCGGACATTCTCGTTTCGCTATGTAGTTTTATGGATATATTCCATCCGGGAAAACGGCGTATAATCCGAACCGACCGCTTTTCACCGGAAACTGCCTGATCCATTGGCGGCAGACCTATTTGCAGTTGCCGTTCAAAATACTCTTGAAACAACCTCGCAGGCGCAATTCCGAATCCGGCAAAACTCCTCGCGGGTTTCCGGGAATCTCCATTTCATCCATTCTGCTGAAAGCGCTGCAAGTGAATCCGAACAAATAGTCCTTTATATTATATCAGAACCGGGGCGGCCTGTCAAGAAGGCAGGACCGGCCCAGTCCTCGCTTTTCTATATTCCGCAAAAAATTTACATTTGTGGTCGGTCCCCTTTTGGAAGCCGGTGATTAGCCAACTCCTCCTCTGCAAACTGGCAGAGTTCCCCGGCCATTTCCATGTTTGCTCCCTCCGCGACCAGAAAGAGCGCCCGGCCCGCCCGCGCCGGACACAGTCGGATCTCTCCGCCGTTCAGCGGGAAGCAGATGCCGCGCTCTCCGGGAAGCAGGTCCCGGCCCGCCGCCACGGTGCGGGAGACTACGGCGTAGCCGGGGAGCCGTTTTTCCAACTCCTCTAGGCTGCATTGGTTCTCCCGGAGCAGAGAGAGCAGCCGGATGCCCAACATCAGGCCGTCCCGCAGAAATGGCTGCCGCATCCCCAAGTTGCGGGCGCTGCGGTCGTTATCGCTGTCAAACCCGTCCTCGTACCGGAGGGCCTTTCTGCCCCACCGCGCCGCGATCCGGTCCAGAACCCGGGGCGCCGACGCAGGTACGGAAGCGTCCTGCCCCCGGCGGAACAAATCCATGCACACCAAAAGCAAAACCCGGTCGGTAAAAATATAATCGCTGACCTTGTCATAGGCGGAGACGTTCCGCCCATCGGCGGAGATCTGAAGGGTTAACCCGCCCTCCGCAAACCGGCAGCCCAGCCGGGAAAGGGCTTCCTCCGCCAGAGCCCGAACCGCGGAGCTGGCGCATTTCACAGACACCGACATTCCCGACAGGGTGCAGACCGCCGACTTAATCAATTCAATCCGATAAAGCTCTCGCATGCTGGGCATTGCTAAAATGCCGCCGTAGGAAGAATAGGGTGAAGACGGCATTCCCTTCTCCAAAAGCTCCAGCAGCCGCCCTTTTTCCCCTGCGGACAGCGGCAGCCCGCCCCGTGAAAAAATACGCACAGGGGTCTCGGAAGAGGCGTCGGCATATACGCCCCAATCCGCTGCGGAGCGGCTGATGCAATACCCGCACTGGCTCTCAAAGCAGTCGCCGAAATCCCACACGGTCCCTCCCGTCTGAGCAATCCCCGCTGTCAGAGCGGCCATCAGGGCTCGGGAGGCGGGAGAGCCGCTGGCCGCTGCCCCGATCATTCCCCTGGGATGCAGTCTGCCCAGCGCCTGCCCAATACGGACTGCGTCTTCCGGCGAAAGAAACGGTATCCCGGCCGCGGCCAGGCCAGTGCCGTCAAAATAGAAATGCGCGGTATGCGGCTCCTCGCTCCGTCGGTTCTTTTCTCCTTCCGATGCTCTCATGGCGTTTCCTCCTGTCCCGTGCGCAGTTTTCCTGCGGTGCTTCTGTGGTTAGTATGGCGGTTTTCCAAAAGCCTATGCAGGAAATCGAATGGATGGGTTGCAAAATCGAATTTCCGGAAAATTCCCAATCTCTTTTTGAAAAATTTACAGCTTCTTCTTGATTTCCACCGTCTCCCCTTTTATACTAAAAGCTGACTGACCGGTCAGTCAGCTTTTGCCGGCGCCGTGTCTCTCCCGCTATCCAACCCAGCCTACATACACAGGAGGAAACAGCATGTTTGCAAAATTCAGCGTCCGAAAGCCGCTGACCATCGTCATCGCGGTCATTCTAATCGTCATTTTGGGAGGAATCTCCTTTACGAAAATGACGACAGACCTGCTTCCCAACATGGATCTGCCCTACGTGGCAGTCATCACCACCTATCCCGGCGCCAGCCCGGAAAAGGTGGAAACCGGGGTCACCAAGCCCTTGGAGCAGACCCTCGCTACCACCAGCGGAGTGGAAAACATCACCAGCGTGTCGTCGGAAAACTCCAGCATGGTTCTGCTCCAGTTCGCCGAAGGCACCAACATGGACAGCGTCATGATCGAAATGAGCGGCAATATCGATCTGGTCAAAGGCTATTTTGACGATGCGGTCAGCGCCCCCATTCTCATGAAGATCAACCCCGACATGCTGCCGGTCATGGTCGCCAGCGTGGATATGGACGGCAAGACTCTGGAAGAGGTCTCCCGCATCGTTTCTGAAGAGGTCCTTCCCTCTTTTGAACGGATCGACGGGGTCGCCTCCGTGACCACCATGGGCCTTTTGGAAAAGCAGCTGACCATCACCCTCAACCAGGAAAAAATTGACACTCTTAACGCCCGCGTCCTCCAGGCAGTGGACGAACAGCTAGCCGAAGCCGAAGCTCAGCTTCAGGACGCAGAGGCCCAGCTGGCTGACGGACGCACCGCCTTTGAAAAAAGCCGGGAGGAACAGACCCAAAAGCTGGCTTCCAGTTCCGCCGCCCTGACAGCGGGACGTCAGCAGCTCCAGGACGGCTTGGATGCCGCGAATCAGGCCATCGCCGATGTCCAGGCCCAGCGAAAGGAGCTGGAGGCCCAGCGCGCCGAAATGCAGGCGGCCATGGATCAGCTTGCCGCCGCCGGCATGCAGCCCACGGAGGAACAAGCTGCCGCTCTTGCCCAGCTGGAGGCGGGGATCGCCGCCTGCGACAAGGGTCTGACCGAAGCGGAACAGCAAAAGGCTGCCCTCTCCGCCCAGCTGGACGCCCTTTCCAGTCAGGAAGCCCAGCTGGAGGCGGGAAAGATGACCCTGAACCAGGAGCTGGCCAAAGCCGCTGTCCAGTTGGACGAAAGCGCAGAACAGCTGAAAAAGGCCCGGGAAGAACTGGACGCCAACCGGGATGCGGCCTATGAAAAGGCCGGCCTCTCCGGTATGATCACCCGGGACACCATCTCCGCCCTTCTGTCCGCAGAAAACTTCTCAATGCCCGCCGGTTCCATTACCGGAAGCGACGGCCAGACTTATTCCGTAAAGGTTGGGGACGCCTTCTCCGGCCTGGAAGAGCTCCAAAACTGGGCGCTTTTTTACATTGACGCCGGTAACATCGGCGGCGTTACCCTAAACGATGTTGCAGACATCGCGTTTACCGACAATTCCGGCCAAAGCTACGCCAAAATCAACGGTAATGACGGCATCCTCCTCACCTTCCAGAAACAGAGCACCTCCTCCACTGCGGAAGTGGCCCATAAGATCCAGGATCAGATGGAAGCCTTGGAAGAGGATTTCCCCGGTATGCACCTCACCGCTCTTTCCGACCAGGGGATGTACATTGACTTGGTCATCAATTCCGTACTGCAGAATCTGATTTTGGGCGGTATTCTGGCGGTGGTGATCCTTCTGCTTTTCCTGCGGGATCTGAAGCCGACCCTGATCATCGCGGTCAGCATCCCGGTGAGCCTGCTCTTTGCCCTGGTCCTCATGTATTTCAGCGGCGTGACCATGAACGTCATCTCCCTGGCGGGTCTGGCTCTGGGCGTCGGCATGCTGGTGGATAACAGCATTGTCGTCATCGAAAACATCTACCGCCTCCGGGCAGAAGGAGTCCCGGCCAAACGGGCTGCCGTTCTGGGAGCAAAACAGGTGGCTGGAGCCATTACCGCCTCCACCCTGACCACCATCTGCGTCTTTTTGCCCATTGTCTTCACCGAAGGCATCTCCCGGCAGCTTTTCACCGATATGGGCCTGACTATCGCCTACTCCCTGGTAGCCAGCCTGCTCATCGCTATGACCTTGGTCCCCGCCATGGGCTCCACCGTCCTGCGCAAGGATTCCAGCAAAAAGCACAAGTGGTTCGACGCTTTCGCGGGCGGCTATCAGAAAGCCCTGAACTTCTGCCTGCGGCACAAGACCGCAGTACTGGTTCCCGTGGCGGTGCTGTTGGCTGCGGCAGTTTACGGCGCAACGGTCATGGGCCTTTCCTTTATGCCAGATATGGACTCCTCCCAGCTGATGGTCTCCCTGGAAATGCCGGTAGGCACCACCCAGGAGGAGACGCGGGCTGCGGGCGACGCCCTATTGGACCGCATTTCCGCTCTGGAAGAGGTGAAAACCGTCGGCGCTATGCAGTCCTCGGGCGGCTCCGGTATGATGGCCATGATGGGCGGCAGCGACCGGGAGGTCAGTTTCTACGTCCTTCTAAAATCCGACCGATCCCGGACCAGTGACCAGGTCTCCCGGGAGATCGAGTCCTTTACCGGCGATACCGGCGGGGAGATCACCTCCAGCGGCAGCGGTATGGATATGTCCATGCTCACCGGCTCCGGCGTCCAGGTGGTAGTCAAAGGCGATGACCTGGACACCCTTCAGGAGATTTCCGCCGATGTTGCCGAAATCCTCCGCGGTATTGAGGGCACCCAGGAGGTCTCTGACGGCATGGAGGACGCCTCTACTGAATACCGCATTCTCGTCGACAAAGATGCCGCCATGAAAAAGGGCCTGACTGTGGCCCAGGTTTACAGTGAGGTTTCCTCCGCCCTGAAAAATTCCGCCGCTTCCACCACCCTGACCGATGGGACGGAGGAATACCCTGTCATCGTCGCCAACGCCCCGGAAGACGTCCTGACCCCCAAAATGTTGGAGGATTATACCTTTACTGCCTCCACAGCTACAGGCGAGGAGGAGATCCGCTTGGGGGATATCGCCTCCCTTAGCGAAGCGCAAAGCCTTTCGTCCATCCGCCGGGAAAGCCAGACCCGCACCATGACTGTCTCCGCCGCTGTAGACCGGGACCACAATGTCGGTCTGGTGGGCCGGGAGCTGGAAAAGGCCTTGAAGGATTATGACGTCCCCGCTGGTTACACTCTGGAAATCGCCGGTGAAAACGAGACCATCAACCAGTCCATGCAGGATCTGCTCCTCATGATTCTTCTGGCTGTAGTGTTCATCTACATGATCATGGTGGCGCAGTTCCAGTCCCTCCGTTCCCCCTTCATCGTTATGTTCACTATGCCTCTGGCCTTTACCGGCGGCCTGCTGGCCCTGTGGATCCTTGGATTTGACCTGAGTGTCATCTCTATGCTGGGCTTCCTGGTGCTGGCTGGTATCGTTGTCAACAATGGCATCGTTTTCGTGGATTACGCGAATCAGCTCCGCATCGGCGGCATGGAAAAACGCGAAGCTCTTCTCGCCACCGGCCGCGCCCGCATCCGTCCCATCCTGATGACGGCGCTGACCACCATCCTCGGCCTGTCCACTCTCTCCTTTGGCATGGGTGAGGGCGCGGATATGCTTCAGCCCCTGGCGATTGTAGTCGTCGGCGGCCTGCTTTACGCCACGATCCTGACCCTGTTTGTCGTGCCGGTTCTCTATGACCTGTTCAACCGCAAGCCCATCCGCAACCCAGACGAGGATCTGGAAGAACTGGACAATATGGAATCGAGGTGATTTTCTTGGGTGCTGAACGATCGGAAAAGGAACTCCAAATTCTGGGCGCCGTTCGGAGTCTGATCAACCGGGGCTGCGATCTGCAGAAACTCCGGGCCGACGACATCGCCCGGGAGGCCGGAGTTGGAAAAGGGACTCTGTATCTTTATTTCGACTCCAAGGAAGCCATGATTGTGGAGACCCTTTTTTACATCCTACAGCTGCGTCTGGACACACTGGAGGCGGCCGCCCGGCAACCGGGGACTTTCCGGGATCGCGCCCTGCGGACGCTGCGATGCCTTCGGGACCTGGAACAGGGCGGGGACTCGGTGATCCGCATGCTTCTTTCCGCAAAAAACGCGGTGGATCTCTCCCATATTCAAAAGGAAGGGGCGGAAAAACTGGCTGCCGGACGGAAGCAAATTGACCGGATCATTCGTTTCCTGCTGGACTGCGGGGCACAAGAGGGAATTTTTCCCCCACAGAGCCGTTTTTCCTATGCATGGCAGGTGTTTTTCAGCGCCGCTTCCGGCGCGATCGGGGGACTCTGCCCTGGCTGTGGCATTCCTTCGGAAGAGGCAGACCGAAATGCGCTGGATATCCTGATTAAAGGCCTGCGCTGATCTTTTCCAAAAAAATCCCGCGGCGATGAGAAATGGAATTCTCACCGCCGCGGGATTTTCATGCTTCTACACCGCCAATCTCCCGCACCGTCTCTCCCTCGATGATCCGGGTGGGGAGAACGATTTCCTGGGGAGGCAGTTCCGGCTCTGCGATCCGCCGCAGCAGAACCTCTACGGCCTGCCCCGCCATGGTTGCCTTGGAGGAGGAGACCGACGTCAGCTTCAGCGGGTAGGAAAAACGGGACTGAATGTTGTCAAATCCAATCACCGAGCAGCTTTCCGGGACTGCCCGTCCCAGTTCCTTCAAAGCACAGACCGATTCCCAGGCCAGCAGATCGCTGAAGGCCAGAATCGCCGTAAAACTCCCCTCCGCCAACATGCCGGGGATCAGCCCGCGGCTCTTTTCCGCCGTCACCGGAACCGTGCGGACCATCCCCGGCTCCGGTGCTATCCCCGCCTCCTCCAGCGCATCAAAAAAGCCCTGCTGCCGCTCCTCTGCGCTGGAAATTTTGGGATTTCCGTTGAGAAACAGAATCTTCCGATGCCCTCTCTCCAAGAGATAACGCACAGCCAGCAATCCGCTCCCGCGGTCGTCACAGACCACGCTGTCCGCGCCGGAACCGGGCAGATGCCGTCCGATCAGGACGAATGGGATCTTCCGTTCCTGCAAAAGGGCCACATTCCCCGCAGATTCCGGTGACGGACAAAGGATGATCCCCGCCACATTCTGTCCCAGAGCCGCCAGAACAGCCCGCCGTTCCGCAGCCTGCTTTTCCTCTGTATTAAAAACGATGACCGTGTAGCCTTTTTTTCCGAGAAGCTGTTCAATCTCTTTGATCAGGATGGAAAAGTGGGGATTTGCAATATCGCCGACGATGACCGCCACCAGCCGGCTCACTCCGGAACGGAGTGAGCTGGCAAACGCATTGCCCACATATCCCATCTCCTCAGCTTTAGCGCGGATCAGCTGCTTGGTCTTTTCGGAAATATCACTCTTGTCGGCCAGGGCATGGGAAACCGTATTGGCGGAATACCCCGTGGCCCGAGCCACATCCTTCAAAGTGACGGCATGCTGTCGTTTCACACCCATCAACCCCTTCTCATCTTGTCTTCTTGTACCATTGTACCACAAAATCCCCGGAAGAAAAACCTCTCAGGCGGCGTTCTTTCTTTTCACTCTCCGAAAAAATCCTTGCTTTTAAAATTTTCATAAATAGTCCTCCGTCCCTCTTGACTTTTTAACAAGAATGGTGTACGCTGAATACAGTACATTAACGTTAATGAAAAGGAGAAACTTATGCTGTCCGGAACAATTTTTGAACTGCGCGAATTCACGGTGCAGGATGGTCCGGGCGTCCGGCAAACGGTGTTCTTCAAAGGCTGTCCCCTTCGATGCAGGTGGTGCCATAATCCGGAAGGGCTCTCTTCCTCGCCCCAATTGATGATCAGCGCCGGTTCCTGCTCCCACTGCGGGAACTGCACGGCCGTCTGCCGCCATCCCGACGGCTGCATCCTGTGCGGGGACTGCGTCCGTGTCTGCCCCCAGGGCGCGCGGAAAATCTGCGGGGAAACCCTGACCTCTGAAGAGTTAGCGGACCGCATCCGTCGGCAAAGCGCCTATTATGCCGCCTTGAGCGGCGGCGTGACCTTTTCCGGCGGGGAACCGCTCTTTCAGGGAGCGTTTCTTCTCGCAGTGCTGGATGCCCTCCCGGACGTTCACACCGCCATTGAGACCAGCGGCTACTGTACAGGGGAGCTTTTCCGGCAGGCCGTTGCCAGGCTGGATTTTGTTCTGATGGATCTGAAGCTGGCCGACCCGGAAGAACATCGCCGTTATACCGGCGTTTCCAACGGGCCGATTCTGCGGAATCTGTGCCTGCTACAGCAGAGCGGCGTTCCCTTCCGCATCCGCATTCCCCTGATCCCCGGGGTCAGCGATACCCGGGAAAACCTGGAAGCCTCCGCCCAACTGCTGGCCGGCTGTCCCACCATGGAGTGCGTGGAGCTGCTTCCCTACCACTTGACCGCCGGGGCCAAATACGCCATGCTGAATATGGCCTACTGCCCCGATTTCCCCGTGGAACAGCCCGTTCAGACCCATCCCGGCCTGTTCGAATCTTACGGAATAAGGAGCCAAGTATTATGACCGAACGAATCTCCTCCCTCCGCCAGTTTTTTGTCACCGAAAAAAAGCACCACGCTTTCCGCCGGCCTTCCTTTGACGCCGGCTCAATTGCAGCCCGCTTCCAGCGGGAGGATCTTTCTCCTTTTGACCGGGCGGTTCTCCGGTTAAGGCTGCTTCTGGATGAGGAGTCACCTCTGTTTTTCCCCGATCAGCGCATCCTGTTTCTTCGGACTCTCCCCTCTATACCAGAGCTATTTACGACGGAAGAAACCGATGCCCTCCGCCAAAAGTACCACCTCCACGAACGGGGTGAAATCTCCAATATCTGCGTCGATTATGAAACCTTCCTGACCCTGGGCCTGCCCGGCATGGTGCGGAAGATTGAGGACTATCGCGGCCGCCTGCCGGAAAAGGCCACTTTTTACGACGGAGAGCTGGCCATCCTTCACGCCCTGAACGGCCTAGTGCGCCGTTACCGCGACGAAGCCCGCCGCCAGAAAAATCCCGCTGCAGAAGTGCTCAGCGCCCTTCTGGAGCGTCCTCCCATCCATTTTCAGGAAGTACTGCAGCTGATACGGATTCTCCATTTCACCATGTGGCTGGGCGGAAATTACCACAACACCCTGGGCCGGATTGATCTCTACCTCTCCCCTTATCTGGAACAGGACCTGAAAGCAGGTATCCTCACCGAGGACGCCGCCTTTGAGCTGTTGGAGGAATTTTTCCTCACTTTCAACCTGGACAGCGATCTCTACCCCGGCATGCAGCAGGGGGACAACGGTCAGAGCATCGTCCTAGGAGGCTGTCTCCCAGATGGGACACCCTTCTTCAACCGTCTCAGCGAATGGTCCCTCCGGGCCAGTTTGGAACTGAAGCTCATCGACCCGAAAATCAATCTCCGGGTCAACCAGGAAACGCCCCTGTCCGTCTATGAATTAGGTACCCAGCTGACCCGTCAGGGACTGGGTTTTCCCCAGTACGCCAACGACGACGTGATCATTCCCGGCCTCACCGCCCTAGGTTATTCCCTGGAGGACGCCCGCAACTACGCCATCGCCGCCTGCTGGGAGTTCATCATTCCAAAGCGGGGGATGGAGATTGTCAACATCGACGCCCTTTCCTTTGCCGGTGCCGCCCGTTCCGCTATTCTGGAACACCTGATGGACTCTCCGGACTATCCAGCGCTGTTTTCCCATGTCCACGACGCCATCATCCAAGAGGCTGCCCGGATCTGTGAGGGAATCGGAACGGTCTACCTTTACCCCGCACCCTTCCTCTCCCTGATGATGGAGGGCTGCGTGGAAAACGGCCGAGATCTCTCGGAGGGCTGCGTCTATAACAACTACGGCATTCACGGCACCGGCCTGGCCACCGCCGCGGACTCCCTGGCCGCTGTGCAGGCTTATGTATATGGCGACGGCTCCGTTTCCAAAGAGGCGCTTTTAAAGGCCATGGAGGAGGATTTTTCCGGGGATCCGGCCCTGCTCCACAAGCTCCGCTTCGACGCCCCAAAAATGGGCAATGACGACGACCGGGCAGACCAGATCGCCTGCGCGCTTTTAGCCGCCTTCGCTTCTGCCCTGAAGGGCCGCCGCAACGATCGGGGAGGCTGTTTCCGGGCCGGGACCGGCTCAGCCATGTACTACCTCTGGCACGCCAAAAACCTCGGTGCTACCCCAGATGGCCGCCGCGCTGGAGAACCCATTCCCGCCAATTTCTCCCCCAGCTTGTTCATCCACTGCGCGGGACCAGTATCCATCGTAAAATCCTTCAGCAAACCGAACCTAACTGATACGGTTAACGGCGGCCCCCTGACCATCGAATTGCACGACACTCTTTTCCGCACGCCGGACAGCATTTCTAAAGTAGCGGCTCTGATCCGCTCCTACATTCTTTTGGGCGGGCACCAAATCCAGATCAACGCCGTCAACCGTGACCGGCTTCTGGATGCCCAGCGCCACCCGGAGCAGTACCGGAACCTCATCGTCCGGGTCTGGGGCTGGAGCGGATACTTTGTCGAGCTGGATCGGGAATACCAGAATCACATTATCCGCCGGATGGAACTGACGCTGTAATCCGCCTGTAAAAATCCCCCTGCTCCATTTCAGATTTATTCCGAAACGGAGCAGGGGGATTTTTTGCATAAAAACAGCCTCGGACACGATTGCATCCAAGGCTGTAACTGGTGACCCGTGCGAGAATCGAACTCGCGATACCGCCGTGAAAGGGCGGTGTCTTGACCTCTTGACCAACGGGCCTTTGGTAGCGGCAAATGGACTTGAACCATCGACACTTCGGGTATGAACCGAATGCTCTAGCCAACTGAGCTATGCCGCCATAACCTGTCCCGCCTCAACTCGACGGGAACAGAAGTTATTTTATCATAAACTGAACCGCATGTCAATAGATTTTCCCGAAAAAGTTTCAAAAATTCGCAAACATCTCAAATTGATGCTTAAACCATATCGGCGGAGGGAAGAATCAGCGGAATCGGGAACCAGCTCCGTTCCAGCTCCGTGCGGTACAGCGGCGCAGAAGAGGGTGCAAACAGATGGGCCATCATCTGGAGATGGGGAAGGGATACATCCGGTGCTTCGCTGGTCTCCGAGACCTGTACGGTTCCGTTCTCCGCCGAAATGGCAAAGCGTCCGGCCTCTTTGACCTCAATCGCATACCGGCCGTCCAGGATACCGCACCGGCGAGCCTTCAGACCCAGATACGCCTCAATCACCCGGGGATAATTCAGCACGTCAATCATTTCCCCGTTGCGGATGACGGACTGTTCTGCCACACAGTTGAGCGCCCGGATCAGTTCGGTCTGCTCCCAGGTAGGGAGAAAGTCCACATTCCGGCCGCAGTGCTCCACGATCCGGAAGATCACCTTCAGTGCCGAATGGTAGTCGCTGAGGATCAGTTCCTGCACGGACGTCCCCTGGTCGCTGATACTGGCATACCCGAGGAATTCCCCGTTCTCCAGGATCACCCATCCGCTGCTGTCCCAGGTGTGAAGGATCTCGCCGAATCGGGAAATCTCCCGGCCGGCAGCCACGGTTTGGCTGTCATGGAGCTTCTGGCACTGGCCCAGATACTCTCCGTTTTCATCCAGAGGGAGCAACTGGATTTCCTGGGTAGAAACCGCCTTGCAGTGCCGACGGTTGGTAGGATTGACGCTGAAGGAAAGCTGCGCGGCAGCCTGTCCGAATCCAAAATACTCATACCGCTGCCGCTGTCCTCCAAGACAGACCAGATCAGCGCCCTCTCCGCGGGCTTCGTCCATCAGCTGCTTCAGCAAAAGCTTCATATAGCCCTTGCCTCGGCAGTAGGGGTGGACGGATACCGTCCCGATCCCCCGGACATTCAGGCGGGTATCCCCCACCCGCAGATCCAGCGGAAAGCTACCGACCATAGCCTTAATCCGCTCCTCTTCCGTAACGAGCAGATGGCAGGGAGCCATTTCTGGATGCCCTGCATACAGCTTCGGCAGCCGGTAAGGAAAGTCAACATAAAACACCATTGTTGCAAAGTCGATCAAGTTTTGATAATCTGCAGAAGTGGCTCTGCGAATCTCATAGTCCATAGTATTCGTCCTTCCTTATAGGGTCAACATTCGGGAAACTGCCGGGATAAGGTGATAAACTGCTCTAGGGAAAGCTCCTCCGGCCGTGCGGAGGGCTTAAGGTCAGCAGACCCAATCGCCGCAGCCACCGTCTCTTTTGGAAGCTTCAAACCGGAGGCCAGGGTGTTGGACAGGGTTTTTCGCCGCTGTCCGAAGGCCGCCCGGACCACGCGGAAGAGCCGCCGCTCCTCCGCCCCCTCCAGAGGAAGCTTGTCCTTGACATCCAGCCGCACCACCATGGAGTCCACATTGGGCGCGGGATAAAAGCTCCCCCGGCTCACGGGGAACAGCATCCGGGGCTCGCTGTAATACCGAACGGCCGCCGTAACAGCCCCGCAGGCCCGGGACGGCATGGGCGCACAGATCCGCTCTCCGGCCTCCTTCTGCACCATCACCGTGATCGCCTTAATAGGCAGACGGCTTTCCAGGAGCGTCATCAGAATCGGGGAAGTGATGTAATAAGGCAGATTCGCGCAGACCACCACCTCCATCCCGGAAAATTCTTCTTTCAGAAGAGCCGGAAGGTCAGTTTTCAAAATGTCCTGATTGCGGACAACGACGTTTTTGTGCTCCGCCAGGGTGTATTCCAGCACCGGCAGCAGGCGGCTGTCCAGCTCCACCACTGCCACCTTTTTTGCCCGGGACGCCAGTTCATTGGTCAAGACTCCGAAACCCGCACCGATTTCCAGTACGCCGGTTTCCGGACCCGCGCCACCCAGCTCCGCGATGCGGGGACAAACGGAAGGGTTCACGATAAAATTTTGCCCCAGAGATTTGGAAAAGGTAAACCCAAACCGGTTCATAATTTCCCGGATCGTGCCCAGATTGGTGAGATTTTGCAAGCTTTCACCGTCCTTACGGGATCAGCCGATCCCCAGTTTTTGAAAAAACGCCTCCCGGTTGGCCCCGTGTTCCCGATTATAGCGTTTGATGCCGTAAAGGCTTTCCTTATCGGAAATCAGGCTGACCCCTTCTTCACAGGTAATTGTCACGGAAAAGCCAAATTCCATTGCCAGCGCTTCGCTTTCTTTGCTGTAAAAGCCATAGGGGTAAACCAGGACCAGCGGCTCGACGCCAAGGTGGTCCCGGCACTTTTCCTGGAGCAGAAGCAGGTCGTCGGACAGCGCTTTCCGATACTCCCTGTCAGACTCCCCATGCTTTTTCTTCATTCCCCGGCGATCCCCGTCTAGCTCATGAAGATCATAGGAATGGTTGGCAATTTCCACCAGACCGGAATCCTGCAGCGCTTTTACCTGAGTCCAGCTCAAGTGAGAGTAGGACAGCTGCCGCGGGACGTCGCCGGAATAGAGATCCGTGTATTTCCCGACGATTGCCGCTGTTGCGCGGAACTGATAGGTTTCCAGCAGGGGAAGGACCACCTTTTCCATGCTTTCAAAACCATCGTCAAAGGTGAGCAGGATGGGGTGCTCCGGAAGAGTCCCGACCCCTCGGACAAAATCTGACAGTTCTCGGGGGGTGACCCCCGTATAGCCGGCTTCCTGAAGAAAGCGGAGATCCCCCTCCAGCTCGGAGGCGGAGATCACATACTCCCCCAGTCCGCTGGAACCGTCCGGAACAACATTATGATACATCACCGCAGGCACAGCAATTCCCTCCGCAGGCGCACCCTGGACCGGCGCCTCCCGCTGAAAGGGGGCGGTGACCCAGCAGGCGGCTACCGTCAGAGTGGCGCCCAGAGCTCCGGCCAGAACCCGCGGCAGGAATGGATGTTTTTCCCGAAATGCAGACATCGAAATCCCCCGTTTCCGTTTTTACCAGTATATTCAAAACGGAGAATTTTAGACGGAAAACCTGATGAGACCTTTTCCAATTGTAGCATATTCCCGAAAAAAAAACAATGAAAAGAATGTTGCGGAAAAATTGTCTCATTCCGCCTCGCTCTGCCGTTTCCCCCACCAGATCCAGAGAAATACCAGAGACGCCGCGATCAGCATTCCAAACACCCACAAAAGCGCCCCCAGCCGGAATTTTTCTACAAATCCGGTGAAGGAGTACCCCGGACCGATGGTGTACCAGGTGGTGCCGTTTTCCTGATAGGCAGTGTCCACCCAGGACTCAATCATGCTGGATAGGACGGCGATGGCCAAAAAGCCCATCCCTCCCAATCCGCCGGTGACGGCTGCAGTGATCAGCCAACCCGCGCCTCTCCCCTTTTTCGACGATTGAAAGACCATGGGAGGAGAAACGATAGCCTTCTCCTGTTCGTTTTCTCTTTTCGCCGGTCCGGACTCCGCGGAAGGAGAAAACGCCGGTTCCTCCAGTTCATCCTTGAGAAGATAGTCTGCAGAAACGCCGAATTTCCGGCTCAGCGCCAGAACCCGGGCGGTATCCGGAAGCGAATCCCCGGTATCACATAGTTAAAGATATTGGTGTCATTCAATCAATTTTGCCGATGAAG
>CAJMLQ010000016.1 GCA_905214265.1 uncultured bacterium
CTGGCCGGGAAAATTTTATATTTTTTCACTGTCCTCTTGACGGGGAGCGGTTCATAGCCGATCATGATGCTTTTTTCCTGAAAGACGCGCCGGTAGCCTGACAGGGTGAAATCTACCGGCAGCAGCCATACCTTTCCGCCTCCCACCGCAGTAGGATTGCTGAGAGAGCAAGACAACACGTAGATCAGCGGATATGTCACGATGAGAAGGAGGAGGCACAGCAGAATGTAAACAATTATTTCGAAGAGCCGGTCGCCCTTGCTTTCCCGTATTTTCATAACGGCCTCCTTTCAAAACAGGCCGGTTTCGCTGACCTTTTTGGAAAATGCATTGGCCAGAACCAGCAGGATGATGTTTACCACATTGTTGAAGATGCCTACTGCCGTCGAAAAGCTGTAATTAGTGTTGATGATGCCGCGTTTGTACACGTAAGTCGATATCACCTCGGACACCTGGATGTTCAGGTCGTTCTGCATCAGGTAAATTTTCTCATAGCCCACCGAAACCAGGCTCCCAATCCACATGATCAACAGAATCATGATCGTCGGAAGAATGGCCGGAAGGTTGATGTGAAGGATCCGCTGCATCCGGCTGGCGCCGTCGATGCGGGCGGCCTCATGAAGCCCTGGGTCTACCCCGGCTAACGCCGCAATGTAGATGACCGCACTCCAGCCCATCTCCTGCCAGATGCCGGACCATACGTACAGGTGGGGAAAGGCGCTGGGTGAAACCATAAAATAAATCCGCTCCATCCCCAAAAGTTCCAGCGCATTGTTGACTAGGCCGATGGAAGGGGAAAAGACCAGTTTCATAATTCCGACAAGCACAACGACCGATATGAAATGGGGTGCGTACAGAATGGTCTGGGAGACCTTCCGGAATTTCTGATTGACTTCATTGAGCAGCAGCGCCAGAACGATGGGAATCGGAAAGCCTGCGATCAAAGAATAAAGGGTCAGTGCCAGGGTGTTGCGGAGCAGCATCCAGAAATAGGCCCCCTGAAAAAAGCTCACGAAATGCTTTAATCCCACCCAAGGGCTTCCCAGATATCCCAACACAGGCCGGTAATCCTTAAAGGCGATCTGCAAACCATACATTGGGACATAGCAGAAAATTGCGACGTAAATAACCGCCGGAAGCATCAGAACATAATACGCCCGGTATTTCCACAACTTCCGACCAGCGGTCCGAAACGCCACATGGGTTCTTTGGGCTTTCTGCGGCGCCTGCGCGATGTCTTTTTCCATAAATAGGGTTCCTCCGTCTCTCTTGGGTATGGCGGCTTCCTGTTTCTTACCGCTGTAATCAGCATGCAATAAAAACACATAATTTTCAAGAGTATTTTTTTGCAATTTGCCGGTGTTCATTTTATGAATACAACCAGCACAATATTTTCTAAAATTTTTGTGATTTTTTACACAATCTAAGTAAAGGTATCGGTTTTGCTTCTGGTTTTCCATCGTTTTTGGGAAAAGCGAGTTATCTTTTTTGCACATTTAGGGTACTTGATTTATTCTGCAAAAAATGACGAATAAAATTTGTTGATTTTCCCCATACAAGGGATTACAATAAAAATAAGAAAATCGAAAAGGGAATTGATCATGAAACGCAACCGCTATCTCAGCCGTCTGTTGTCGCACCGTTACCTTTTTCAACTCGCCGGGACCTGCGTCGTTTTTTTGCTACTCCCCTGCCTTCTGACTTTGTTCTCGGCGATACACCAATCCTACCGTGCGCTGGCTGACACCACCGCGGAATTTTACCTGCATACAACGGAATCCTTTGCCAGCTATTTCCGTTCCGAACTCGGCGTCCTGCGGAACCACGCCCTGCAGTTCAGCACGGACAGCCGCAATCCCCCAAAAAAGGCTGCCATTTTGAATCAAGCCATTCTCCAAACAAACCCGTACTATTATAATGAGGTCATCGCGTTGGTAAAGGAATATAGTACCTCCAATCCTTTTTTCTGGGAATCTATCTGACAGAGTCCGACGCCTTCATAACCAAAAGCTACAAATATACAGCGGAGACCTATCTTTCCCACGTTTTAGACGCGGGGGAGCTCCCGAATTTTGACGACCTGCTCCGTTTTTTTACCGAAGAAGAAAGTGCCCGCCTCCGTTTTGCTTCTACTGCCGGCCGCAGCAGCAAAGGCCCGGAAGTCTTTCTCATCGGCGTTCCCGCAAACGCCGGTTCCGCCCGCTCCCCTGCCCTCTTTGTGTACAGTATGGACTCCGGCAGCATCGATACTGCTCTTTTCTCCAGCCCCGGCGCCTACGCCGCTCAGTACGGTATTTTCAGCGGCGATACCCACGAGCTGCTGATTGCCTCTCCGCAGGGAGAATCTCTGCAGGAAATGGCCGAATGGATTGACTTTGACCAGACCAGCGCTGATGGCTCCACCATCGAACGGGATGGACGCCAATTTGCCCTTTTTGCCGTACGGGATACCTCTCTTGGACACTATTTTGTCGCCGCCGCCCCTTACGACGAAATACAACAGAGCGCCTATGACTATTACAATGCCATGCGCGTTATCCTTCTCACGGGCACAGCGGTACTGCTTTTGCTGCTGGCAGTTTTGATCTATGTCAACTACCGTCCCATTCTCCAGATTGCCCGTAAGATCCGCCCCGACAGCGGTGGAGAGCTGGATGCCATTTCCAATGCCATTGACAGTATGACCAACGAACTCAATGAGCAAAACATGCTCATCAAGGACTATCTACTGGGAAATATTCTTTACGGAAAGCCCATTCATGAAAAGGACCTAAGCCGCCTTGGGATCAGCGGTTATACAGGATTCTACCGCGTCTGCACCATCTCCGATATCAGTCTGACCACTGGTGAACGCATCGGTCTGACCAATACCGCGCTCCAGGATTTTTCCATTCCTATCTTCATCACGGATATCTGGCAGCAGCATCTGGCGGTGATCGTCTGCCTGATCCCCTCCAAAGACGAACAGTCTCTGGAGGAGTACTTGCGGAACTGGCTTACAGAAAATTATCCGAAAAATCGGCTTCAGACAGGAACCACCGTCCACTCGGCCAATCAGATCCGGGAATCGTATCTCTCCTGCTTTGAAACAGCTGCCGCGGTGCAGGCCTCCGACGGTGGACAGTCGAATCACACGCCTTCGATCCCCGACCGCTCCGAACAGCTGGCCCAGGAAATCCTCACATATCTGCGCGAGAACTTCTGCTCGCCTTCTATTAGCCAAACCCTCGTGGCCGACCATTTCAAAATTTCCACCTACTCCCTCAGCCGCCTCTTTAAAAGCCATTTCGGCATTGGATTCACCGAATACATCTCCACCCAGCGGATCGAGTACGCCAAACAGCTTTTGCTCACCACTGACCGGCCGGTATCCGAAATTGCCTCAACGGTTGGGCTTCCCAATGTCAACTATTTTTCCCGGCTGTTCAAGTCAATGGTAGGAATTCCCCCTTTAAAATACCGAAATCAGTTTGTGGAGGACTAGCTTTTTTGGTTCTGCCGACTTTCCCGGAAGGGAAAACTTTCAAAGGATACAACATTTAGCAAAGGAGAAAACAACATGGATCAGCAGCAAACGATTCCCTCCCAGCAGCAGTTGGAATTTCTCGATTGGGAGATCGGCATGTTCTTTCACTTCGGCCTTCGGAGCTTTTATCCCGGCCACTGCGACTGGGATAACCTTCCCATGCATGCGCAGCAGTTTGCCCCGGACTCCCTGGACTGCAATCAATGGATGGAGGCCGCCCGCGCCCTGGGCGCAAAGTATACGGTCCTGACCTGCAAGCATCACGATGGCTTTGCCCTCTGGCCGTCCAAGTACACGGACTTTTCCGTAAAAAATTCCCCCTACCGCGAGGGGAACGGGGATATCGTGGCCGAGTACACCACTGCCTGTCGCCGTTATGGAATGAAGGTGGGGCTATATTATTCCCCTGCCCAGTGGGGCGGAGAACATTCCTTTGCTTCTGAAGACAGCGAAGCCTATGACAGCTATTTTATCGGTCAGCTGAACGAGCTTCTCTCGAATTATGGAACCATTGATTATCTCTGGCTGGATGGCTGCGGTTCGGAGGGACATGTTTTCGATACCGCACGGATCTCCGACGCCATCCGCCGCCTTCAGTCGGATATCCTGATCTTTGGCAGCGTTCTCAGCCCCTATAACGATAACCGTTGGATCGGCAACGAGGACGGATATGCGCCCCTGGATAACTACAATACCGTATGCCAGGATGAATCCATCGTGTTGAATGCCGCCCGTTTTATGCCTGCGGAGTGCGATATGATGATCCGCAACGTTTGGTTCGGCGGCGCTCCAAACGAAGCGTATCTCAAGCAGCCCTGCGAACTCTTTGGAAACTATGAATACACTGTGGGTCGGGGAGCAAATTGGCTCTTGAATGTTGGTCCGGATCAACACGGCCGGATCCCGGAAGAAGATTTCGCCATCTTACGGGAAACTCGCCGGAAAATCGACGCGGCTTACGGCCCTGGCGCCGCACTTCCCTTTGTTCCGGTAGCGCAAGAAGGAACCGACTGGTGTATCTCGCATCCGGAATTTTTCAAAGGATATGGCGTCACCCGCGGCATCCCCTTATGCAACCGTCTGGTTCTCATGGAAGACCTTTCGAATGGGGAACAGGTCAAATCCTTCCGCATATACGCCAATCTCCCTATGGGGAAAAGCCATCGTCTCTGCATCTATCGTGGCGACGCCATTGGCCACAAACACATCTGTGCTTTCCCGGCAATCCCAGCCTCTAAATTTACGCTGGAGATTACAGAAGGCTCCGGGAACTGCGTCATCCGCTCCATGGAAGCGCTTTATGTGCGGTAAAGTCGGGCCAGCGCCCAAAAACGGCTGAAAGATTTCTATATAAAAAGGCTGCGGGAGCATCCGTGCTTCCCGCAGTTTTCTTTCGCTGTTTAAAAGATCATTTCAAGCCAAAAAAACGATGCCCCTCCAGCTCCAGCTTCAGAGGCAGGCTCTCAAACCAGGCCGCTATTTTTGGATCCGTCCAGCGGGGTGCATAGAAAAAAACCGCTCCGCCGGAGGCCGGCTCCAGCTGCCCGGACAGTGCCTCCCGGACGGCTTGGCGAGTGTCGGTGTCCGGCTCATAGGTCCGATCCCGCCAGTTCGCCGCAGAGGTAAATTGACCGGGGGCCAGGAGGACCTCCGAAATGGTGTTCGGGAATCGAGGTGACCGCACCCGGTTGAGGATCACCTCTGCGATGATCCGCTTATGCCGAAGACTTCCGCCCCGAACCTCCTGCTGAATGATCCAGGCCATCATTTCCGCTTCCTCTTCGGTATACCAGGTTTCCGTCAGTTGCTCTTCCTTACTGGCGGGGACCTCATAAGCTGCCGCCTGGATGCTTCCCGCCGGAATTTTGACCATGCGTTTTCCCGCCGTAGCTCCCAGTCTGGGCCTCGGGACACCCGCCCCCATCAGCAGGACGCTAATCATCAGAAAAGCTGCTGTTCTGGCAATCCATTTCAATTTCATATTTCCTCCTGCATCAAAAATCATGCAGAAAGGATGGACCGCTGCGGGAAAATTATACATCCGGGCAGAAAAACAGAAGACGTACGCATTCAAATACGCGGCGGCGGGAGGCGGATATAAAATTATACGGTGCGCAGAGGACGCAAAATCAATCCTGACAGTGTGAAGAAAAATCTGTAAATAGGATGTCTTTAATACAAAGTTTCTTCTTCCTCTGAAAACAGCTTGTCATTTACATCGAACAGGCTTATACCGTTTATCAGCCCATAAATGATGATTGCATCCCGCCTGTCCTTGGGGTAAAGCTGTGCAAGCCCGCATTGTTTTAGTAGTTCCTGCGTTTCCTCCAACGTGGCGGACAGGCCAAAGCACAGGCATACAAGGCGGTTTCGGGAAGGGTTACGGCGACCAGCAAAAACTTGATGCAGATATACTTCACTCATACCTGACTGCTTTGCAAGTGTTGCTTTGGAAATATTCTGCTTTTGAAACAGCATATTCAGCAATTCGTGGATGCTGCCACCATGGAAGTTGTCCTGATTTTCGGACAGGAACTGATCCAGATTTGGGGCATCCATTAGCTCCTGCTGCAAACTATTTGTGTCTTTCATTGTTTTACCGCCTTTACAAACACGCTTTTCTTTTATATAATAATACTGTTTTCGATGGATAAAATCAATATGCGCCCCGCATAACTTTTGCAGAGGTGAGAATTATTTATCAGTATTTGCTATCGAGTATCGACACGGAATATGAAACCGTAAGAAAAATAAAAAGCGGTGAGCGCGGCTGTGTTTCGCTTCTGCAAAACAAACAGAACGGATCGCGCTTTATTTTTCGCCATTATCACGGAAATGGGGAAGTCTATCGGAAGCTCCTTGGTATCTCCTGCCCGAACCTGCCGCAGATCATGGAGGTAGCGGAAAGCAGCGGAATGGTCGCGGTACTGGAGGAATACATACAGGGGGATTCTCTTGCCTATCTGCTGGAGGGCGCATTGTTTACCCCCGCCGAAGCGCGAAAAATCACCTTGCAGCTTTGCGACGCCCTTTGGGTGCTGCACTCAATGGGCGCGGTACATCGGGATATTAAACCGGAAAACGTGATTATACGCGGCAGCGAGGCAGTTTTGATCGACTTCGATGCCTCCCGCCTTTTCAAAAACGGGAACAGCACTGACACGCAGATCTTAGGGACCACAGGATATGCCGCACCGGAGCAATACGGCATTTCGCAGACAGACGAGCGGGCGGACATTTATTCCGTGGGCGTACTGTTAAACATCATGCTCACCGGCAAGCATCCATCAAAAGAACTGGCAAGCGGAAAATTAGGCCATATAGTACAGAAATGCACCATGATAAACCCGAAAAAAAGATATAAGAATGTGCTTCATCTGATGGAGGCACTCTGAAAGGGGTAAATATGAGCAAAAAATGCAGTTATTGCGGGGCTGAACTGCCGGATGAAGCATCCTTTTGTCCCCATTGCGCCCATAGCCTGCAGGAGAAGAGGGCCATACGTCCGCCGCACCTGTGGCGGAAAAAAGCACTGATCGCGACGCTGTGCGCGGTGTTGGCCGCCGCCATTGCACTGGTCTGCGTCTTTCATCATCGGCCGAAAACCTATGAGGGCGGAGCGTCGATTGTCTACACCGATGAGGACGGGGCGTATGAATTATTGGTTGCATTCCACCCCGACGATATCGCAAACAACAGACCGGTGAGAGAAAAAACCGTTTCTCTGTCCACAAATGAATTTTCCAATATGACCACCATGCTCGGTATCTATCACAATGGAGAGCTCTCGGATACCGAAGCGTTTTTCGTAAAAGTGGAAAGCTGTACTCTGGAGGCAAGCCCCAACGAAAACAGCGCTTTGGTCCTGTCTGAACCTACCTATAACACGAACTTTCTGCCTGCCGCCCGGGAGAGCGATATCACCTATTCCGGGAAGAGCGGGACGAATGAGCTTCACTGGACGCTGAATATGAAAAACGGCGATACCATCCGATTAAAGCAGACCTTTGAGGTTATCCCACTCATTCATCAGGTCTATACGCCGGAGGATACGGATCTTGACACCATGGAGGATCTGAACGTGCTGCTGGAGCGCATCAATGAGGAAGTCCCCGAGGATACGATCGTTGATATTTATTTGCCCCCGGTCACATATACCGGCAATCTCACAATGGTTTCAAGGGCGGTCAACCTCTACGGCAATACGGACGGCAATGAGCGCACCGTCTTTACGGGAACACTGTCTGTCAACACAGATAGCCCCTCCAACGTGATGCTTTTTGATCTGGATTTTGTAGGTGACGGCGGCACAGGGCTTTCCGCTACTGCATCCGTCTACATGGGCAACTGCTCTTTTTCCGGTTGGGATATCGGAGCGGTGGCATTGGACGGCGGAATGATCGGCGTGGAACGCTGTGTTTTCAAGAACAACGGCATTGGATTCAAGTACAATTCCGTTGTCTATCATTCCTTTAACGATGTTTTCCCGGACTGCACGATTACGGATAATGACATCGGCGTACAGTTTGCGCGTCTGCAAGGCACGATCACGATTGATTTTGTGGGCAGCGTTTTCTCGGGAAACAGAATCGACATCGACAATCCCGCGCAGTATTCCATCGACATATCCAGCGCCACATTTCAGTAAAACACGGTTATTTACCTGTATTCTATCCTTTCACAGGAAAACGCGGAAGATTTCATGAAATCCTCCGCGTTTTCTCTATTTTTAATGTGTTTCTGCTAAAATTGAAAAGAAAATTGCCGATACTATGCAGCCAGTTAATTGTTTTTACTAGATTTGTACGGTATACTATAATTTGTTTTCCATATACCGCAGAATAAGGAGAGGATCAAATGGGAAGTTCTATTCGCAAGCGATTGGGATCTATCGTGCTTTCTCTGGCGTTGATATTCGGATTGATTCCAAATGACGTCTATGCAGCAACAGCCTGCCAAAACGGCAGCCATACCCCCGGCAGTACGCTTTATCCTGCAGACTGGAATGACCAGACCGGCGGTTACGGCTGCGACTATTACCGCTGTACCGTTTGTGACGTTGCCTGTGACAAAGACGGCTATGTTGAAATGTTCGTCGGCCCCGGAAATGGCTGCAGCGGCGGCTACAAATGCCATGTCCCCGGGGCCCTATACACCAACGCCTGCAGCGGCACTTTCACGGGTGCTTTCTATTATTGCAAAGCGTGCAATCAGGTGGTCGACTCAGACGGAACGCTGGCCGATCTGTCCCTGCTGAACGGACACACTCCCGGGACCCAGCAGCAACCTGCCAATTACATCCCCTGCAACGGCGGATGCAAGAGCCCTTTCTATATCTGCACGGTATGCGGACAGCCCACTGATGCCAACGGCGATGGCTCCGTTCTTATCGCGGGGACCGGGATCCATAATCCGGGATCCACCCTCTATCCCGCCGACTGGAACGACCAAACCGGCGGCTACGGCTACGACTACTACAAGTGTATCGACTGCGGATGGGGTTGTGACGCAAAAGGCCACCCGGAAGTCTTCGTCGGACCGGAAAACGGCTGCAGCGGCGGCTACAAGTGTCATGTCCCCGGGACCCAGCTCCATGACCCGGATTACACCCCCTGTGGTGGCGGCTTCAAGGTATCCTATTATCTGTGCACCGCCTGCAATAGGGCAGTAGATGCCTACGGTACGCTCGTACCCTGGTTTGCCCCCACTCACACCCCCGGGACCGAAGTATTCCCGGCAGACTACACCCC
The DNA here is from genome assembly GCA_905214265.1 of uncultured bacterium. Lineage (GTDB taxonomy): Bacteria > Bacillota > Clostridia > Oscillospirales > Ruminococcaceae > Merdivicinus. The sequence goes on from CAJMLQ010000016.1 coordinate 9,277, forward strand.
CTGCAACGGCGGCTTCAAGGCCCCCCATTACGAATGCACCATCTGCCATCAACCCATCGGCGCAGACGGCAATCCCGCTGAATGGTCAGAGCCGACCGGAAGCCATAAACCCGGCAGTGAAAAACATGATGCAAACTATAGACCGTGTGATGGAGGCTTTAAGGACGAGTTCTATGAATGCACTTTCTGCGGCTGTCCTGTAGATGCATATGGAAACGAGCTGAATCCCGTTGAGGGTAATGGTAAACACAATATCGAAAAGGTTCCGGGGAAGGACCCTACCTATGAAGAGGACGGGTATACTGCGTTCTGGGAGTGTAAGGATTGTGGGATAGCATTCAAAGATGCAGAGGGTCTTATCGTTATTGAGAACATAGAAGAGATTCTTTTGCCTAAACTAGAACAACCAGAAAAACCCACAAAAAAACCGGATGAATCCCAGCGCGTTGAAATATCCAGTGGCTTGCAGGAAGTCCCGGAGGGGGTCACAAATCAGTACCCTTCCGTTGATTCCGTTTACAAGGCCCTTGTAAACGCCGCCGCTGTTTCTGATGCGAACCTCGATGCGGAAAATATAAAGAGCGTGCTTTTGGATGTCGAACTTCAGGTTCAGAATCCTGACGGTACATGGACAGCGGTTACGCCTGAGAAATTTCCAGCAGAAGGTGTCGAAGTGCTTCTTCCCTATCCGGAAGGGACCAATAAAGACGGCTTTACCTTTGTCATCACACATATGATTACATCCGGAAGCAGAGCAGGCGAAATTGAAGTTCTGCCATGCACACTGGAGCAGGACGGCATTCGCGTCAGATTTACCAGCATGTCGCCTGTCGTGATCGCATATCAGGCAAAAAAAGCAGATAATACAACAGAACCATCCGAAACAAAAGCGCCAACAGAAAATCTGACAGAAGTTACTCCTCCGCAAACAGGAGATGCCGGCAATATCGTACTTTGGTTTGCTGTTCTATTGTTTATCGGAATTGGGCTTATGTGTTTGACACTTAAAAAGAAAATGCCGTAATCAAATGGAGCGGGCTTGCGCCCGCTCCATTCTTTTCCCTCTCTTGCTGTTCGCAAAGGTACGCCGCAAGCAAGGAGAAACGCGGAAATCCGCTTCTCATACATTCCACTTTTCCGCTTTTGGCGGACAGCGGAAACGATTTTCCACCATGCTTTCCACTATTGGACGAAAAAGAAGAGAAGGATTTCTCCCTCTCCTCTTGGAAAGCTTTGATTTATGGGCTTTTATTTGCCGAAGTACCGCTCCAGCAGGCCCTCGAAGCCGCAGCCGTGACGGGCCTCGTCTTTGGCCATCTCATGAACTGTGTCGTGAATCGCGTCCAGATTCAGGGCTTTCGCCTTCTTAGCCAGATCCAGCTTGCCGGCAGTCGCGCCATTCTCCGCCGCGACCCGCAGTTCCAGATTTTTCTTGGTAGAGGTAGTCACGACTTCACCCAACAGCTCCGCAAATTTCGCGGCGTGCTCGGCTTCCTCAAAAGCAGCTTGCTGGTAGAAAGCGCCGATTTCCGGATAGCCCTCACGAATCGCCTGGCGGGACATGGCCAGATACATGCCGACCTCGGTGCACTCGCCGGTGAAGTTCATCCGCAGACCCTCGATGATTTCGGGGTCAACACCCTGGGCAACACCGATGCGATGCTCATCAGCCCAGACCATTTTGCCGGTCTCCTGGACTTCAAACTTCGCGCCGGGGCAGCCGCACTGGGGGCATTTTTCCGGGGCAGAATCACCTTCATGAACATAACCGCAGATAGGACATACAAATTTTTTCATAATAGAATTCCTCCTAATTTGAAATCATACGGAAGTATCGTTGCTGTTTTTCAACAGCACTGGGGTCTTTTTCCTTTTATCTTGACCGTGATTTTATTATACTCAATTCCTCCAAGTTTGTCAAGCATTTTTAGAAAAATTCTAAAATATATTTTCATCCTTTTCGGGTGCGGCTTTTATGGCAACCTCTGAGCAAAACGGCTGTCATTCCAGCGTTTTGCGCAAGGCGACAGAATCATTCCATACAAATTATCCGGGCATCTCCGCATAGGGGAAAGCCGTCATACCGCTGGAAGTGTGCGTTGACGAACAGCAGAAAGGCTACCCCCTCAAGAAAAGCTCACCTCTCCCAGGAAGTCCAGCCGGTTGATGCGCAACGAAGCTTTTTCTTTCCACCCGTTCCAAAAGATACTGCATTGAACAGTTGCAGACCACCGGATTTCATGGTACAATAAGATGAAATATCGAGCGGGAGGCAGCATAGGATGAGGATTCTGCTGGCAGGCATCAGCGCAAAGTTTATCCACCAGAATTTAGCGGTGGACACTCTCCGCTTCTATGCAGAGGAGCAGTATGGCATCCGATGCGACGCGGCGGAATTTACCATCAACCAGCCCTTTGATACGATTCTCGCGGAGCTGTACCGCCGGAAGCCGGATCTGCTGGGCTTTTCCTGCTATATCTGGAACTGGGAGCTAATCCGGCGGCTGGTGCGGGCTCTACGGAAAATCCTGCCGGATACCCGGCTGCTTCTAGGCGGGCCAGAGGTCAGCTACAACGCTGCGGAAACCCTGGAGGATCCCGGCGCAGATTTTGTCCTATCCGGCGAAGGAGAGGAGCCCTTTTCCCGGCTTTGCCTGGCGCTGCGGGACGGTCTTCCACTAGAAAACGTTCCATCCCTGACCTGGAACCGGAACGGGGTGCCAGTCCAAAACCCCATGGCCCCGCCTCTTGAGCTGTCCCGGCTCCCCTTTCCGGTTCGGGATTTCTCCCAGTACGAAAACCGAATCTTATATTATGAAGCCCAGCGCGGCTGCCCTTTCAACTGCCAGTACTGCCTTTCCTCCACGGACAAAGGGGTCCGGTTCCAGCCGCTGCCCAAGGTTTTTTCCGAACTTCAAAGGTACCTGGACGCCGGTGTGCGCCAGGTAAAATTCGTAGATCGCACCTTCAACGTCAACTCCGGGTTTGCCATGGCCATCTGGCGCTATTTGGCGGAGCATGACAACGGCACTACCAACTTTCACTTTGAAATGGAAGGCGGGCTGATCACACGGGAGCAAATCGACTTTCTCGCCGCGGTCCGACCCGGCCTTTTCCAATTTGAGATCGGCGTTCAGTCCACCAACCCGGCCACTCTGGCCGCGGTAGATCGCCGGGACGATTTTTTACAGGTTGCGGAAGCAGTTGGAGCCATCCGCGCTGCCGGAAACATCCACGTTCACCTGGACCTCATCGCCGGACTGCCTTGCGAGAGTCTGGAACGGTTCGGGGAATCCTTTAACGCAGTGTACGCTCTAGAGCCGGAGCAGCTCCAGCTTGGCTTTTTAAAGCTGCTGAAAGGCTCCGGACTGCGGCGGGACGCCGGAAAGTACGGCATCCGCTGGCAGGATGAAGCCCCCTATGAGGTGCTGGAGACCGCTGCCCTCCCCTACCGCGACCTCCTGGAACTAAAAGAAATGGAAGATCTGGTGGATCGCTACTACAACTCCGGCCGGTTCCGCGCCGGGTTGCGTGAGCTGATCCGGCTGGCCCCGTCCCCCTTTGCCTTTTACCGGGATTTTGCGGCCTTTTACCGGGAAAAGGGGTACCATCTCCGGCCCCACACCCTGGTCGGACAATATGACATTTTGTGGGAATACGGCCAGACCCTCCCGGGCTGCCGCCCGGAACGCCTGGGCTGGCTGCTGGAATATGACCTCTGCTCCCACGAAAAGATACGGAAGCGGCCCTCTTGGGCGCCGGTTTCCGATCCTCCGGAGCGGCGGGAGTGGACCTATGCGTTTTTGCAGGATCCGGCCAGCCGGGAGGCCTATCTCCCCCGATACACGGGAATGGACGCCAAACAGGTTTCCCGCCTGATTCACATCGGCTTTTTCCCGCTGGACCCGGAAACGGGCGAGTGGCAGGAATGCATTTTGCTTTTCGATTACCAAGGAACCGATCTGCTGGGCAACGCACGGATTTTCCGGATCGGATAATCTGCGCACCCAAAATTTTGAGCGGATGCAACACATCCGGGCCTCTCGGACACTGGTAGTATGAGACCGACAGTCCGAACCCCGCTGTAACGCATCCCGGATTCTGCGAGGTGAGGAAATGGCGGAACTTCACGACCTTGTTTCTGCGGCGAAGAAAGGCGACAAAAACGCCTTTTCCCAGCTGTACCAGGAAATCTACAAGGATCTTTACAAGTTTGCCCTCTATTGCTTAAAAGATGAACAGGATGCGGAGGACGCGGTCAGCGAAGCGGTGCTGGATGCCTGGCAAGGCATGCACCGGCTGCGTCAGGACGATGCCTTCCGGCCCTGGATGTTCAAAATTCTTTCCGCAAAATGCAAGCGAAGGATGCGGCTCTACGTCCGCCGCCGTTCGGAAACCAACCTGGAGGATCTGGATATCCCGGTTTCCGGGGGCTTCGAAAACGGAGAGTCCCTGGAGCTGCGCAGCGCCCTGAACCAACTGAGCGACGAAGAGCGGCTGATCCTGTCGCTGGTCATCACCGGCGGGTACGACAGCGGCGAAGTCGCCTCCATGCTGCGGATGAACCGCAACACGGTGCGTTCCAAGCAGAGCCGTGCGCTGGCCAAGCTGAAAACCATGCTGTCCGGCGGCTGAACGACAAAAATCTATAGAAAGGACTGACGGCCATGCTGCATTTTCCAGCTCCGGAGGAAGAGAACGACGCTTTTCTAAACGAGCTTCGGGCCATGGGGGATTCCATTGAACCGCCCTCTTCCCTGGCCCCCGAACAGATCCGGAATCGGCTTCCGGATCCGAACCGGATTCCCCTGACCCGGCGGATCGCCCCCTATGCGGCCATGGCCGCCTGTCTGGCAGTGGTGCTGACCGGGGTCCGCATCTTCCAGCAGAATCAAGCCTCATGGCTCCGTTCCGGAAACACTTCCGGAGCTGCCGCTTCCTCCCAAGCCGCTGCTCAGGCCAACGACGCTTTGGAGACTTACGTTGATGGCCTTTCAGAGGGCGCCGAAACGGCGGAAGGCGGCCAAGAGGAATGTGTCCAAAAGACCGCCCCGCCCAACACCGCCAAATACGCTGCCTCCGCGCCGGACTATACGGCGGTGTACGAGGCCGTCCAGGACAATGCTACGGCCGAATCCTTTGACGGCGCTGCCAATGAACAGGACAAAGCTTCCCTGGCCCATAAAGAAGCCATCCGCTTTCAGTCCGTGGAGTATTCTTTGACGGAAGACGGCGAACTCCTGGTTTTCCAAGGGGAAGCAGAAGCGCGGGCCGTTTCCCTGGAATTGCCCGGCGGATCCTGGACGGCGCAAAGCCTGCTGCTCGCCGGGACTGAGGAGCGGCTGATCGTGTTGGGCGAAGGCCTTTCCGATTCAGGAATGCCATGCTCCATCGCCGCATTTTATGATATTTCCGTTCCCAGCGATCCGGTGTATGCCGGTTCCTATGCCCAGAGCGGCAGCAACTGCCAGGCGGTTCTCTCCGGAGGCGTCCTCATTCTGCAGTCGATCTGGATTCCGGCAAATGTGGAAGACGGCAGCGATCCCGGCCAGTATGTGCCGGCTGTCTATCAAGATGGCGGGCGCATGCTGTTTTATCCGGCGGAAATTCCTCTTTTGGAGGGAGGCGCCGGGTCCGGTTACCTGGTTCTGACCGCTGCTGACATCCGTTCCGGCTCCGTTCAAAGCCGTTTAGCCGGATACGGACCCCTGTCGGAGGTCAGTCTCTCCGAAAAAGGCGTCCAATGGAACGGCGCCTGCATTTCCTGGGAGGGCGGTGTGCTTTCCCTGGCGGAATGACCGGGTCGCCTGAAAGATTCCGTGCGTTCAAGGAGGAACCTTATGAAAAAGCGATGGCTGCTGTTCATACTTTGCGGATGCTTGTGGATGCTGTCTGCCTGCGCTGCAAAAATGCCGTCTGACAGTCCCTCCGGCAATCTGGAACCGGGTTCCTCCGAATCTGGTTCCTCACCGGAATCCGCAGTTTCTAACGAAGCTGCGGCCCGCCTGGTGGCGGTAACGGACGATGGAGAGCTTCTGCTGGCCTTTATGGATGGCAAGGTTTCCCGCTTCTCCCCGGAGGACGCGGCTGTCTCCCTGGACGGCGGAGATGCATCCGCAGGGGAAGTCTTCTGGAAACCCGGCATGATGCTGGAGATCTCCTCCGACGAAAATGCCGTCAACATCCAGACAGGCGCTTTTGACGACCGGTGCGCCATGTACCTGCAGGTGCTGGAGGATCTTTGGAAGATTGATCCGGCTCTGAATGAAGATATCCGCTATATTGGCTTTGACCTCAGCCAGACCAGCCTCACCGAGGGGGAACAGGCAGCTGTTGCCCAATGGTTCAGTGAGCTTCATCAGGCGGAGCCTTTGCAGGGAACCTTTGAGGAACTGACGAAACAGGGGTACATTGATGGAAAAGAGCTCTATTGGAGAGATGGCTGCCTTTTCACCATCACCGAGAAAGAAATGAAGGGGCAGTACAGTCTGACGCCCGTTATGTTTGACGCCCAAAAGTGGCGCAGCGGACTCGGCGCTTACTTTTTTATGGACTGCACATCGGTCCAGTCCGCCAATGGGGAGTGGGGCGGTTATCAGGTCGGGAGCGAGGCTATCTCCTGAGAACAAGCGGCGTCTGAGGAAAGGACGCCGCTTATTTTAGAAACTTTTCGGGATTTCTCATTGGCAATCCGTGAAATTTCTTGAATTTTTTTGCGAATCCGTTGAAAAGTTGCGATGGTTACGCTATAATGGATACCATCACCAAGGATGGAGGAAGATCATGCAGCGGGTTTTGGGTTACATGCGGAAAGCGGTTCAGGAATTTGACCTGATTCAGGACGGAGACCGGATCGCGGTGGGCGTCTCGGGAGGCAAGGACTCCGTCGCCCTTTTGACGGGTCTGGCACGGCTGCGGCGGTTCATCGGAATCGACTTCCAACTGACCGCACTGACTTTGGACCCGCAGTTTCAGGGGGTTCCGGGGGACTACTCCGCCATTGAGGCCCTTTGTGCGGAATTGGAGGTTCCCTACATCCTCAAGCGGACCCAGATCGGCGAAATCGTCTTTGACGCCCGGCAGGAATCCAATCCCTGCAGCCTCTGCGCCCGGATGCGGCGAGGAGCTCTCCACGACGCCGCCAAAGAAGCCGGTTGCAACAAAATTGCCCTTGGGCACCACTACGACGACGTGATCGAAACCTTTCTGATGAATCTGTTTAACGAAGGACGAATCGGGTGCTTCTCCCCCAAGACCTATCTTTCCCGAAAGGATCTGTGGATGATCCGACCGTTGGTATTCGCGCCGGAGAAAGAGATCCGGCGGGCAGTGGAACGGGCCGGACTCCCCGTGGTCAAGAGTAAGTGTCCTGCCGACGGCTACACCCAACGCCAGGCCACCAAGGAATTTCTGGCTCAGAGGGAACGGGAAAGCAACGGGTTCAAATATCGGATTTTCGGTGCGCTGCGGCGCAGCGGAGTCGACGGCTGGGGTTTTCCGGATCCGGTTGACAAACCGCTGAAAGACTAGTATGATGGACATAATAAGTGCTTCCGGTGTAGAAGGAGGATTTGAAATGAAAAAGAACGAAAAAGAAAAATCTCCCAAACGGGCTTACCGCAAAATGAGCGCCATGTCCCTGGTGTCGATGATTCTCGGGCTGGTGACGGTGGTTCTGGCTGCGGTTTACTTGGTGTTCCGGTTTGTCTCTGACCGCAGCTATCGCCGCAAATGGCAGGATTACGAAGAGTGCGGGATGATGTAAAATATCAAGTTTTGGGTCAAGCCTTTTAAAAAAGGCTTGCAGGGGTGTGGGGGCGGAGCCCTCACAGCTCCGCCGCCGCAGCGGCCCGTATGCCGAAGGCAGGGGGCCCGCAGGTCCCCGGCGATGTCCCGCCGGCCGCAATTTCTCTGAAATTGCGGCATAAAGCCTTTCTAATGATTTCCAAAATGTAAAACCGCGACAGCGAGTCGAAGCGTTTGATACGTTTCTTCTCGCTGTCGCGGTTTTGCCGTGGTAGGAATGGTAGAAAATCCGTTAAGCGTCATTTCTTGCGAAATGACGCCGGCGGGACATCGCCGGGGCGTCTGCGGATGCCCTTGTCTGCGGCGCTTGGGCCGCTGCGGCGGCGGGGTGGGATTCCGCTCTCTACGGAGAGCGGCTTAGGGGAGCTGCCCCTAAGTACCTCGCAAGCCTTTTTCAAAAGGCTTGATCTAAAACTTCAGTTTTGGGATTTCAGCTTTTCGACGATCAGATGGGCGCATTTGTTGACATCGCCGCAGCCCAGAGTCAAGATTAGGTCGCCGGAACGGGCATGCTCTACGACGTAATCGGCGATTTCCGGGAACTCCGGGAACCAGACGCAGCCGGGGATCTTGGCCGCTAGGTCCTTGGCGTAGATATGGTAGGTATTTTTTTCCCGGGAGCCCATGATCTCGGAAAGGACGGTAAAGTCGGCGATTTGCAGTACCCGAGCGAAGTCGTCCAGGAGGGTCGCGGTACGGGAATAAGTGAAAGGCTGGTGGACGGCCCAGACCCGCCGGAAAGGCAGGGCCTTGGCAGCTTTCAGAGTCGCCTCGATCTCCGTGGGGTGGTGGCCGTAATCGTCGGCGACGGTGATGCCGCCAATATTGCCCAGGACCTCGAATCGCCTCTGGGCCCCATGGAAAGCGTCCAGGCCCCTGGCGCACTGCTCCCAGGTGGCGCCGGCCTCGTGGGCGGCGGCGCAGGCGGCAATGGCGTTTAGGATATTGTGGTCGCCGGGGATGTGGAGGCGGATGGTAGTGAGAACCTCCTCCTCGCGGCAGAGATCAAAGGAGAGGGTCACACCGTCCACGTGCTCGATATTTTTGGGGTAGTAATCGTTGATATTGGAATAGCCGAAGGTGAGGATGCGTTTATCCAAGCCCTCTACGGCTTTTTGGGTATTGCGGTCGTCGCCGTTGACAATGAGGACTTTGGACGCCTTCTGGGCGAATTTCCGGAAGGAGGCGATGAGGTTCTCCATGGTCTTGAAATAGTCCAAGTGGTCGGCGTCGATGTTCAGAATGACAGCAATATCCGGGTAGAGCTTTAGAAAAGTATCGACGAACTCGCAGGCCTCACAGACCATGATGGGGCTCTGGCCCACCCTGCCGCTGCCGTGGATGGCGGGGAGCTTACCGCCGATGACGCAGGTGGGGTCCAGGCCGGCGTCCAGAAGGATCTGGACCGTCATGGAGGTAGTGGTGGTCTTACCGTGGGTGCCGCTGATGCAGACGGCATCAGAATAGTGGGCCGTGACCTCTCCCAGGAGAACGCTACGCTCCACGGTGGGAACGCCGCTTTGACGAGCGGCGATGAGTTCGGGGTTGTCGTCCATGATGGCGGCAGTGTGAACAATGAGGTCCGCGCCGGCAATGTTTTCCGCCCGCTGGCCCAGGGTGACGGGGATGCCCATCTCACGGACCATCTGGAGGGTGTCTGTCTCGTTATTATCCGATCCGGTGAGGTAGTAGCCCTTGGCGTGGAGGATCTGGGCCAGTGGAAACATGCCGGAGCCTCCGATCCCGATAAAGTGGATGTGGCGTTTGTTTTCCAATAACATAACTCTGTGCGAAGGACGGATCTCGTCCTTCTCTCCTTTCCGGTCAATTCCAGCCGTCTTTATTCTGGTCAAAAAGTCCGGCAATAATCACGCCCATGGCCTCATGGCCGGGCTGGGTCAGCTCCGGGTCCCGGCGCAGCAACTCCCGGGCCGTGTCTTGGGCCTCCTGAAAGAGGTCCCGGTCCTCCATCAGGTCGGCAATGGCCAGGGCGGGCATGCCGTGCTGGCGGCTGCCGAAGAAATCCCCGGAGCCTCGGAGCTTTAAGTCCTCCTGGGCAATAACAAAGCCGTCGGAGGTGGATTTCATGACGGCAAGGCGGCGGCGGTTCTCCTCATTTTCATTGTCGGAGACCAGGATGCAGTAGGAATGGGCGCTCCCCCGCCCCACCCGGCCTCGAAGCTGATGCAGCTGGGCCAGACCGAAGCGCTCGGCGTTTTCCACCATCATGATGGTGGCGTTGGGGACGTCCACGCCCACCTCCACCACGGTGGTAGAAACCAGAAGCTGGATACGGTTTTCCTTGAAGTCCACCATGACGGCGTCCTTTTCGGCGGATTTCATCCGGCCGTGGAGAAGGCCGATGCGGCAGCCGGGGAGCTGGCGCTCCAAGCGCTGGGCGTACTGGGTGGCCGCCAGCAGCTCGCTGTCCGAGTCTTCTACCAGGGGACAAACGATGTAGGCCTGCTCCCCGGCATCCAGGTGCTGGCGGATGAACCCCAGAGCGCGGCTCCGCTTGTCGGAGTGAACCACCAGGGTTTCCACCGGCTGGCGGCCCTTGGGCAGCTCGTCGAGGATGGATAGGTCCAGGTCCCCGTAAAGGATCAGGGCCAGAGTCCGGGGGATGGGGGTGGCAGACATGACCAGGCTGTGGGGACTGTCGCCTTTCCCGGCCAGCTTCCGGCGCTGTTCCACGCCGAAGCGATGCTGCTCATCGGTGACCACCAGTCCCAAGGAGCGGAAGGCGGTGGATTGCTGGACCAGTGCGTGGGTGCCCACGGCTACATCGTACTCCCCGACGGCCAAGGCCTCTTTGAGGTCTGCTTTCTGCTTCGGCGTCAGGGAGCCGGTGAGGAGACAGGTCCGGACGCCCAAAGGCTCCAGGGTCCTTCGGAGGGTCTCTGCGTGCTGGGCGGCCAGGATCTCCGTGGGGGCCATGATGGCGGACTGGTAGCCGTTTTTCGCAGCCGCATAGGCCGCCGCCGCGGCCACCATGGTCTTGCCGGAGCCCACGTCTCCCTGGAGAAGGCGGTTCATGGGGCAGGGCTTCTGCATATCCGCCAGGATCTCACCGACGGCGCGGCGCTGAGCGCCGGTCAAGGCAAAAGGAAGAGACTTTTCAAAGGGGGAGAGGTCCGTCTCCCGCAGCTGGACGGCGGTGGCTGCCTTCTCCCGGCCGCGGAGGCGGATGAGTCCCAGGGAGAGGGTGAAAAACTCCTCAAAGACCAGGCGGCGGCGGGCGATATCATAGGCCTCCCGGCCCTGGGGAAAGTGAATGTTTTCGATGGCGTAGCGGAGCTGGCAGAGCTGCTGCTCCCGGAGGATCTCCCGGGGCATGGGATCCTCCAACTGGTCGGCGAAGCGCTCCACCGCCTCGGACAGGTTATTGACCACCATGCCGTTGGACAGACCCTCGGTGAGGTTGTAGACCGGACGGAGGGTCCCGCCGTCCTTCGCCTCTACATAGGAGGAAAGGGCCAACTGGAAATGCCCGGCGTTCTTGGAAAAGCGGCCGGCAAAAAGGTACTCCTCCCCGGCCTTCATCCCATAATATGCGTATTCGTTATTAAAAATGGTCACCTGGAAGTTGGAAACGCCGTCGTTGGCAAAAAGTTTATAAATGACCAGGCCTTTTCGGATGGAGGCGGGAGGCATCCGGCGGACGATCACGCCCTTGATCACGCAGTTCTCCCCTTCCGGACAGTCCGCCGCAGGAATCGGGGAGGTGTAGTCCAGATAGGTCCGGGGGTAGAAGCGGAGCAGGTCCCCCACGGTGGAAACGCCCAGCTTTTCGTAGAGGGCGGCCCGCTTCGTACCGACGTTTTTCAGAATCGTGATGGGGGACGCCAGGGTTTCGTCCGGCATAGGCTGCCCTCCTTTCAAAATGGTCCGCTGCTTAGGAATTCCAGGTTTTAACGGAATCCCCTGCAACGAAAAGCAAGCCCATTGCTCTGCAATGGGCTTGAGCCGGTATGGGGATTATTCCACCGAAACGATGTAATAGTAAACGGGCTGGCCGCCGTTGATGAGGTTGACTTCCAGATTAGATGACAGCTTGGATTTCAGAAGGTCACAGGCCTCCTGGGCCTGATCGTCGGTAACGTCGGCGCCGTAAAGAACGGTGACAAAGCTGGAATCCTTACGAACCAAGGACCGGGTCAGCTTATAAAGGGATTTGGTCAGATCCTTCTCCACAAAGCTCAACTTGCCGTTTTCCATAGCCAAGATCTCGCCGGCCTTGATGTTGTGGCCGTCGAACTCGCTGTCCCGGGCGGCAAAGGTGATCTGGCCGGTCTGGACGCGGGAGAACGCCTCGGTCATCAGGACCTGATTATCGTTAAAGGACGCATCCGGGTCAAAGGCCAGCATAGCGGAGATCCCCTGGGGGATACTGACAGTCTGAAGGACGCAGACCCGGCGGTCGGCCAGCTTGACAGCCTGTTCCGCTGCCATGATGATGTTTTTGTTGTTGGGAAGGACAAAAACCGTCTGGGCGGGAGTGGACTGGATAGCCTTGAGGATGTCGTCAGTGCTGGGGTTCATGGTCTGGCCGCCGGTGACGACGCGGGTGACGCCCAGATCCTCAAACAGGGACTGAACGCCCTGGCCCGCAGCCACAGCGACAAAGCCGAAGGGCACGTCTGGATCCACGGGGACGTAGGAGGAATCCTCCTCCATCTGGTCGGCTTCCGTGACCTGGGCGGTGTGCTGCTCCTTCATGTTTTCGATCTTCATCTTGGTGAGGGAACCGAATTTCAGGCCGTTTTCCAAAGCGTCGCCGGGATGGTTGGTGTGAACGTGGACCTTGATGATCTCCTCGTCGTCCACCACCACGACGCTGTCCCCGATGGATTCCAGGTAGGCGCGAAGTTTCAGGGCGTCGCCGGAACCGGAGGCTTTCTCCACGATAAACTCGGTGCAGTAGGCGAACTTGATGTCTCCGCTGGCTTCCGCAACCGCCGAACGCTTGGCCCGGGGAGCGGCCGCAGGCTGTGCGGTCTCAGGGCGGACAACCGCGCCGCCTTCAAACACGGCGAGCATAGCCCTGACAATGACCACGAAGCCCATGCCGCCCGCGTCGACGACACCGGCTTTTTTCAGGACCGGCAGCATCTCGGGAGTGCGCTCCAGGGTTTCCTCTGCCTGGGCGGCGATGGCGCGAAAAACGGTGAGGGCATCGTTGGTCTGGCAGGCAATCTCCTGCGCCTTTTCCGCTGCCTCGCGGGCCACGGTGAGGATGGTGCCCTCCGTAGGCTTCATGACCGCCTTATAAGCGGCCGTGACGCCTTCGCTCAGGGCCTCGGCCAGGTCGGCGCCGGTGGCCTCGGTCTTGTCCTTCAGGCCCTTGCTGAACCCCCGGAACAGCAGGGACAAAATCACGCCGGAGTTTCCCCGTGCACCCCGCAGCAGGGCGGAGGCCGCCACCTTGGAGGTTTCGGCCACGGTCGGTTCCTTAAGGAGCTCCAACTCCCGTACCGCCGCGCCGATGGTCATAGACATATTGGTACCAGTGTCCCCATCCGGGACGGGGAAAACGTTTAATTCGTCAACTTTTTGCTTCTGATTCGCAATCGTATACGCCGCGGACACAATTGCGTCGCGCAGCACACTTCCGTTAATCACTGAAAGCCGCACTCCTTACCCGGCGCCGGAAAGGCGCCTTCCTTAATTTCTGATCCGCGCTCAGCTGGTCCGCATCCCGTCCACATAGACGTTTACGTGATCCACCTGGATTCCGGTCACATCCTCCACGGTATAGCTCACCTTGTGCATGATGCTCTTGACGATAGCGGAAATATTGGTGCCGTACATCACGATGATGTGCAGATCGATCACCAATCTGCCGTTTTTATTGCGGATCTTCACGCCGCGGGAGTCCTCGCGGCCGCGGAGCACCTTGCTTAAAAAGCCCTGGGCCGGGTCGGAAATCGCCATTCCGGCCACTCCAAAACAGCTGGTCGCCGTCGCACCGACCAGATTGACAAAAAAGTTTTGGGAAATATCGATGGTGCCAAGATGGTTTTTGAGTTTTACCATGAACAAACCCCCTTTATTCCGAAAGCACGCATCCCCCGAAGCGGGCGGACAGACCGTCCGGCAGCAAAAAACACGCACGGTTTCCTGATTTCTTCCGATGGGTATTCTTATTAACAGTTTAATCAAAAATGCCCTCTTTGTCAAGGGAATCCCTGAAAGGTTCACAGTCTCGCCAAAAAATTCCCCCGCGGCGCCGCCCGCATATCCCGCCGGTTCGGCGCATACCCTGTACTATACGGCGGAAAAACAAGGAAAGGGGGAGTCTGTCATGCGTACCCGTCTGCGCCGCAGACTGCTCGTAAAAAAAATCTTGGTTGCGCTTTTTTTAGCGGTATCCATTCCGGCGGCGGCCGGAATGCTGCTCTGGAGTCTTCCCACCATATCCGGCTACGTTGCCAAGGCCGGGCTGATCTCAGCGGGACTTACGCTGCCGGAAGGCGGACTGGCCCTTTTACAGGGATTTGTGGCAGAATCCGATGAACCGGAACCGTCACAGACAGCCTCCCTGCCGGCGATGGATCCGATCCAGGAGGGCCCCGACCCAATCCAGCCCCTTTCGGAGCAGTCCCAGAAAGAAAGCTCCGCCCTCCCGGAAAGCAGCGCGGAGACGGAACCGGAACCGGATCCTTTCATCCCCGAAGAGAACCGGGCGGCGCTGGTCCACAAGACTTACACCACCGCTCCCTCCAATATTTATATTCCCCTGGAAAACGGGTATATTAAAAACTGCACCTCTATTTCCAGAGAAGAAATCATTAAGCAGGTCCAGAACCCCCCCTATTTCACCATAGAAGACACTGACGAGCCCCAGGTGCTCATCATGCACACCCATACGACGGAAAGCTACATGCCCTTTAACGGGGATGTCTACGACAAGACGACCAGCTTCCGATCCACGGATAACAGCAAAAATATGTCCGTCGTCGGGAACCACATTGCCGAACAGTTGGAGGCCGCCGGGATCGGAGTCCTCCACGACGTCACGCAGCACGACTACCCTTCCTACAACGGTTCCTACGACCGGTCCCGGGTAACGGTGCAGAAATACTTAGAGCAGTATCCCTCCATCAAGGTGGTGCTGGACATCCACCGGGACGCCATTGTTTCCGGCGACACGGTGACCGCGCCGGTGGCGGAGATCGACGGCAGGACCGCCGCCCAAGTCATGATCATCTCCGGCTGCGAAAACGGGACCATGAACTATCCGGACTACATGAAGAACCTGAGCTTTTCCGCAGCGCTGCAGAACCAGATGGAAGGGGATTATCCCGGACTAACCCGGCCGGTGCTCTTCGACTACCGGTTTTACAACCAGAACCTGACCACAGGCTCCATCCTCATCGAGGTGGGCGGACACGGCAACACCCTAGAGCAGGCCAGCTATTCCGGCGATCTCATCGGAAAAGCGCTGGGCGAACTGCTGGGCAGCTTAAAAAAATAACCGGAGGCTTTTTTCATGAAGTACGCCTTGCGCTCCTTTTGGATGGGCTTTCTCCCTACCATCTGCCTTTGCGGACTGCTGGCGGGCTTAAGCGCCGTCTGGGTCAATACCCAGTCCGTGCTCACGCCCGCCGCCGTGCCGCTGCGGCTGGAGGAAACGGCCCCGTGGCGGTATACGTTGGAGATTTTTACCGAAGAAATCACCTTTTCGCTTCCTGCTTTGCCGGACAAGCTGGAGGTCTTTTCCCGGTATCCCGCCCTGCTGCCCCGGAGCATCCGGCTCCTGGCCTGGGGGTGGGACAGCCTGCCCCGTTTCCAAGAATATCTGGCCGGACTTCTTCCATACTAAAGGAGGACGCTCTCGTCCTGCAAACGCAAAGGAGGAAGAAACATGGCTCAAATCACGGAAAAGGAACTGTCCGCACTCGGCGACCAGTTGGGTATGGAATGCTCTCTGGTCAAGAAATACGCCCTTTACTCTCAAGTCTGCACCGATCCGCAGTTAAAAACCAAGTGCGAAGAGATCGCAGCCAAACACCGCACCCACTATCAGACCCTGCTGGGCCTGCTCGGTTAGAAGGGAGAATTTTTATGGCACTGACTTCTATTCCCCAGAGCTTTGACGATCAAGAGGTTTTGACCGATGCACTGGCGTCGGAGAAATTCGCCACCGACGGCTACAACAATTTCAGCAACGAATGCGCCACCCCGGAGGTACGCCAAAAATTCCTCGCGCTTTTGTCCGAGGAACATCAGATCCAGAACGACATTTTTCAAGAGATGAGCAAACGGGGCTGGTATCCCACCCCCGCCGCCGAACAGCAGAAAATTGACGAAGCAAAACAGAAATACCAGAACATGGCCCCGTAAACGTCGCTGCCGCCGGAATCCTTGTGGGTTCCGGCGGCAGTTTTTTAAAGATTGATGAAAACAATGGCGCAGGCACCGATCAGGATCCCGATCTTTCCAGCGGTGTTGATCTTTTCCTTCAGCACCAGCATGGAATAGAGGGTGATCAGCACCATGGTACTGCCCTGGACAACGGGGAACAGGTAGGAACTGGGGACTACGCCGGTCAGGTAGGAGGTCAGGACGTTTCCGCCGCCGGTTCCCACAGCCACCAAAACGATGGGGAGCAGTGACCGGCGCATGACAGGGAGATCTGACCGCAGCCCTTCGCCCTTCCTGCCAAGGGCCAGACAAATCACCAGCGCCAGTGCAAAAGCGACTCCAAAGGAGACCAGCATCATCTGGCTGGACTCGGCGCGAAGGCCCGCCTGCTTCAATGAACGCTGCTGGAAATTCATAAAGATGGATAGGCTGCCGTTGCAGGCCCATGTCAGAGCGCAAAGGACAAGCCAGCGCCTGCTGACCTTGCCGCCTTTGCGCCCACCCAAAACCGTGATAAAATAAAACGCCGCCAAGAACAGCACGATACCTACGCCCACATTCCAGCTAAAGGGCTCTTTCCAGAAAAGGAGACCGGCCACGGAGGGGATCAGCATGCTGGCGGAAAAAAAGAAGCTGGTATAAGAAAGAGGGCCGCTCTGCATAGCGAAATAATAGGCCGCCAGCGTGACCACAAAAACCGCTCCGAAAATCGCGCCGTAAAGCAGCGTCTCCGCGCTGAATACCGGGCGGACAGCGACTGCCCAGACCGCCAGTGCGGCGGCGATCATGCCGGAGGAAATTGCAGTGCTCAATAAATTCTGCCGGAGGGAGTCGATTTTGATCTTTTTCAGCGCCGCGCTTTGCATGACAAAGAATAAAACCGTCACGACAACCAGGATGGTGTTCATACAACCCTCTCCTTTTCTTTCAAATCCTTTTTATCATAGCATGCCGGCAGCAAGATAACAAGCCACATTTTTTCAAAACCAGCACATTTTTAAAAATTGAAAATCGATCAAAACAGGTCCGCCAGCATGATGTTCACTAGGCTGGCCCGTCCGTTCATATCCCGCTGCACCGTATAGGCCGGCTCGTCTTCCACCCGGAACTCCGCGCTGTCTTCCAGGATCGGAAGACGAATCAGGATCCGAATACCCGGAGAACAGTTTTCCAAAAGGCAGCTGCCTCCAGCGTTCTCCACAGCCCGTTCCAGGATCTCGTAACCCACCCGTTTCAGAGGGATGACCTCCCCTGTTGCATCAAGTTTCAAAAAATTTGCCATGGAGGGCACGCTGCGCAGCTCGGAAAAAATCGAGCAGTTATCCGACAGCAGAATCCGAAGCTCTCCGTCCGCTTCGGTACAGCGGCAGGAAAGGAAGCCATCCTGGATGCCGCTGTTACGGAAATACCGCACAGACGCCGCCGCCATATTTAAAATGCCGATTTCAAGGCGTTCCTTATCCAACATGCAGACCACATTTCCGCAGTCGATCTCATAATCCACCCGAACGTCGACGGGGATCAGACGGAAATCCAGCTCCTGCATGATGCGGAGCAAGTAATCCCCCATGGGAACTGGCGCCAGCACCGGATTTTCATCCCGGCGGTAATACACGCTCAAGTCTGTGCACAGCCTGAGCAGCGCCAGACAGCCTTCCTCTATCCGGACGATGCTGTCAGCGGCGTTTTCGCTGCCGGTTTCCTCCATCTGCTCGGAAAGAAGATCCAGCTGGTTGAAGATGCCGAAGACCCGTCTCCGGACGTAGTAGCTCATCATCTGCACGCCGCCGGCGCTTTCCGCATCCTCCAGATCCATCCGATAGGTGCAGAAGCCCCGGTAGGAGCCCACATAAAACGGGTTTTCTTTTCTGCCGTAACAAACCACGGCGATGCTTTCACTGCCATTCCGGCGGTTCTGAAACACTCCGGCACCCCGGTCCTGCACCGTGGCCTGCAGAGCCTCCAGCCCAAAATCTGAAAATTCCTCCGGAAGGTACATTCCTTCTACCAATTCAGGAAACATTTTCTCGCAGGCAGGATTGAGCCAGGCAACCCGCAAGCTTTCATCAAATCCAAAGGCCGGATCCGGTTCGAAATCATACAGCTGCCGCAGCAGGTCGATCTTCTGCAATGCCATACAGCACCGCCCTTCTTCTTATAATCTTGTCGTGCATATCCTATGAAAAGCGGCCCTCCGGCGCGGCTTTCGCGCCGGAGGGCCGCTCCTGATGGCGATGCATCTTTATTATACCCAAAAGGCCCGGAAATGTAAAGAAGCGAACTGTTGAAAAATGCAGAAAAAGCGTTGCTTTTCTTTACTTTTTGCCAAAAAAGGGGTACAATAAGTTGAATAGATTCTTGCAGCTGACTTCTTCCAGAAAGGCGGAATGACATGGTATCCCTTGGAAACGACTGGGACGGCATCCTAGAGGACGAATTCCGGAAAGAGTACTATCTCCGGCTGCGGCAGATCTTGAAGCAGGAGTACCGGACGCACACCGTCTACCCTTCCATGTACGACCTCTTCAACGCCCTCCGGCTTACGCCCTGCAGGGAAGTCAAGGCAGTCATTCTGGGGCAGGATCCCTATCATGGCCCCGGGCAGGCCCACGGACTCTCCTTCTCCGTTCAGCGTGGTGTCCCCGTCCCGCCCTCGCTCCAGAACATTTTTAGGGAGCTGCAGGACGACCTGGGGGTCACGCCGCCTCATCACGGCTGTCTGGAGGCCTGGGCAAAAAACGGCGTGCTACTGCTGAACACCGTGCTGACCGTCCGGGCAGGCCAGCCCAACTCCCACCGGGGCATTGGCTGGGAGACCTTCACCGATGCGGTGATCCAGAAGCTCAATGAGCGAGACCAGCCCATTGTCTTTCTCCTTTGGGGAGCCAACGCCCGTGCCAAGAGGCCGCTGCTGACCAATCCCAACCATCTGGTGCTGACGGCTGCGCACCCCAGCCCCTTTTCGGCCAATTCTGGCTTTTTCGGCTGCCGTCATTTTTCCAAGGCAACTCATTTTTTGAACCAGCACGGTATCACCATGGACTGGCGCATCCCCGACTGATTTTCCTTGTATTTTTTTCCAGAAACGGATATACTACATCCGGAGACAATGTTTAGAGGAGCGATCGCCATCAAACATGTTAATCTATACACCGACGGCGCGTGCAGCGGAAATCCCGGCCCAGGCGGCTGGGGGGCGGTGCTGGAATGCGAAGGCCGCCGGAAGGAACTTTCCGGCGGAGAAGCCGCCACCACCAATAACCGCATGGAGCTGACCGCTGTCATCGAAGGACTGTCCGCCCTGAAGTTCGGCTGCGAGGTCACGCTGACCAGCGACTCCAAGTACGTTCTGGACGCCATTACCAAGGGGTGGGTTTACAGCTGGAAGCGCAATGGCTGGCGCAAGGCGGACAAATCTCCCGCTTTAAACGTGGATCTCTGGGAGAAACTGCTGGAACAGCTGGCGCGGCACCAGATGACCTACTGCTGGGTAAAAGGACATGCGGGA
This sequence comes from uncultured bacterium, assembly GCA_905214265.1. Classification (GTDB taxonomy): domain Bacteria; phylum Bacillota; class Clostridia; order Oscillospirales; family Ruminococcaceae; genus Merdivicinus. The sequence continues at coordinate 28,958 of CAJMLQ010000016.1, forward strand.
CATCCGGAAAACGAGCGATGCGACCAATTGGCCGTTATGGAGAGCCAGAAATTTCGATAATCATTACTGTTTTGGTAGGAATTGAAAACTTTCTGTGAACACTTGCCTTCGGCCTTGCTTTCCCCACTGGGCCGGTATATAATGGAGTTGTAAAAATATGCCGGAAAGATCCGGTTCCATACAGCCCCTTTCAGAAAGGAAATGTCAAATGGATCATTTTGTGTATCTGGACAACTCTGCCACCACCAAAATTTCAGACCGGGTGTTCCAGGCCATGATTCCTTACTTGACCGAGCACTACGGAAACCCATCCAGCATTTATGCCATGGGTCGGGAGTCTGCCCTGGCCATTGAACAGGCCCGGGAAAAGGTCGCCGCCGCTTTCAACGCCAAGCCCCAGGAGATCTACTTCACTGGCTGCGGCAGCGAATCCGACAACTGGGCCATCAAGGGCGCGGCCCGACGGCTTGCCCGCACTCAGGGAAAAAAACACATCATCACCTCCGTTTTCGAGCATCACGCAGTGCTGCACACCTGCCAGGCGCTGGAGCGTGAAGGTTTTGAAGTCACCTACATTCCCGTGGACAAAAAGGGATATGTGAATCCCGCCGACGTAGAAGAGGCCATCCGTCCAGACACGGCCATCGTCTCCATCATGTACGCCAACAACGAGATTGGCACTATCCAGCCCATCCGGGAAATCGGCGCCATCTGCAAGACACACAAAGTCCTCTTTCACACCGATGCTGTGCAGGCGGTTGGAAACGTCCGCATCGACGTGCAGGCGGAAAACATCGATATGCTCTCTCTTTCCGGCCATAAGATTCACGCGCCCAAGGGCGTCGGTGCCCTCTACATCCGCCGCGGCGTGCTCCTTGACAACTTCATGGACGGCGGCGGACAGGAATCCGGCAAGCGCGCCGGCACCGAAAACCTGGCGTCTATCGTGGGCCTGGGCGAAGCGATCGTTGAAACCTACGAAAACTTCGACGAAAAGGTCGCCAAGATGACCAGGCTCCGGGACCGGCTCATGGAAGGGCTGCTGAAGATCCCGTGCACCCGCTTAAACGGCGGCACTGAAAACCGTCTCTGCACCAATGTGAACATCTCCTTTGGCGGCATTGAGGGCGAGGGACTGCTGCTCCTGCTGGATCTCAACGGAATCGCCGGTTCCTCCGGCTCCGCCTGCACCTCCGGATCCCTTGATCCCTCCCACGTGCTGCTATCCATCGGGCTGGAACACGGCATCGCCCACGGCTCCCTCCGGCTGAGTCTCGGCTCCGATACCACGGAGGAGGACGTGGATTACACCCTGGAAACCGTCCCCAAGGTCGTGGAGCGCCTCCGGGCCATGTCCCCGGTCTGGCAGGAATGGAGCGAGGATGAACGCGCCGGGAAGAATCTGTAAGCTACCGTAATAAATAGAAAGGATGACCCCGTCATGTTATACAGCGCAAAAGTTATGGAGCATTTCGCGAACCCCCACAACGTCGGCGAGATCCCGGACGCCAACGGCGTCGGCGAAGTCGGCAACCAGAAGTGCGGCGACATCATGAAGATGTTCCTGAAAATCGAAAACGGCGTCATTGAGGACGTCAAATTCCAGACTTTCGGATGCGGCGCAGCCATTGCCACCTCCTCCATGGCCACAGATCTCATTAAAGGGAAACCGCTGGAAGAGGCCCTGCAGCTGACCAACAAAGCTGTCGTCGAGGCCCTGGATGGGCTTCCCGCCGTGAAGCTCCACTGTTCCGTGCTGGCGGAGCAGGCAGTGAAAGCCGCAGTGGCCGACTACTACCGCCGTCAGGGGATCGACCCCACCCCCATAGTTGGTGATCTGGGCGAATGCCACGAATGCGGCTGCGAGGGCAGCGAGGACGCCCACTGCAGCAAGTAAACCCCGAAAAATCCAGACCGGACCCGCCGCATACGGGTCCGGTTTTTCTGCAAAAAGGAGTTTTTATGAACGAAAAGCGGATTTTGGTCGCCCTCAGCGGCGGCGTGGACAGTTCCGTCTGCGCCTGGCTCCTCAAGGAGCAGGGCTGGGACGTAGGCGGGGTGGTGCTGAAGATGTCCCCTGCTCACGAGCAGACGGTGAAGGACGCCCAGGCCTCGGCAGAGCAGCTGGGAATTTCCCTCTTCGTCCGGGACCTGTCGGAAACGTTTTCCCAGGAGGTTGTAGAATATTTCATGGATGAGTACGCCAGGGGGCGGACTCCCAACCCCTGCATTGTCTGCAATCCCAGGGTAAAGTTCCGCGCACTGCTGGAGGCCGCAGACGCAGAGGGCTACGGCTGGGCGGCCACCGGCCATTATGCCGGGCTGGAGAGGCGAGAGAATGTGACTTACCTGACACGGGGGAAGAATCTAGACCGGGACCAGTCCTACATGCTCTACCGGCTGGGGCAGCGGGAACTCTCCCGGCTGCTGTTCCCCCTTGCCGCCCTGCCCAAGCCAGAGGTCCGGGAGATCGCCCGAAAGGCAGGACTTTCCTGCGCGGTCAAGCCGGACAGCCAGGAGATCTGTTTTATCCCCGACAACGACTACGCCGGGTTCATTGAAGCGCGACGGGGCGCTTTTCCGGAGGGGGATTTCATCTCGCCGGAGGGGACTCCCTGCGGAAAGCACCGGGGGATCATCCATTATACCGTGGGACAGCGGAAGCGGCTGGGCGTCGCCCTGGGACGGCCGGTCTTCATCCGGGAGATCGATCCGAAAACCAATCGGATTTACCTGGCCGACGGAGCGGATACCTGCGAGGGTGAAATTCGGGTTTCCGGTATTTCAGAGACCTTTTCCGGCGCCATCCGGGACGGGATGGAGGCGGCGGTCAAGATCCGTTCCCGGGCCAATCCGGTCCCGGCAAAGGTATTCCGGGAGGAAAATGGCCTGCGCATTCAGTTTGCGGAACCCCAGCGTGCTCCGGCCCGGGGGCAGTCCGCGGTGCTGTATGACGGGGAGATTGTGCTGGGCGGCGGGTTTATCGACTGAGGAGGACGCGATGACAGAGTTTTGGGACATTTATGATGAAAACCGGCAGAAGACCGGCCGCCTGCAACAGCGGGGGCTGCCCATGGCAGCGGAGGATTACCATTTGGTGGTCATGGTGTGGCTGTTCGATTCCAGCGGCCGGGTTCTGCTGACCCGGCGGCATTCCCAGAAGCCCTGGGGCGGCTATTGGGAGTGCACCGGCGGCGCGGTTATTGCCGGAGAGGACACCTATGCCGGCGCACTGCGGGAAGCCGCCGAAGAGATCGGAGTGGACCTGCGGCAGGGGCCGCCCGGAGAGCTGGTCAAGAGCTATCGCCGCAAGGCCGACGCGCCGGGCAAGTATAGCGGTTTCTGCGACGTGTACCGGTTCGTTCGGGACATTCCCCTGTCAGAGCTGACACTCCAGGCGGAAGAGGTCACCGCGGCCAAGTGGGTCACGCAGTCGGAGTATGAAGCGATGTGTGCCAACGGCGAGGTGGTCCCGACGCTGGACAATGCCTTTGCGCTGGGGGACGTCTGTCCCGACAAGAAATAGGAGGATCTGATTTTTATGAAAGTGCTGCTTCTCAACGGAAGTCCCCACGAAAACGGCTGTACTGCCGCCGCTTTGGAGGAAATCGCAGCGGCGCTGAGCCGCCAAGGGATCGAGACGGAGCTTATGCAGATCGGAAAAGCGCCTATCCAGGGCTGCACCGCCTGCAGGAGCTGCCGCAGCGGCAAAATCCAGGGCCGCTGCATCTTTGACGGCGATCCGGTCAACGTGTTTCTGGGAAAAATGGAAAAAGCCGATGGACTGATCATCGGCTCTCCGGTCTATTATGCCTCTCCCAACGGTTCGCTGCTGGCACTGCTGGACCGGGCATTTTATGCGGGCAATTGCTTCCGGTGGAAGCCGGCCTGCGCCATCGTCTCCGCCCGGCGGGCCGGAACCACTGCGGCCTATGACGTGCTCAATAAATACCTGACCATCAGCGGAATGCTGCTGACGCCCACCTGCTACTGGAACATGGTCCATGGAAACCGGCGGGAAGAGGCCCTTCGGGATGAGGAAGGCATGCGCATCATGCGAGTTTTGGGAAACAACATGGCCTGGCAGCTGCGAATGCTGGAAGCATCCCGGGGCACGGTCCCCTTCCCCGAGGAGGAGCCTCCGGCACAGACGAATTTTATCCGGTAAAATTTTTCTGCCGCTGCAATAAAACGTCTTCCCCGCGCGTTAATCTAGCAGACAGGAGGGATACAGAATGTTGTCAGAACGCATTGCGCCGACACCGTGTTTCCGGGACACGGCAGACACGCTGGACAGCTGGATCCGGCAGATGGCGGACGGAGACAAAGTCGCTTTGGCCGCTTTGTACCGTGAGACGCGCTCGAGCATTTACGGTTTTGCCCTCTCTGTCTGCAAGAACGTATCGGATGCGGAGGACGTGCTGCAGGATACCTATCTGCACGCGTGGCAGGCGGCGGCTGGGTACCGCTCCCATGGAAAGCCCATGGCGTGGCTGTTAACCATCACACGCAATCTTGCCAATAGCCGCCTGCGGGAACATGGACGCACTGCTCTGATGGATCCGGAGGACTGGCAGGACCAGCTTGCCGGGGTCCCCGGGGTCTCCCAGGACGACCGGCTCCTTCTGGAAGTTCTTCTGGGCGGGCTTCCGGATCAAGATCGGCAGATCCTCACCCTCCACGCTCTCACAGGACTCAAGCACCGCGAGATCGCGGCTCTGCTGGAGCTTCCGCTTCCGACCGTTCTGTCAAAATACCACCGGGCTGTAAAAAAGCTCCGCACGCAATGGAAGGAGACGGACTGACATGACCGATCAAGAACTCGAACGCCGGCTTCAGGAGGCAATGGAACACGCTGCGCCGGACGTACTGGAACAGATCCTCTCTTCCTGCGACCAGCAGAAAGGACCTGTGATTTCCATGACCAAGCCTGAAAAGAAAAACTGGCGCACGCCGCTGATGGCTACCGCCGCCGCACTTGTTGTGGTGATGAGCGGCGTCTTCGGATATGGCTGGCACACTGCCCACGCCGCCGAAGCCCGCATCCTGCTGGATGTCAATCCCAGCCTGTCCATCACCGTCAACGCCAAAGAACGGGTGCTCTTCGTCGAGCCCCTCAACGACGACGCCGAGGCGATCATCGGCGGAATGAACCTGAAAGGCTCCCAGCTGGAGGTAGCCGTCAACGCTCTCATTGGATCCATGGTCCAGAACGGCTATCTCGACGAGCTGCAAAATTCCATCCTGGTATCCGTGGAAAACCGCGACGCCGCCAAGGCGGAACAGCTCCAGCAGAAGGTGGCCGCGGCCATCAGCGTCCCCCTGTCGGAAAACGGCCTGGAGCCCGCCGTACTCAGCCAGAACGTATCCGAGGACGAGGAGTTGATCTCCGTTGCCAAGCAATCCGGCATCTCTGTTGGAAAGGCTGCTCTGATCCGGGAAATTACCACTCAGGACCAAACCCTGTCCGTAGAAAGTCTGGCACCCATGACGGTCAATGAACTCTCTCTGATCCTCCATTCCCGGGGGGCCGGTACAGGCGCGGTAACGCAGACTGGGACTGCTAGTTCTAAGGCTTATATCTCCCAGGATGAGGCAAAAGTGGCGGCTTTCTCCCACGCCGGAGTCCAGATGAAGGATGTCACCCGCTGTGAAATCGAATTTGACAGTGAAGACGGTATCATGGTTTATGAACTGGAATTTTTCGCGGGGACAACGGAATACGAGTACGACATCGATGCGCGCTCCGCCGCTGTGGTTCACTTTTCCAGGGAGGAGAAAGGTGCTGCCCAGACAGGCGGTAACGCCTCCTCCAACTCAGGGACGCTCGGCAAGGATCAGGCGAAAACCATTGCCCTTCAAAAGGCGGGTGTTTCCGCTTCTGCCGCAGCCGGTCTCAAGGTGGAGCTGGAGCAGGACGATTCTTCCTCAAAATATGAGGTCGAGTTCTATGCGGACGGAAAAAAATACGAAGTAGACATTGACGCCTATTCCGGCAAGGTTTTGGAATACAGCACGGAAAAGAGCGAATTCCTAAGCAGCGCGCAGCAGAGGATCTCCGAGGAAAAAGCCAAGGCCATTGCCTTCCAGGCTGCTGGAGCCAAGGAGTCCGATGCCGCCGGTCTGAAAATCAGCTTGGATGAGGACCATGGGCGGATAGTTTATGAAATCGAGTTCGCCGTTGGAAAAAAAGAGTTTGAATGCGAAATCGATGCTGTTTCCGGCAGCGTCCTTACCTCGGAATGGGACGACTAAGGCGAGATTGCAGCAAAAAACGGCGGAGTTTCCTCCGCCGTTTTTTCGTATTCTCTTTACAGTCCCCTTCCGAAATTAGAGCAAAACAAATGATTCCGAAAGGACGGTAAAATCCACTGTCAAAGGAAAATTTACATTTTAGCGCCGCAGACCGGGCAGAATTTTCCATCAGCCGGTACGGAGGCGCCGCAGACCGGGCAGGCGCGCTCTGTCGGAGCCGGAGCTTCGATAACGGTTTCGTCAGAAGACGCCACGTCCATTTTCGGCTCCGATACGTTTTTCGGAGCAGTATTCTGTTGAGAGGGTGCGGTATTCCACTGAGGGGCCGCGTTCTGTTGGGGAGGTACGGAGGTCTGGGGAGCATTGTTCCACTGAGGGGCCGCGTTCTGCTGGGGAGGTACGGAGGTTTGGGGAGCATTGTTCCAC
>CAJMLQ010000017.1 GCA_905214265.1 uncultured bacterium
ACCAACGACACGAGGATTTTCAGTCCTCTGCTCTACCGACTGAGCTACAGAAGCAAATGGCGACCTGCATGGGGCTCGAACCCACGACCTCTAGCGTGACAGGCTAGCGCTCTAACCAACTGAGCTAGCAGGCCATCTTTTCTAAATCAGTGAACGAATATTATTATACACAATTTCCCCCGTTTTGTCAACTGCTTTTTCAAAAAAACCGCTTTTTTTGCTCGACAAAATCCCTTGATTTTCATCCCTGTCTATTATATAATAATAACAGACACGATTCCCGCAAATGATTGGTCTTGGGAAAGGATGAAACCATGAAAGCAACAAATGCCGGGCGAATCGTCCGGATCATGATAAGCGCCTTGCTGATTGTTCTGATTCTCGCTTGCATGACAGGGATTATCTTCTTTAGCGTAGGCGTGCGCAATGCGGACCGAACAGGGACATTCAATCTGTTTGGCCGCAGTTTTCACTTGAACAAAAGCACGGCGATGGCGCCAGATATTGAAAAAAACGAATTAGTGGTTGTCCGCCATATGCCCTTTTCCGAGCTGCGGGAAGGGGACTTTATCGCCTTTTACCTGCAGGATGGCAAGGAGGAACACCTTTTGATCCGGCGCGTCCAATCGATTCGGGGAATTACCTATACAGTTGCGGACAATAGCGAGGAACCTTTCGAAATATCAGCGGATACCTGCCGTATTTTGGGAAAAGCTACATCAAAGAGCGCGATGTTGGGCAAGGCCGTCATCTTTTTGCAGACCGCAGAGGGTAGGATGATTTTTTTTGGCTGGACAGCCGGGGTCGCAGCCTTTTTGCTGGGCTTGACGATTTTGTTCCACTTGCTCTGGAAGATGCTGTTTGAAAAAGCCAAGGAAAATGTTGGGCCAGTAGATGCTTTGACGGGAAAGCCGCTTTCCTTTGATGCACCGATTTCCTTGACAGAACCCGGTAAAAAGCAGCAAGACTAGGCGAATTGGGTAACGGGCGGGCGTGCTCGGCAAATGCTGACTGCGTCCGTCGTTCTTTTATTGTATAAAAGGAGGACGATTAATGAGGCGGAATCTGCTCGTAGCACAGTCAGGCGGCCCCAGCGCCGCGATTAACGCCACGCTTGCCGGCGTAATTGCGGCTGCGCGTAAGTCAGATAAGGTTGGCCGTGTTTACGGTGCTAAACACGGGATTGAAGGGGTTATGAAAGGCTTGCTGATAGACCTTAGCGGCTTTACAGAATACGAAAAGCTAAAGGCGACGCCGGCTATGGCATTGGGCTCCTGCCGTTACAAGCTGCCACCGATTTCCGAGCCGGCAGCTGAGGACTATCTGAAGATCCGGGAAACTTTTCGGAAATATGAGATTGGTACTTTCCTTTATATTGGCGGAAACGACAGCATGGACACCGTCCGCAAGCTTTCTGGGCTTTTCGCAGGGGAGGCCGATGCGCCGGTGGTTGTGGGCGTTCCCAAGACCATTGACAACGATCTTCCACTTACAGACCATACGCCGGGCTACGGAAGCGCAGCCAAGTATTTGGCGGTGACCATTGGAGAAATCATCCGGGATACCTCGATCTACGCGGTTCCGGCGGTAACGATTGTAGAGATCATGGGCCGGAATGCCGGATGGCTGACACTGGCGGCCGCTCTTCCCCGTTTCGTGGGAGGAAGCAAGCCGGACATCATCGCCATCCCGGAGGTCCCTTTTGATGAACAGGACTTTTTAAGGCAGGTTCAGGATGCCCACCGCCGTTCCCCCAATGTCGTCGCAGTGGTCAGCGAAGGGGTTCGCGACCGGAATGGAAATTACGTGGGCTGCCAGACGAAAAGCGGCGCGGTGGATATCTTTGGGCATGCCTACCTGAGCGGCGTGGGAAAATATTTGGAATGTCTGGTCAAGCAGGAGATCGGCTGCAAGGTGCGTTCCATTGAGCTCAACCTGATGCAGCGCTGTTCGGCCCATTTGGCGTCGTTCCAAGATTTGGACGAGGCTTTTGCCATCGGTCAGGAGGGCGTTGCCGCAGCATTGCGCGGGGAAAGCGGCAAGATGGTAGCCGTTCAGCGGCTCTCAAACAATCCCTATGCCATCCGCCTGAATATGGTAGAGGTAGAAGATGTTGCCAACCGGGAGCAATTGGTTCCGGAAAAGTGGTGGAATCTGGAAGATGCTTCGGTTCAGGCAGAGATCTGCCGCTACATTCTGCCTTTAATGAAAGGCGAGGTTCCGCAGTTTAAAAACGAATTTGGTCTGAATGACTACATTATTTTTGAATAATTGCACAAACTAAATGACGGAAACCGGTTCGGAAAGTTTTTTCATCCAGTTTCCGTCTCTTTTTTTTGCGGAAACTGCCAGGCGCCGCCGTCATTGGATTTTCCGGAGGTGGTGGTTCTTGCCTCTGATATTCTTCCCCGCTCCTCCACATATTATGGATGCGCCGTTTGGGCGCGGAGGGAGAGATTGTATGCGCAAGGTAATCCGTACCGTATCGCTTTTCGCCGCGATTATTACAATTGCGGTGATGGGATTCGTTACTTATCTCAATTATGAAATACCAGACAGCTTTTATGTATTTGACACCAAAAATTTTTCCATGAAGCAGCTGCCGTCTGTCCAAGCTGAAAGTGGACCGCAACAGGAAAGCCGCGCTGGCACCAGCACGTCACTTTCCCGTGAAACCCCGCTGAAGCTTCTTGGAGTGATCCCCATTAAAAGCACCTACCTGCACCAGGTCAAGGAGCAGTATGTAGTCCCCTGCGGAACCCCCTTTGGGCTGAAAATGCTGACGGACGGCGTGGTTGTCGTGGGGCTAAATCCCGTGGAGTCCAGCACTGGAACAACCTATCCAGCCAAAGAAGCCGGTCTGCGGAAAGGCGACATTATCCTGGCGGCCGACAAAGCAGCCGTATCCAGCAATCAGCAGCTTACCGAGCGAATCCGTATGGCAGGAGGCCGGGCAGTATCCCTGACTATTCGCCGGGACGGCATGGAGATGACTGTCGTGGTCACACCGGTTAAAAGCGTTGCAGACGGCGAATACCGCTGCGGCATTTGGGTCCGGGATTCCTCGGCGGGGATCGGAACAGTGACTTTTTATGATCCTGCAACCGGGGTGTTTGGCGGTCTGGGGCATGCTGTCTGTGACGTGGACACCGGTGAGACGATGCCGTTGTCCAGCGGAGAGGTGGTTCCAGTCCACATCAACGGAGTCCAAAAAGGACAGGTCGGCACACCAGGTGAACTGCAGGGCAGCTTTCTTTCCAGCTTTTCCTGTGGAACGCTGTACTTGAACAATGAAACCGGGGTTTATGGGACTCTGGCCAAGAATCCCGCCGTTGGAACGAATGCTGTTCCCCTCTGCTTGCGCCAGGAGGTAAAGGAAGGCCCCGCACAAATTTTGACGACAGTAGAAGGGACAATTCCGGCGCTTTACGACATTGTGATTGAAAAGGTGAATCTGGGTGATAATACCCCTACAAAGAACATGATTGTACGCATTACCGACCCGAAATTGCTTGAATTGACTGGCGGGATTGTGCAGGGAATGAGCGGCAGTCCAATTCTGCAAAACGGGAAATTAGCTGGGGCTGTGACCCACGTATTGGTAAACGATCCCACGCGGGGATACGGCATTTTTTCGGAAAATATGCTCGGAAATTGCGAAAAAGTTTTGGAATTATCCGGTCTTGCTGCTTAACCAGAGGATTCGATAAAATTCAACAGACAAGGAGAGAATTTATGTCAATTTTATTTATATTTTTTGTGCAGAAAAAATGTTGAATTTTTAAAGATATTGTGTTAAACTATGAATAAATCGCGAATTTCGCGATAGTTTGAATAGAATGGAGGAAGCATCTTGGATTTGCGCAAAAAAATCCTTATCAGCGATGATTCCGCTGATTTCGGAGCAATTTGTCAAAAAGCTTTGTGGGAAAAAGGTTATGAGGTGTTGCTTCGTAAAAAGGATGGATTCGAAATCCTTTCCGCCATTTCTTCAGAAAAACCCGACCTGGTGGTCATGAATGCGCTCATGGTCCATGTGGATGCGCTTGGCATTATCCGGAGCCTGAAAGGAAAAGCAGATGCGCCGCGGTTTATCGTAACCTCTGCGTTTGACAACCCGATGATTTCTAAAGAGATCATGCAGGCACCCAACTGCTTTTATATGCTGGAGCCGTTTAATCTGCCGGAGCTTTACGACCGCATTGACATGATGTTCGGATTTGAAATGCCCCAGGCCAAGGCAATTGTTCGAAAAAAGTATACTGACCACGATTTGGAGGTAATGATTACTGAAATTATTCATCAAATCGGCGTACCGGCGCATATCAAAGGCTACCATTATCTGCGAGAGGGAATTTTGCTGTCCATTAAGGACATTGCGATGATCAACTCTGTAACCAAACAGCTGTATCCGACAGTCGCCAAGAAGTTCAGTACGACTGCTTCCCGTGTGGAGCGCGCTGTGCGCCACGCAATTGAGGTTGCATGGGACCGGGGCGATGTGGATACGTTGGATTCCTATTTTGGCTACACGGTGCAGAACAGCCGCGGAAAACCCACCAATTCCGAATTCATCGCTATGATCGCAGATAAGATCCGGATGAAAATTCAGGGAGACGACAACAACAGCGCCGCACAATAAGCTCAGAAGACAATATAGAAAGCCCTGCCGGATGTCCGGCAGGGCTTTTTTATCGTCTGCAAAAAGGCTGTAGAAATACTGCTTGTGCGGCTCTTTCCGATAATTATTGCTAAAAATGGCAGAAACTTAGAATATAAACAAAAAATCAGGCTTTCATTCCGCATATTTGTCATAATCTTTTTGCGAAAAGGGCTATCTTTTCCCATTGGAATGTGGTAAAATATAAACAATATTCACCCGGCGCCGGCAGGAGATTTTGTGCCGCCCAGAATGGGAGAAAGGAGTCCTTATGGAAGAAAACCGGAAGATCTATCTGATCACTGGGCATTATGGCAGCGGAAAGACCAATTTTGCGGTTAATCTGGCCTTGGATCAGCGAAGACAGGGGAAAACGGTTACACTGGTGGACCTGGACATCGTAAACCCGTACTTCCGAAGTGCGGACTTTTCCGTCATGCTGGAGGAGGCAGGAATCCAGGTTATATCCCCGGTCTATGCCAACTCCAATCTGGACATCCCCGCTCTCAGCGGCGCGGTAGATGCGGTTTTTGACAATGGGGGCGAATGTGTTATAATAGATGTAGGCGGAGACGACGCCGGAGCGATCGCCTTGGGACGATATGCCCCCGCGATTGCCCGCCACAGTTACGAGCTTTGGTACGTGGTAAATCGCTATCGCTATCTGACCCAGACGCCGGAGGATGCCCTTTTGGTGCTGCGGGACATTGAGGCGGTGTCCCGGCTTCACCCCACTGGAGTGATAAACTGTTCCAACTTGGGCGAGGAAACATCCGACGATACGGTTGAGGATTCGGCGGATTTTGCCGCTCAGGTAGCTGGGCTTGCCGGAATCCCCATGTGTTTTACCGCCTATGACCGGCGGCTTGGGACGCTGAAGGTCCCACAGCCCTACCCTGTGACTGTTTATGTGAAAAAGCTGTGGGATGAGGCGGATGGACTCTGAGCAATGTTTGAAAGCATCCCCCACGGTATGAGAGAATCGCGGCGTGCGTCTGTACATGCCGCAGCAAGGAAAGAAGGAATCGAAATGGCAAAAGTCACCATTAACCAGGACCGCTGCAAGGGCTGCGGACTCTGCGTGTCGGTCTGTCCCAAAAAGGTGCTGGCTCTGGATACGGGCAAGCTGAACCGCAAGGGCTATAACCCCGCCGCCCCGGTCAACCCGGACGAGTGCATCGGTTGCGCGATGTGCGGGATGATGTGTCCGGACTGCGTGATTACGGTCGAGAAGTAAGGGAAGGAAGGAAACGAGCATCATGGGAGAAAAATTTTTGATGAAGGGGAACGAAGCCCTGGCAGAGGCCGCGATTCGGAACGGCTGTAAGCACTTCTTCGGTTACCCCATCACCCCTCAGACGGAAGTGGCGGCCTATATGGCGAAGCGCCTTCCGAAGATCGGTGGTACATATCTGCAGGCGGAAAGCGAAGTCGCCGCCATCAACATGATTTTGGGCTGCGCCTCCACAGGAACCCGCTGCCTGACCTCCTCCTCTTCCCCCGGAATCAGCCTGAAGGGAGAGGGGATCTCTTACATCATCGGTTCGGACCTTCCCTGCGTCATCATCAACGTCATGCGCGGCGGCCCCGGACTGGGCGGTATCCAGCCCTCCCAGGCGGACTACTGGCAGGCGACGAAGGCTCCCGGCCACGGCGACGGACAGGTCCTGGTATTCGCCCCTTCGTCGGTGCAGGAGATCGTCAACCTGATCGGAAAAGCCTTTGACCTGGCGGAGACCTACCGCATGCCCGCCATGATCCTGGCCGACGGCATGTTGGGCCAGATGATGGAGCCGGTGGAATTCCCGGAAACCACGGCCCCGGAGCATGAGAAACCCTGGGCATTGACCGGCACCAAGGGCCAGCGGAAGCCCAACATCGTCAACTCCCTCTACCTCCAGCCCCAGGAGCTGGAGCGTACGATCGTGGAGCGCCAGAAGCGCTACGATACGATCAAGGAAAAGGAAGTTCTGGCGGAGGAACAGTATATGGACGATGCGGAGTACGCAGTCGTCGCCTACGGCGCGACATCCCGCGTGGTGAAATCCGCTGTGGCCAAGGCCCGGGAAAAAGGGATCAAGGTTGGTCTGATCCGGCCCATCACCCTGTGGCCCTTCCCCGTCAAAGAGATCGCCGCCGCCGCGAAAAAAGTCAAGGCGATGTTGACGGTTGAAATGAGCATGGGCCAGATGGTGGAGGACGTTCGCCTGGCCGCCAATGGGGTCTGCCCGGTCGAGTTCTTTGGGCGCACCGGCGGCATCGTGCCCAGCCCCGCCGAAGTGCTGACCGAAATTGAAAAAATGGCAGGAGGTGCCCGATAATCATGGCCATTGTGTTTCAGAAAACCAAGGGATTGACCGATAAAGAGACCCACTACTGCCCCGGATGCACCCACGGCATCATTCACCGTCTGGTGGCGGAATGCCTGGAGGAGCTGGGTGTCCTGGGCGATGCCATCGGCGTTGCGCCGGTGGGCTGCGCCGTTATGGCTTACGACTATTTTAACTGCGATATGGTGGAGGCTCCCCACGGCCGTGCACCGGCGGTCGCCACCGGCATCAAACGCGCCCGCCCGGATAACATCGTCTTCACTTATCAGGGCGACGGCGACCTGGCTGCCATCGGTACCGCCGAGACCGTTCACTCCGCCACCCGAGGCGAGAATATCACCATTATCTTTGTCAATAACGCCATTTACGGCATGACCGGCGGCCAGATGGCCCCCACCACTCTCCCCGGCCAAGTGACCCAGACCACCCCCTACGGGCGGGACGTCAACTACTCCGGCTATCCTGTGCGGATCTGCGAGATGCTGTCCACCCTCAGCGGCGTCGCCTACGCGGAGCGGGTTGCCGTCAATAATGTTCCCAACATCCGCAAGGCCAAGGCTGCTATCAAAAAAGCCCTGACCGCCCAGATCGAAAAGAAGGGCTTTTCCATCGTAGAGGTCCTTTCCGGCTGTCCCACCAACTGGGGCATGACACCGCTGGAGGCACTGAAATGGATCGATGACAAGATGATCCCCTACTACCCGCTGGGTGTGTACAAGGATGAAACGGAGAAAGGAGTGCACGCGGAATGATTCTCAACATGCTGATTGCCGGCTTCGGCGGCCAGGGCGTCCTGTTCATGGGCAAGGTCGCGGCCTATACGGCGATGGTGGAGGACAAATGCGTGTCCTGGCTGCCCTCCTATGGCCCGGAGATGCGTGGCGGTACCGCCAACTGCTCCGTCTGCATCGACAATGAGCCCATCGGCTGCCCCATCGTGCTGGAGCCGGAGACGCTGGTCGTTCTGAACAGCCCCTCCTACGATAAATTCGTGAACGCGGTCCAGCCCGGCGGCCAGATCTTTATCGACAGCGCCCTCATCGACGCGAAATGCACCCGGACGGATATCAAAGCCCATTACATTCCCTGCACGCAGATGTCCAAGGATGAAGATCTCTCCGGCCTCGCCAATATCATCATGCTTGGCAAAGTCCTGCGGGAGACGGGCTTTACGTCCTTCGACGTCCTCTGCGAGGCCATGCGGAAATGCGTTCCCGCCAAAAAGGCGCACCTGGTAGACGCAAACCTGCGTGCGCTGAAGCTGGGCTACGAGTACGCCGGCTGACGGCCTTTTCTGTGTTTCAAAACGCGCTGCCGGTCCCATAGGCGGCGCGTTTTGCAGTTCAATGTCGCAGGCAAAGTGTAAAGGGCTCCGGCAGACCGAGACCTCTAAAATTATCCTTGACAAACAAACGCGCCTGTAGTAAAATGATTTTAATTAACAGAATTCGAAACGCCGCCGTTGTCTTGACAAAGCGGTGTTTCGTGGTATTTGGAGGAAATGTCTGCTGTTGGCAGCCGCATGTGAAGTTGAAAGAAAAGAGGTAATTGAAGTGGCATTTTATTTTTCGGAACCGTCGCATACCTTTAGCGAATACCTGCTTGTTCCGGGCTACTCTTCTGCGGAGTGCATCCCGGACAACGTCAGTCTGAAAACGCCGCTGGTCAAATTCAAAAAAGGCGAGGAGCCTGCAATCTCCATGAATATTCCGCTTACATCCGCGATTATGCAGTCGGTCTCAGATGACAATATGGCCGTCGCACTGGCACGGGAGGGCGGAATTTCGTTTATTTACGGCTCCCAGTCCATTCAAAGCGAAGCAGAGATGGTCGCCCGCGCCAAAGCCTACAAAGCCGGCTTTGTGGTCAGCGACTCCAACATTACGCCGGACGGCACCCTGGCGGATATCCTGGAACTGAAGGAGCAGACGGGTCATTCCACCGTAGCCGTCACCGACGATGGGACCGCCCACGGGATCCTCATGGGGATCGTTACCGGGCGGGACTACCGGGTCAGTCGGATGTCCACCGACACCAAGGTCCGGGATTTTATGACCCCCTTCAACAAGCTGATTTTCGCCCCCAAGGGGACGACACTGAAAGAGGCCAACGACATCATCTGGGAGCACAAGCTCAATTCCCTTCCCCTGGTGGATGAAAACGGCCGTCTGGAGTACATGGTGTTCCGCAAGGACTATTCCTCCCATAAGGAAAACCCCAACGAGCTTCTTGACGCCAATAAGCGGTATGTGGTCGGAGCAGGCATCAACACCCGGGACTACGAGGAGCGCATCCCGGCCCTTCTGGAGGCCGGCGCGGACGTGCTGTGCATCGACTCCTCCGAGGGCTTCACTGAGTGGCAGAAGCGGGTTCTGGCCTTTGTGCGGGAAAAATACGGCGACAGCGTAAAGATCGGCGCCGGGAACGTTGTGGATAAAGAGGGCTTCCTCTTCTTGGCCGAATGCGGTGCGGACTTTGTGAAGGTCGGCATCGGCGGCGGCTCTATCTGCATCACCCGGGAACAGAAGGGTATCGGCCGCGGACAGGCCACCGCCCTCATCGAGGTGGCGGAGGCTCGCAACGAATACTACGAGCGCACCGGCGTGTATATTCCCATCTGCTCCGACGGCGGCATGGTCTACGACCACCACATCACCCTGGCCCTGGCCATGGGCGCAGACTTCCTCATGCTGGGCCGCTACTTCGCCCGGTTTGACGAAAGTCCTACCCACAAGATCAACATCAATGGCAGCTACGTCAAGGAGTACTGGGGCGAAGGTTCTGCCCGGGCCCGCAACTGGCAGCGGTACGACATGGGCGGCGCGAAAAAGCTGTCCTTTGAGGAGGGCGTCGACTCCTACGTTCCCTATGCCGGCAGTCTCCACGACAATGTGACCCTTTCTCTGAGCAAGGTCAAGTCCACCATGTGCAACTGCGGGGCGATTACCATCCCCGAGCTGCAGCAGAAGGCCAAGCTGACCCTGGTGTCGGCCACCAGCATCATCGAGGGAGGCGCCCACGACGTGATGCTCAAGGACAGCTCTTCCACAAAGGTGAAATAAGAGCGTCGTTGTGACGGGGCTTTTGATGAAAGATGAAAAGCGATTGATTGTCAAAGAGGACAGGCTTCGGCTTGCCCTCTTTTCCGTTTGACAATCGTTGATCCAGGTATTATCTGCGCAGGATTCTGTGAAATGTTTTTTTCGAAAGGAAGAGTTTTTATGACAGATATATCCAGGCTGATTTCCGCAATGATCGAGTACGAGGCGGGCTGTCCCCGCCGAGTCCATCACTTTCTCAAGGTATACGCCTTTGCAAAGGCGATCGGCGAAGCGGAGGGCCTTCCGCCGGAGATCCAGACGGTTTTGGAGGCAGCCGCGGTGGTCCATGATATTGGCATCCGCCCCAGCCTCTTGAAATACGGCTCCTCCGCCGGAAAATATCAGGAACAGGAGGGTCCAGCCGCGGCGCGGGCGATGCTGGAGCAGCTGGGTTTTCCCCTGGCTGCGACGGAGCGGATCTGCGCGCTGGTCGGGCGGCACCACACCTATACCGGCATCGACGGTCCGGACTGCCAGATTCTCATTGAGGCGGATTTTTTGGTCAATCTGTATGAAGAGGGCGAGACCTTCCAGGCGGTCACTTCTGTGCGGGAAAAGATATTCCGTACTTCTGCCGGCATCCGTTTTTTGGAACAGCTTTTTCTTGCGTCTCCGGACTTTTTAAAGAATTGACGGAAGATTTTGAAAAAAGGCAGACAAATAGGCTGAGATATGATACAATCAAAAAGGACCGAACAAAACAGGAAAGGATGTAGCAAGCAATGAAAAAGTTTTGGAAAAAAGCCGCGGCCCTTGTGTTGAGTTTGGCTGCCGTCGTCAGCTTGTCCGGATGCGGAGAGCTTTCGAAGCTGATCCGCTCCGGCTTTGACGCCAGCGGATATGTCCAGGGGATCTTGGACTGTACTTATAAGGCAACCTACGACCAGTATATCAAACTCACGAATGCCACCCAGGAGGAAGCGGAGAAAGCGTACGAGGGCGGCATTGAGGCGGAAGCCCAGACCTTCATGCAGATGTGCGGCTTTGATACGGAACTGGTGTCGGACGAGACTTTGGAAGGAATCAAGGATTTTTACCGCCGCGTATACCAGAAGTCGAAATATGAAGTGAAAGAGGCTGCCAAATCGGATAGCGGTTTCTTTGTAGAGGTGGTCATTGAGCCCATCGACATCTTCCAGATAGCCTGGGACGATATGAACGCCTTCTCCGACCAGTTCAACGAGCGTTTTGAGAACGGCGAATTCGACGAGTACACGGAGAAGGCGTTCGAAGAGGAGTACGACCAGGGTATGCTGGAGGTCTGTAACGGTTACGTGGATCAGATCGGGTATCTGGATCCGGTCAGCGTCGTCGTCACCATTTCTGCAGATGCGGATGGAGTCTACACCCTCAGCGACGAGGACTTTCTCCGGCTCGATACAAAAATCATCAGCTACGACTAAAGGGTTTGCCAGGGCTCCGGTTTGTGCCGGGGCCCTGTTCACATTTTATGTGTTTTTTTTGTAAAAATCGTTTTCAATCTTCATCGAATTTTCACTCTGCTATCAAACGCAGGTCACTTGACAGGGGTATTCTATAAACAGAATAAAGAAAGAGGCCCGAAAAACCGGACCGATGAATAGAACCTGTGCTTGAAAAGGAGCGATAGATTATGCTGAACGATTACAATTCTCACAACCATACCGAACAGGACGCGATGGGCCGGGTTCCGGCTCCGCAGAACAGTTGGAACTTCCAAACCCCTTCACCGGAACAAAAGCCTCATAAGGAGCGTTCCCCTTATATGACGAAAAAAATGGGCGCTGTCGTTATGGCACTGTGCATTCTTGCTGCAGGCAGCGCGGGATTTGCGGGCGGCGTTTTAATCAACGGCACACAGAGTGAGCCCACTCAAACGGTTCTGAACAACGATGAGAGCAGCACAACCCCTGTGCAGCATACTGCCCTGAATGTATCCTCTAGCGCAAGCGGAGAAGACTTGACGGTCAGCCAAATCGCTGCGCAGACGGCAAATTCTGTAGTGGAAATCACTACGGAGGCAACCAGCTATGATATATACATGCGCCAATCCGTCAGCGAAGGCGCCGGAAGCGGCGTCATCCTCACCAGCGACGGATATATCGCCACCAACAACCATGTGATCAACGGCGCCTCTAAGATCACCGTCACTCTGAAGGACGGAACCAACTATCCGGCAACTTTGGTCGGCACCGATTCCCAGGGCGATGTCGCCGTAATCAAGATTGATGCCAGCGGACTACAGCCCGCAGTGATCGGCGATTCCTCTGAGCTTCAGGTGGGCGACCTGGCGGTTGCCGTAGGCAACCCTCTAGGGCAGCTGGGGGGTACGGTCACGGACGGTATTATCAGCGCCCTGGACCGGCAGATTGACCTGGACGGCAGAACTATGACCCTTCTCCAGACCAATGCGGCGATCAACCCCGGCAATTCAGGCGGCGGCCTGTTCAACAGCAAAGGCGAGCTGATTGGCATCGTTGTGGCAAAATCCTCCGGCAGCGGGATCGAGGGCTTGGGATTTGCTATTCCCATCAATACAGCGAAAGACTTGATTGACCAGATCATGGAATACGGCTACGTCAAGGGCCGCATTGACCTTGGCATGACCACCGTAGATGTGTCCAACGCACAAGTTGCGATGATGTACCGCCTGTCCAGTACCGGCGTATATATTGATGAAGTAAGCGAGGGCTCCAACGCGGAGGCGGCCGGATTCCGTTCCGGGGACCGCATCCTTTCCTTCAATGGCGAGGAAATCTCCAGTGGCAGCGACTTGGCCCAGGCACTTCAGAACTGTCAGGTCGGTGACACCGTGGAAATCATCATCGTGCGCAATGGACAAAAATATTCAGGCAGCCTGACGCTGGAAGAATCGAAGCCGGCTTCAGCAAACTGAATCTTTTCTTTCTCCTTTACCGGTTCCGGCTGCCCCAAGAGGGGCGGCCGGAGCAACCGGACAAAATGAGCCTCCTCCATGTTTTATCTGATATAGACAAGCGCCCGACAGAAATGTCGGGCGCTTGGCAGTTTTTTTGGCAGGTTTCAGGTGCTTTGCAGAGCGATCTGCGTCATAGCAAAGTAGTGTTCCGGAGGGACATAGCTGGGGATGCTATTTCCAGAGCCTAGGGCATACCCGCCGGAGCGGCCAGCGGTTTCGACAAGGCTCCGGCTTCGTTTGGCGATTTCTTCCGGGGAGCGGCGGACCAGAAAATCGACATCGATCCCGCCCAAAATGGCAATGCGATCATGCCACCGCGCATAGGCCTGCTCTACAGGCAATATGTTGTCCTCATAGGAATGGCGGGCGTCAAAGCCCATGTCAATGATATCCTCCATGATATCCGCAAAGTAGCCGCAGGAGTGAAGAATAGCCGGCTTGCCATGGGCGTGAGCAGCCCCAACGATTTTGCGATGCCAAGGAAAAAGGTATTGCCGCATTATTTCCGGCGATAAGAGCGTCTGGCTGTGGAAGCCCCAGTCATCGTTGGATACGATCAGCCCCACGCTGTCAAATTCCAAGGCATTGCGATAATAGCGCAGAAGGATATCCCCCACTTTATCAAAGACAGCCTTTACAAGAGAGGGTTGCTCGTAAAGTAAATAGCAGAGGTTTTCATATCCTGTGAGCGAAATTACATTTTCAAGAATGCCATCAGGCCCCATGACCATCAGCTTCATGCCGCCGGGCAGATAGTTCTTGATTTCGCTCAAAAGGTGATAACTGTATTGATCAGGATCAGGCCAGGGATAATGCTCGAAGCTTTCCTCGTCGGTGATGATGGCTCCTTCATTGAGAGAACGAGTGTCCTTTTTCTGAAATTTCCCTTTTGGAAAAGACAGAGGGCATGCCAAAGCGGTGGCGTGGTCATACCCCGCAGCCGCAAAGGCATCTACTGTAAACTGCAGATCAGCCAGCCCACCGTCCTGTGGCTTGGGACGTCCTAAAATTTGTTCATACAGGGGATCGTTTAAAAAAAGCTCGAACAGCGTAGGCCGTTTCGGCACTTCCCGACGGAGGACTGCATACAGATTTTCGATGTCCGGCACTCGCTGCGGAAGAGAAATTTTCGTAAGGGGCATGATGATCCCTCCTTCGATAATGAAAACCCTGCTTATCGGATGTCAAAAACGCTGCGGACAGAGAGGCGGGACGCTGTTCCCCGCAGTAGTGTGATAGAGCGCTCCCCCGGACTCATATCAAAATAGTTGTCCGAAAAGACCGCGTTGGGGTCTTCGCTGCGGATCTCAACAGAGCGGGCATAGGACTGTGCGCGGACGGTAATGACATCGCCACAGACCAAAACAGAAAGCGCTGGATCCGCGAATGCAAAGTATTTTGGAGGGCAAAACAGCGTCGTGCCGGAGCTGATTTCCGTTCCATCCTGCTCCAAAACGTATTCCAGGTACTGTGCTCGGATGTCCATATCTGGGAATTCGATCCGTTCCAGCCAAAGGGCGCTGAGCGGAGGAACCTGCACGGAGACCGTTGCACTCTGCAGCACCGCGCCGTCGGCAGCCTGCCGCAGCCGCCAAGTCACTCGACCGCTAAAGGCGTTCTGCGTTTCATTGCTCACGTTCAGCTGGGCAGCGGGGATGGGTAGAGGCGCTTCTGCATTTACGTCGGGATACTCTAGGAGACTGCCCTCTTCCAGACAGGAGAGAAGGACTGGGGACTGAAACCGCTTGGCGTAATAATGAAGCGCCTTCCACCGGCCAAAGTAGTCGATCGAGGACCAAGAGGCCACCGGCCAGCAGTCATTCAGCTGCCAGATCACCGCTCCCATGCACCGCCCGCCATCCCGGTTGCGCCGCCAGTGTTCGACTCCATACTGCATGGCCTGAGCCTGTAGCAGCTGAGAGGCGTAAACAATGCCCTCAAGGGTTGCGGGATATCGATAAAGCTGGGCGAGGTACTGAAGGATCTTCCCATTTGCGGCGGCGTTGCGCTGATGCTTTTCCATCACATAGGAAAAGATATTCCGGTCTTCCGGCTCTGTGAAACTTTCAATGGTCTCCAGGCAGGGGAAGGATTGAAACCCGAATTCTGAAACATAGCGGAAAAAGTGATTCCGATAATCCGTGAAAGGAAGACCACCATGCCATACCTCCCAATAATGAACATCTCCGCGGGTAGGATCGTTTGGGAAATCAAATCCGCCGCCGGAAGAGGGGGAGGATGGCCAGTAAGGGGTATCGGGATCCAGTTCATTCAGAAGTTTTGGAAAGATGTACTCATACATTTTGGTATAGTCAGCCTTTTGAGAATAACTCTGAAAATATTTTCCGGTATCCATGAACATCTCCATCTCGTTGTTTCCGCACCAAAGGCACAAACAGGCGTGATGGCGGATACGGCGGACATTGTCAGCGATTTCCCGGCAGACCGTTTCTTCAAACGCTTCAGTCAGATCATAAACTGCGCAGGAGAACATCAGGTCCTGCCAGACGACAAGACCAAGCTCGTCGCAGACATCGAAGAAGGAATCATCTGGATAATAACCGCCGCCCCAGACGCGGATGAGATTAAAGTTCGCCGCCGCAGCATCCTCCAAAAGCCTTCGGGTCCTTTCCGGAGTCACCCGGGATAGAAGGTTGTCCTCTGGAATATAATTGACGCCCAGGGCAAAAAAGGCAACACCATTGATTGCGTGTGCAAAGCTCTCTCCCCAGCGATCCTTTTTGCGGCAAAGGCTTACTTCCCGCAGGCCGATCCGCTTGGACCATTGATCCAGGAGCCGCTCTCCGTCCGAAAGGGTAACGGTTACCCGATAAAGAGGCTGGCTGCCCAGTCCGCGAGGCCACCAAAGTTGAGGGCTTTTGATGGTCAGACAAGCGTCTGTACCGGAAGCGTACAGAACTTGTCCATCAGGACAGGCGATTTCAATCCGTATGGAGCCGCAGCCCTTTACAGCGGTGTGAATTGTCAGAGATACCTGGCCGTTTTGGTGAATTTGATGGAGCTGCACCTCCTCTATCCGGCCCTGGGAAATTCCGAGCAGAGAAATATCGCGCCAGATACCAGCATCCGGGAGACGGGGTCCCCAATCCCATCCATACATATAGTGCGCCTTACGGATATGCGGAAATCCTTTCATTGCTTCCGCAATGCCGTCCGCCCGGCTTTTTTCATAGGCGGTACGGACGGCCTGATTGGGAGATCGAAAGCAAATAGAAAAATGGTTGCGCCCTTCAAGAAGGAGTTCCTTTACATCAAATTCCCAAATGCGGTGCATATTATCGGCATATCCAGCCAGCCGGCCGTTTAGATAGACCTCCGCAAGTGTATCCAGCCCCTCGCAGCGGAGCAGGACCTGCTCACAGGCGGATAGATCCCGCTCTGCGAAAAAGTCGCGTTCATAGATATAGTCCTGTTCCATTAAAACGGTTGCTTTCCGTTCATTATCCCGCCAATAAGGGTCCTCCATCTTTCCGGCGGACAGTAGATCGCTGTAAACACTGCCGGGAACAGTTGCCGGAAACCATTTATCGGAGCCGGCGGGGTGCATTTCCCAAGCGCCGTTCAAAGAAAGCTTGATCATGTACAGTTTCCTTTCGCGGATATTCCGCCGGGAGAAGAGTCAAAGCCCTAGGTCTTCCAGCTTGCCGGTATCCGTCCAACAGTATTTTTTTTGTTCTCCATGAATTTTCCAGAGGATTGGGCAGGTGCAATCCTCCCAGTCCAAGGGTTCTGCGGCAGCCTGCGGTACGCTTGCTGCCCGAAAGGCTTCCGTTACGGCAGCTTTCTGCTCGGATCCCATGGCTGCGGGATCCATGGAGACGAATAGAGGCGTCCCGCTGTTTGCCACTAGGTCCAGCCATTGCCGGGTCTGCGCCCAAGGAACGTTGGGAGTGATGGCAGCACAGTCTGCATCGGAGGCATAAAAGGCCCTGTGCTGCGGCATGCGGAAGGCCAGTGTGTTGATGCCCATCTTGCGGGTGCGCTCCCACTGCTTCCCGCTGGTATCATCTCCGGTTCGTTGGATATGCACCAGACCGGCAGCCAGATGGGAGTAGGTGTTGCAGCCAATGAGCAGCATATCGCCCCGGTTTCGTTCAATCGTTCGATATAGCTCCAAAACGATTTCGGCGGTGGTGCGGCTTTGATCCCGGAAATGCCAGCCGCTGTCGGTAAGGCCTGGCTTCTGGAAGCCCCAGCGCCCGGCAATGTCATAGGAGGTGAAGTCGTGTTTGACCAGTTCATATCCCCAGTCTGCGAAGCGCCGAATGTAGCCGCCGATCAGGTCCAGCACCTCCGGAAGGCTGGGATCCAGAATCAGCCCCTCCGCGTTGGTGCCGATCTGCCGTCCGGCATTCAACAGCCATTCTTTTGGCAGGGAGCAGCTCGTGAGCAGCGGACGGAACCAAAGGCCCGGGCGGACTCCCAGCTCTTTCATCTCCCTGGCCAAACGGGCCATATCCGGGAAATCTGGATTATCCTCCGTCCAGGGATCGTGAGGGACGGCGTGCCAGTCCCCATAAGGACTATGCCAGTTCATATCGATGACCATATATGGCCGGACTGGACAGCCATCCGCTAATTCGGCAACCAAGCGGCTGTCCCGCAAAATCTCGTCAAAGGAACTCTTTCCATAGGCAAAATACCAGTTGTTTCCTCCGTAGACCGGTCCCGGAGGCAGAAGCGGAGCGGCGCACATCTGACGGCAGAAGGCGCACGCTGCGGAAAAGGCGGATTCTCCGGGCCTGCCCTGGCGGGAAACGATGGTAGCTGCCTGAAGAACGCGCCCATTCAGCAAAACGCCATCACCGCCGCAGCGAAGGTCCAGGACCAGAGAGATAAACGTGCTGTCGACCCGCCAGTGGCAGAAAGCGGACGGCCCTGTCAAAACGCCTGCTCCATGGCAGACCAAGCCGTCTGAATAGAGAAAATACCAGGGGAGCTCCCGCTCCGGCGTAATGGGCTGAAAGGCAAGATCGCCATAGCCTCGTTCCCAATGATCCCCCAAAATCCGGACATGTTGGCCGATTTCTTTTCTCCAGCGCAGGACGATCCGGGAAAGGGATCGCTCTGCGGTCACATGGACAGAGAGCCCCGCGCTTTCCTGGATAAAGGAGACCTGCAGATCCTCCAGGATCATCCGATCATTCTGGGGAAAGACCGTGCTCCATTCGCCCTCCCGTTCAATGTTTGCGAAGTCCGGTACTTCTGTGACGTTGATGTAATTCATAGACGCTCCTTTCCGGAATCTCTTTTCGCATTTCGTTCAGCTGTTCTTTGTATTCTCTGCAGGAGGCGCTACTGTGCCTCGTTCGACTAGAAAACAGGGCAAACAGACGTCCATGGGCGCACGCTTCCGCTCTGCTGTCTGAAGCAGGTACTCTACGGCGAGCCGGCCCATACGGCTGCGGTCTACATGCATCGTGGTGAGCTGTGGCATGACGATCTGCGCCAGGGGAATATCGTCAAAGCCCATAATGGATATGTCCTCCGGGACCCGGATTCCTCTGGCAGTCAGCAGGTTCATAACGGTTATTGCGATCCGGTCTCCAGCGCAAAACCAGGCGGTGGGATAATTGCTTATTTTGGAGAAAAGGGGTTCTAAAATTTCGGCGGTGTCAAACAGTTCGAACTGCCCAGGCTTTCCAGTAATGTTGTACGTGTCATCCAACGGGAGGCCGGCCTGTTCCATGGCTTGCCGGAATCCGCACCAACGTTCATAAACACTCTGTGCAGTGTACACCGGGCCGATAAATCCGATTTTTTTATGGCCCTGGTCGATCAGATGCTTGGCGGCGGCATATCCGCCAGAATGGTTGGACGAGGAAATACAGGTCATTGGGATTCCGGGGTAGGGAATGTCCACACAAATTGTGGGGATCTGCATTTTTGTCAGCCTTTTTACATAGGTCCGATCTAGGATGCCAATAATGAGAAATCCGACGACCTCTACGCCTTCCGGAAGAGTGGGCAGGGTTAGTTCTTTTTCCGACACCGGGGAGATACTAGTGCTGATCGAAAGATAGCCCCGTTTCTTGGCTTCCCGCTCCACTGCCCAAAATACCTCTGAATAGAAAAATGCGTCGTTTCGCAGATATTCTGGAGTAAGTACCATGATGCAGCGGCTTTTTGTCCCGGCGGAAAAGCCGCCGTATCCCATGGATTCGGCAGTTTCCAAGATATGTTTTTTCAGCGTATCACTGACGCCGGGCTTGTCGTTCAGAGCAAGATAAACGGAATTTTTTGAAATTCTCAGGGCATCTGCGATGTCCTGCATAGTCGGTTTGTTTCTGGCCATTTTATCGCCTCGCATGCTTTTTACTTTGACTGCAAAATCTTTTAAAATTGCTCCTTAAACAGTATTATACTTGTTGCATGTTATTTTGTCAAGTAAAAAATACATCGCTTAAATAAACAAATATATTTTTGAAGGCCAGGCTAATTTTGCGAAAATCCATAATAAAGATCGTCTATAATTGCTGAAAAATTTGCTTTGCAAAAATAGTGACACAGAAATCACTTTTCTCTGTCACTTAATTTACAGTGATTTATAAATAAAATAAAATTTAAAAAATAATAAAAAATACTTGACAAAATGATTGCGTTCGGTTATTATAGTGGTAAATTACCCCGGAAGTCAAAAGGAAATGGGGAAAATGACAGGAGGTACATCATGAAGACAAATGCAAAGAGTATAGCTGGTGTAACGCTGGCACTGGCGCTTCTTTTAAGCGCATGTGGCAATGGCGGACAAAGCAGCACGGCTTCAAGCGAAGGCGGAAATTCGCAGAGCACTTCCAGCAGCGTTAGTTCGGCTTCTGAACTAACTGACGAAGAGCGGTGGCATGGCGCATACGACGAGCCGGTGACGATTAAAGTGGCGATTCCCACCAACGCCGCCTTGACTTTCCCGGACGGAAGCAGTTGGTCCGACAACGTCTGGACCCGGTCGCTTTTGGAAGATCTGAACATTCAGGTCGAGGTGATGTGGGAGGCGGAAAATGCCAGTGGCCAGTATGACACCAAGATGAATCTGGCGATTTCCTCCAATGACCTGCCGGATATCATCAGCCTCTCCAACTACGGCCAGTTTGACAAGCTGTATGATGCAGGAAAGCTGGAAGAACTGACGCAGTATTATGAGGATTATGCCTACCCCTATTTCAAGGCGAATATCGAAACGGATCCCCAGGTCCTTGAGTGGGGCACCATTGAAGGGAAGCTGATGGGCATCCCGCAGGAGGGCGTCAACTATCAGCAGGTCCGCATGATCTGGATTCGGGAAGATTGGCTGACGGAAAGCGGCCTGGATGAACCCGAAACCATCGAGGACGTCATTGGGATCGCCAAAGCCTTTAAGGATGCTGATCCAGAGAATCGCTTGGGGCTGGCAATGTTCAAGACGGTGCTTGGAGACGGTATGTGCGATATTACAGGCATTTCTAACGCCATGGGAGCCTATCCCCGTGTATGGCTTGAGGATGGGAACGGCGGCCTGAAATACGGCACCATCCAGCCGGAGTTTAAAGAGGTGCTTGCGGTTTATGCCGAATTGTATGCAGACGGGTATATCGACCAGGCTTTCGCCTCTCTGGATGGAAACGCTGTGGCAGAGCAGCTGACCAGCAACAAGTTGGGCGTGATCATCGGGAACTCCTGGCTGGCAGGCTGGCCGCTGAATACCCTTTACGATACCGACCAGGTCAACTGGAACCTCTATCCGGTGCTTCCTTCGGAGAAGTCGGAAGGCACCGTCAAGGTCCAGACCCTGGATCCCAGCGGAAAAATGATTGCGGTGCGCAAAGGCTTTGAACATCCCGATGCTCTCTTCAAATGGCTGAACTACAACATCGCCAAAACGACAGACCCGGAAACGGCGGAGCCGAGAAAATTCCATTCTACTGCCACCGATGCGGAAGAGCAGTTTGACTTTGCAATGGAAAACCCGCTGTATGTCTATTGGAACGATCCGATGCTCAACTTTGACACTCAGCCCCATGTTACCGATGCCATCGACAAAAAGGACAAGTCTTACCTGACGACTGTGCACGATGAGACGCAGTATGCCTCTACGATTCGATACTTTGACAAGATCGAGGCAGGCGAGCAGATCACCGGCAGCGACTGGGCGGCTTGGAGATCCTGGTATGGCGAAGACTCTGCATTTGGTATCATGAACGGCTATTTCGCTAATGATAATTACCTGGTTTCCAAACTTGCCGGCTATCAAACTGATACGATGGTCAAGCAGTGGGGCAATCTCAAAACCCTGGAAGAACAGTATATTGTAGAAATCATTTCCGGCGTCCGTCCGGTGGATGATTTCGAAGAATTCGTCTCCACCTGGAAATCCATGGGCGGTGAACAGATTACCCAGGAAGTCAACGAGTGGTACCAGAGCAAACAGTAAGCGGTATACGGCGCGTTATCCATTAAATGTCGGCTGCGGGCCACTCCCGCCATTACCAGCAGGAGTGGCCCATTGTTTGATTAGCAGAATAGGGAAGGAAATTTGCGATGAGACAGAGAGCGGTAAAAAGGAAGGGGATAAAGGTCGATCCATGGCTGTACATTATGCTCATCCCCGCGTTGATTCTGGTGGTCGTTTATTCCTACGGCCCGCTGTTTGGGCTTGTTATGGCCTTTCAGGAATATAATATTGCCTTGGGGATTTTTGGTTCTCCCTTTGTAGGTCTGGATAATTTTCGATACTTATTTTTGAACCCCAATTTTTCCAGAGTGATCTGGAACACGCTGTTCATGTCTGTCATGAAGCTCCTGTTCCGGTTTGCCGTTCCGATCGTAGTGGCGATTCTTCTGAACGAAGTGAACCGCCTTCGCTTCAAACGGGCGGTACAGACGCTGATCTATCTACCCTACTTTGTGTCATGGGTAGCGTTGAGCGGCGTGTTCATCAATCTGCTTTCCCCAACAGATGGCGTGGTCAATGAATTCATCAAGCTGTTGGGCGGGGAACCCATCTATTTTCTTGGGAACCCGAAACTGTTCCCCTGGGTCATGGTCGTCACCGACGTGTGGAAGGAGTTCGGCTATGGCACGATCATCTACATGGCCGCTCTGACCAGCATCGATCCTTCACTGTATGAGGCGGCGTGTATCGATGGCGCCAGCCGGTTCCGCCGGGTTTGGCACATCACACTTCCCGGACTCACGCCCATCATGGTGTTGACCGGGATCCTCTCCCTGGGCGGTCTGCTCAATGCTGGCTTTGACCAGGTGTTTAACCTTTACAATCCGATGGTGTATTCAACGGGCGACATCCTGGATACCTTTATTTACCGCACCGGTATGGAGAATGCGCAGTATGACGTTGCTACAGCAGTGGGGCTCATAAAATCCGGGGTCTCGCTGGTGTTGGTATCCGGCTCCTATTTTGCCGCATATAAGCTGGCAGATTATCGGATCTTCTAAGGGGGAGGGCTTGAAATGATCGTTGCAAAAACGCGCAGAGATACAATTTTCAATGTATGCAATTATATCTTGTTGTTTCTTCTGGCACTCATCTGCCTGCTCCCTTTTGTGCACATTCTGGCGCTGTCCTTCAGTTCATCAGCAGCCGCCACATCCGGAAAGGTTTCTTTCTGGCCGGTGGACTTTTCGCTGAATTCCTATCAGTATACGATGCAGAACCCCAGCTTTTTAAAGGCGTTTTGGGTAACGCTCCAGCGGGTGGTTCTGGGCCTTGCCATTGACATGGCAATCACCATTTTTGCGGCGTATCCCTTGTCCAAAACGAAAAAGGAGATGCCCGGCCGGACGCCGCTGGCCTGGATCTTCGTTGTCACCATGTTTGTCGGCGGCGGGATGATCCCATCCTACATGGTCGTTACCGCCACAGGACTCCGAAATACGCTCTGGGCGCTCATCCTGCCCTACGCGGTAAAACCCTTTAACATCACGGTGCTGCTCAACTTTTTCCGTCAGACGCCCAAGGAGCTGGAGGAATCCGCCCTGATCGACGGCGCGTCGCAGATGCGGATCCTGATGAAGATCTATCTGCCTTTGGCTCTGCCCGCGTTGGCTACGCTGGTTGTTTTTGACACCGTGTTTCATTGGAACGAGTGGTTCAGCGGCCTGATCTATATGGATATGAAAGCGAATTACCCTCTGCAGACCTACCTTCAGGGAGTCATTATCAACCCGGATTTTACCCTGATGGATTATAACCAGATCGAGATGATGAGCAAAATCAGCTCCAAAACATTCCAGTCCGCCCAGATCATGATCGCCACGGTGCCGATCTTGCTGATTTATCCCTTTTTGCAGAAGTACTTTGTAAAAGGACTGACCCTGGGAAGTCTGAAGGGCTGATCCTTGCAGAGTATCCGGAAGGAAGGATGATTGACAATGCTGTATGAACAGGCGCGCAGCGCCGGTCTGGCCGGATTGCTTTCCAACCAGCCGGAGCAGCCCCTTTTCCCGCCCCGAAAGAATCGTGCCTCCTGGGAGAAGCTGAGCGATGAGCTTACAAGGCCCTGGATTGCGTTTGCGGAAGAATATCTGGATTATCCTTGGCCCGCCTTGAAAATGAGCGTCTACCTTTTGCTGAAACGGAAGGGAGACAGCTTTACCGGCTGGCAGGCTTTTTGTGAGCGCCGGGCCATATTAGGCGCTTTCCTATTGGCGGAATGCATGGAGGGAAAGGGTCGTTTCCTGGATCAGATCATCAATGGGATCTATGCGATCAGCGAGGAAACCAGCTGGGTGCAGACCCTCAACATGCGGGAGAAAAATTTTGCCCTTCCCGACGAAGCGGATAACTACGTGGACCTTTGTTCCTCCGAAACCGCGCAGCTTTTCGGCTGGATCTGCGCTTTGGTGGGCGAGGAGCTGGATCAGGAAGACACAGGCATCCGTCGGCGCATGGAACAGGAGGTCCTGCGCCGGGTGATAAAGCCCTATCTGGATCGGGATGATTACTGGTGGATGGGCTTCACGCCTACCCGGATCAATAACTGGAACCCTTGGTGCAATATGAATATCATCCAGACCTGCGCCTGCATGGGCTTTCCCCCGGAGCTGAAAGCCGCTGTTTTGGAAAAGCTCTGCAGAAGCCTGGATGTTTATATCGAACGCTATTCGGACGACGGTGCCTGCGATGAAGGGCCGATGTACTGGGGTGCCGCAGGCATGGGGCTGGGCAAATGCGTCGAGCTGCTGAAATGGCTGACCCATGGCGCGGTGGACGGCTCGGGTTTGGAAAAGCTGCAAAAAATCGGAGCCTATTTTGCCAAAGTGCACATTCACGACGATTGGTTTGTGGATTATGCCGACGGGGATGCAAAAGTTCCGGTGGAACCCGGCGTTTACCGGCTGGGCAAGTTTTTGAAGAACGATGCGCTGACTGCACTGGGGCGGTATGCAAAGCCTGGCAGACCGGACGTACACTCTTGGTTTCAGACATACGACCATCTGGCCGGTCTTTTTGACGCAGAGGAGCGGCAGTCTGCCCCGGCGAAGGCTCCCTATCTGGAAAAAACCTGGTTCGATGTTTGTGAAGTGCTCTGTGCCCGGGAACAGGAGGGCAGCGAAAAGGGCTTTTTCCTCTCAGCCAAAGGCGGCAGCAATATCGAATCGCACAATCACAACGACATCGGAAATTTCATCCTGTTCTTGGATGGAAAGCCCTTGTTTATCGACTTGGGGACCGAAGATTACAGCCTGAAGACCTTTTCGGCAGAACGCTTCTCCCTCTGGTACCTACAGTCGCAGTATCACAACTGTCCGACGATCGCCGGAGTGCTCCAGCATGACGGCGGCGAATATTTTGCGCGGGACACCCGTTATGAGGACGGCGGAAGCGAGGACCGAATCCAATTGGATATCGCACCCGCCTATCCGGAGGAAGCAAAGGCGGAAAAATGGCTGCGCAGCATCCAGCTTTCCCGGGGCGAATGCCCGAAGGTCCTTGTCACCGACGATTGGAAGGCGTCCGGTTCCGGAGTGACCTCCTACAATTTCATGTCCCAGGCGGAGCCCTTCCTGAATGGGAACGGGAAAGTGGAATATCACTGCGGAGAAGGCTCCGACGCCGTTCTCGAATACGATGGAGAAGCGCTGGAAGCCGTGGTGGAGAGGATCCCTCTTCGGGACGCTCGCCTGCGGCGCAATTGGGGAGAGGCCGTATACCGGCTGGTCCTGAAGGAGAAGCAGCCAGGCCTTTTAGGAGCAAAGCGGCAATTTATCGTGCAAAGGATCGGATGATATGCGGAAGGTGAAGCTGGGGGCGATTCAGCCCCAGGTCTTGGCGGTGCCGCCGCTGTATGACTGCCGGTCGGAGCAGTATTTGGCCGATGAGCGCGCCGTGTATGAAAACAATATCCTGCGGCAATTTGAAGTGAATTTCCGCCTTCTGGAGCAGGCCGGAGAGATGGGGCTGGACGCAGTCACGACCAGCGAGGACATCTGCGGCGTCAGCCATTACATCTTGGATACCTCCACGGACAATCTCTTTCCGCAGCTGGCGAAGCGGAGCGCAGCAATGGCAGAGGAACGGATTTCCGATATTGCTAAACGATACCAAATGTATATCATCGCCTGCTATATGAAGCCGGCCGGAGGGCGGATCTGCAATGTGGCCTCCGTTTTTGACCGGTCTGGACAAATTGTCGGGGAGTACCGGAAAACCCATCTCCCGCCGGACGAGCTTTGGCAGGTCTCGCCAGGAGACACAGTAGATGTATTCCAGCTGGACTTTGCCGCGGTGGGAATTGAAATATGCTATGATATGATGTTCCCCACCTTGTCCGACGTCCTTTCCATGAAAGGTGCCCAGGTGGTTTTTCACCCTACTGCAGGCTATGGATGGTACGATTCCATCGGAGAAGCCACCCTGCGCACCCGGGCGAATGATGGCTCCTTCCATCTGGTGACTGCGAAAAACTACTGCTACAACGGCGCCGGCCATTCCAGCGTTATCGACCATTGGGGTTTGGTGCTGGCGGATGCGGGCTTTTACCCCAACCGGGTAGTGTCTGCGGAAATCGACATGGAGGAACAAAAAACCCAACCTGATTGGCATTATCAGACCGGTATGACCGGGGAGCCGCGGATGCGGGAGCGAAGGATCGCGGAACGGCGGCCGGACCTTTACGGCGGCTGTCTGGCAGGCGGTGGTCAAAAGCCTCCCAGCCCGGAGGAACAGGCCACCATTCGAGAAAAGGTCAAACAGGGCATTTTTCACTGGTAGCGGGAGAAAACATATGGATTACAACAAGCGATTGACGGAGCTGGCCCGGAAATACCGCCAGTTTTTTGAAGACGATACGCCCGGGCAGATTCTGGTCACGATCTGCCCGTACACTTTTGAAGTCCCCTATTCGGATGCCGCGCTGGCTTCACGACCTCTCAGCAGCTGGGATTTTCGCCGCGAGACCCGGGATTTTGCTTGGTACTGCAAGCGGAGGCACGACGTCTGGATGGAGTATGCCAAGGAACTGGACAATGACTATTTTCCCGCCCTTTCCGTGAACATGGGCTACGGGGTGCATTCAGCGTACTTTGCTCCTCAGCAGGTCATTATGGGGGACGATACCAGCTGGACGCATCCGTATTTGGACAGCTGGGATAAGCTGTCCGGCCTGACGGTGGACCCGGACAATGAGTGGTACCAGCGAATCCTGGAGATCGTGGACTGGTTTGTTGAATGGCAGGATGGGGATTATGCCGTTTCCGGCTTTTCCAATGCCGGACCGGGCGACATGGCCAACGCCATCCGGGGTAATGATCTCTTTTACGACCTTTATGACGAACCAGAGCAGGTCCATCAGCTGATGTCGCGGTGTGAAGACGCAGTGGAGTGGCTGGAGCGGTCTATTGAAAAGCGGACGGGGGATGTCTGCGGAGGATCGGTTACAGCCAACTGTTGGTTTCCGGGAAGAGTGCCCTATTTTTCCGGGGATTTCGATGATCTTTGCTCGGAGGCGCTCTTTCGAGAGTTTGGCTTTCCCCACATGCAGAGCCTGATCAAACGCTTCAACGGCGCTTTTATCCACCATCACGCTAAGGGGCTGCATAATCACAAGGCTTTTGCCGAACTGGAGGGACTTCGGCTGCTGGAGATCAGCTGGGACCCCAACATGCCCCGACCGGTGGATATGCTGCCGGATATTTATGAAAAAAATGGGGGTGTACCCTTGATGGTGCGCTGCCACGCACGGGACGTTCCCCGGTATATCGATCAGCTGAAAGCTTCGCGCACGGTGCTGATGCTGAATATTGACACTTTGGACGAGGGGAAAGAGGCTATGCGGCTCATCCGCAGAAACTCGATCATCTAGCCCATCAAAGTATAAATTTTATGAATCGCTATTTTGGAGAAAAGAGGTTAACGATATGAGTTTTAACGGATTGGGTATGAACATGGGAAATCTCTCGCGGCTGTCCGCCGCGCAATCCCGTTCCATTTCCGCGGAAAATTTTCACGGTGAAAAAGGAAAAGGCGGGATGGCAATGGAGGAGGGAGTCTCCTGGCATTGCGCCAAAGAATTGGGCCAAGGTTGGAAAGTCTCTCCCTGCGTCTACATTGAACCCGGTCAGCTCTTTACCATCGCGGAGATCGACGGTCCGGGAGCCATCCAGCAGATCTGGATGACGCCCACAGGGGACTGGCGCTTTTCCATCCTGCGTATCTACTGGGACCATCAGGAGTATCCCTCTGTGGAATGCCCCATCGGCGACTTTTTCGCCAGCAGCTGGGGACAGTTTGCGCAGATCAGTTCGCTTGCAGTTTGCGTAAACCCCCGCAGCGGCCTGAACTGCTATTGGGAGATGCCCTTTCGCAAACATTGCCGCATCACTCTGGAAAACATCGCGGACGAGCAGATGACCCTTTTCTATCAGGTTAATTACACCCTGACGGAGGTGCCCGAGGAGTGCGCCTATTTCCACGCGCAGTTTTCCCGGGTGAATCCCCTGCCCTATAAGGAAGTTTACACCCTTCTGGACGGCGTGGAGGGCCAGGGACACTATGTGGGCACTTACCTGGCTTGGGGCGTCAACAATGCCGGATGGTGGGGCGAAGGCGAGATGAAATTCTATCTGGACGGGGACGAGTGGCCCACGATCTGCGGCACCGGCCTGGAGGATTATTTCGGCGGGTCCTACAATTTCGATGTGGGCGGCCAGTACATCCCGTTCAGTACGCCGTACAGCGGCCTGCACCAGGTCCTCAAACCGGATGGCTGCTACGGCTCCCAGATGCGGTTTGGGCTATACCGCTGGCACATCATGGATCCGATCCGGTTCCAGTCCAATCTGAAGGTGACCGTCCAGGCATTGGGATGGCGGAAAAACTGGAAATATCTTCCCCTTCAGGATGATATTGCATCTGTAGCCTACTGGTACCAGACCCTTCCCTCCAAGCCGCTGAAACCTTTGCCGGAAAGGGATTACCTGGAAATTATCTGACTTTGGAAAAGGAGGAGCGGCCATGCGATGCATTCAAGTGGATGCCCTTAAGGAAAAAGGCCCCTTTGACAGCTTCTTCCGCACCTGCGTGGGTGCGGGAAGAGCTGCGGAGGTCGCCCGGAAGGCCAGCCTCGATCAGCTGCGGGAGGTGCATGAACAGTGCGGCTTCACGTATCTGCGCTTTCATGGGCTGCTGCACGACGAAATGGCAGTCTATCAGGAAGACACCTCTGGGGCCCCTGTTTATAACTGGCAGTATGTGGATATGGTCTACGATGAGATCCTCGCCTGTGGCATGAAGCCCTTTGTGGAACTGAGCTATATGCCGGAGAAGCTCGCCAGCGGGACGCAGCATCTGTTCTGGTGGAACGCCAATGTTACGCCGCCAAAGGATTATACCCGCTGGGGAGAGCTGATTCGGGCACTGACCGCGCACTGGACGGCCCGCTATGGGCGAGAGGAGGTCCGGACCTGGCTCTTTGAGGTGTGGAACGAGCCGAACCACCCTTCTTTTTTCTCCGGAACACAGGAAGAGTACTTCCGTCTCTATGAAGTGACGGCCAAAGCGGTCAAATCCGTCTGCGGAGAATACAAGGTAGGCGGCCCGGCCTCTGCGGGAAGCGCCTGGGTCCCGGAGCTGATCGAATACTGTTACTGCAATCAGATCCCCCTGGATTTCGTCTCTACTCATACCTACAGCGTGCAGTCAGGCCATTTTGACGAATTCGGGGATCAGGAACTGTTCATCCACCAGGATACGGACCTGGTCTCTAAGGACGTCCGTATGGTGGCCGAGCAGGTTCGTCAGTCCCCGATGCCCTGTCTGCCGGTTCACTATACCGAATGGAGCTCCTCCTATTCCGCCCGGGATGCCAGTCATGATAGCTACATCCAGGCTTCCTTCATCCTCTATCAGCTCAAACGGATTCAGGGAAACGCAGCATCCATGTCCTATTGGACCTTCAGCGATATTTTTGAGGAAACGGGAGTGCCGCTGGCGCCCTTTCACGGCGGGTTCGGCCTGATGAATCTTCAGGGGCTCCGCAAACCCTCCTTTTACGCCTATCAGTACCTGAACCGGCTGGGCCCGGAGGAGATTCAGAACCCGGATCCGGACAGCTTTGCCTGTAAGAGTGAAAATGGCGTACAGGTGCTGCTTTGGGAGTATCACCGCCCGAAGCAGGACGTCTGCAACCGGGAATATTTCACCCGGGACCTGCGGCCGAAGGCACTGGAGCCGGTTTCTCTGAAAATCACCGGCCTCGCGCCGGGACGGTATCGGATGCGGCTTTACCAGGTGGGATACGGAGTCAACGATGTTTATCATGATTTTACCGAAGCGCATTTTACAGATCTTCCCACCCAGGAGGAAACAGCAAAACTGAAAAAACAAACCTCCGGGGAAGCCGTTCGCAGCGAAAGCATACAAATCGGCCCCAACGGAACTTACGAGAGGCTGCTTCCGATGCGGGAATATGACTGTTTCTTGCTGGAACTGTCTTCGGAGACCACATAAAATAAGAAAAACCGGCCCCTGCTGTGTCGCACAGCAGGGGCCGGTTTTTGATCTGTTACAGAATCTCGTTCAGATGGAGCCGGACGCCTCTCTTCCGCAGAGCTTCCTGGACGCGGTCCACAGACAGGAAATTCAGATCCGGTGTAGGCAGGGCGGCCGCCAGAGCGGCGGCGGTTCCGGCTGCCTCCCCGGTGACAGCGCAGGTGGGGATGACCCGGGTGATATCCCACATATCATCGGTAACGGAAATACACCGGCCCGCTGTTAGAAGGTTTTTCGCTTTTGCGGCGTTTTGCAGGCAGCCATAGGGAATCTCAAAAACCGGCCCCCGCTTCCGCCAGTCGCCGGTCATTCCGATCGAGTCGGCAAAGGAGGCGTGATCCTCAGCCTCATCCAGGGTGTAAGCCCCATCCAGGCGGCTGGTCATGCGGATCTGGAGAATGCCAGGGATGGTCACCGGCTCCAAAGAGGGGTCGTCTTCCCTGGCATGGAGGACGTCCGCCAGGATCTGCTGGTGAGAGTGCACGATCATTTCACTGTTTTCCTGGCCGTCCAGGCCGGAATACCGTCGCTTGGTCAGGGATTGGGTTTCCTGTCCCGGGATGTCTGCCGCACCCAGCATTTTGAGGCGCAGCCCATCTTTTCCGCAGAAATAGTACCACGCAGCCAGCGGGTTCCCTCCTTCGTGGACAGCGGTAGGCGCTCCGCTCATTCGGCAGAGATCCGCGTCTCCGGTGGCGTCCACCAGCATTTTGGGGAAAATCACAGTCTCCCCGCCCTTGTTGTAGGCCTGTACCTCCCGGATAAAGCCGTCCTGCTCCTCTGTACCCACAATCCGGGTGTCGTAAAGGATGGAAACCCCCGCGTCCAGCAGCAGCTTTTCCACATCAATGGCAAACAAGTGGGGATTATACTGGGCCTGGAACCGGTTCCTGCACTTTTCCTCCAGCGTCCCGCCTTCCAGCCAAGCGGCAGGATACCGTCCCTGGCAGCCGCGGCGAATGGACAGCCGCAGCAGTTCCTCGCCGATGCCGTAGATTACCTGGGTCCCCTTTCCGTCACAAAGAGGAAGGTAGATGGTCACGAGGCCCAACGTCCCCAGGCCGCCGAGCACGCATTCCTTTTCCACCAGCAGCGTTTTGGCTCCGGCCCGTGCCGACGCCAGAGCGGCGGCGATGCCGGCAATGCCCCCGCCGGCCACCAGGGTGTCGCAGTTCAGAATGGTTTTTGTCTGTTTCAAGCAAAATCGCTCCTTTCAAACTTCCCAAAGGCTGTCAAAATAAGCGCCGGCCCGGTTCGGCAGAAACCGGGCATTACCCTCCGGCGAGGGGGAAAGTCATCCTCCTTCACCGTGGTGTGGCCCGGCCCGGAGAGGGCAAAAAAGGCCTTCCGGGCGGCAGGAATATCCATTTCTACGTTTCACTCCGGTTTCTTCAGGCCGCCGGCCATGGACACAACCTGTTTCAGTTCCCTCCCGGCTAGTTCCCGCCCGCGGGAGAAATCGAGAAAACGGCTGATGTTGTTGAGCGGACCGATCGCCGTCAGGACTGCGCTGTGATCCTCCGCGGAGGAAAGTGCTTCCTCTAAACCCTGGCCTGCGCCAGCGGTACAAGGCCCCTTTTGAAACCGGTTGGGGTAATGCTCCGTCAAAAAGCGGTTGTAGAGAAGTACGCCGTCCAGAAAACCAGGCTCTTCCATCCAGGATGATTGGGACTATCGCGGTTATCATCCGTTTCCCTTTGAAAATGATTTTTCTTCCATTGTACCGCATTTTTGAAAAAATGTCGAGTTTTTCTTTTGTTTTTTGCAAAAAAGGCACTAATTTCCCAGAAACAGCCGGACGAACAGCGCGCTTGCCAGAATGACGGTGAGATCCCCCGCCAAGGAGCAGGGAAGAGTGTGGCGGCTGCGGCTGACTTTTACAGCGGCGTAGTAGACGGTGACCGTGTAAAAGGTGGTTTCCGACGCGCTCTGAATGACGCTGGCCACCCGTCCGGAGAAACTGTCCGGTCCGCAGCGGTCGAGGATCTGCTGAAATACCGTCAGAGAGGCGCTGCCGGAAACCGGCCGGAGCAGCGCCAGCGGGACCACGTCGGCGGGAATCCCCAGCGGCTCAGCCACCGGTCGGAGTGCCCAGGAAAGGACGTCCAGAGCACCGGAGGCCCGGAACATCCCGATCACCGTCATGAACAGGATCAGCGGAGGAAGCATGGACGCCGCCGTTCGCAGCCCCCGCTTTGCCCCCTCCGCAAAGGCGGACAGCACGTCGACTCCCCGAAGCAGCCCAGCCAGCAGAAAGACCGCTACGATCACCGGGACGGCCCAGACAGCGGCATTCATAGCCGTCCTCCTCTGCGTCGGGCGGAGAGTCTGGAAACCGTCCGGGCCAGCCCCACCGCCACTATGAGCGAGGCGGCCGAAGCGGCCAGCGTGGGCAACAGGATCTCCATGGCGTTGGTGCTCCCCGCTGCCAACCGCAGGGTAGCGGTGGTGGAGGGAATGAGCTGGAGGGAGCAGGTGTTGAGCACTACCAGCGTAATCATTTCGTCAGAGGCGGTCCCAGGCTCCTGCGAACGCTTTCGGAGGCGTTCCATGGCGTCCAGCCCCAAGGGAGTGGCCGCGTTGCCAAGGCCCAGGAGATTTGCCGTCATGTTCAGGCTGATGACCCCCAGTGTGTCCGGGTCGCCGGTCAACGAGGGAAAGAGCAGCCGGGTTAAGGGCCGCAGCAGCCGTGCGATTATCCGGGTAATACCGGCGCGCTGCGACACCTCCATCAGGCCGCTCCAAAGACAGATCGACCCGGCCAGTGTGAGCACAAGCATCACTGCCCGGCTCCCCTCCTCCAGGGCGGCGTTGTTCACCGCATCCATCCGTCCGCTGCACGCGCCGAAAACTACGGCTAGCAGCGCCATTACCGCAATGATCCCCTTCATCTGAAACCTCCGTCCTTTCCTTCTACAATTATTGTATCCGGACAGGGCGGCGGTTAGAACGGATATGCCTGACAGAGGCTTCCCCTCCCGGACAGTTTTGTCTCCGGCGGAAAATTTTCCCCAAGGCGCTAATTTCTTAAAATGGCGTTCATAATCATCCCGTATAATGAGACAATCTATTTCAGAAGAAAAGAATTTTGTCACAGGAAAGGAAGGAAAAACGGTTTATGCGAAAACTTTTCAAGTACCTCAAACCGTTTGCAGGCTCTATTGCCGTCGCGGTCATCCTGGTTTTTATGCAGGCAATGTGCGACCTGAAGCTGCCTGACTACATGTCGGATATCGTCAATATCGGTATTCAGCAGGGCGGCATCACCGATGCGGTGCCGGAACAGGCCAGCGATGGGACACTGGAAAAGCTGACGCTCTTTTTCAGCGGGGAGGAGCAGTCCTTGCTGAGTCAGTACTACCAGGAGGAGAACGGTGTCTGGAAACAGATGGGCGAGTTCGCCCAAGGGGATCGGCAGACTCTGAATACGGCGTTTTCCCGGGCCTTTGCAGCCGTCGGAAGCATTGAGACCATCAGCCAGGATCCAGAAGCCCTCCAAAAGGTGCTGGAACAGCTGCCGGCATTCCCCCAGGAGGGGATGCCCTCCGGCGAGGAGATGGATCTGTTTGCCCTGCTTCAGACCTTGCCCGAGGAGCAGCGCCTGGAAATCGCCGGCAAGGTCGCCGAGCAGTATGATTCGGTGGGTGCCAGCATGAGCGAGCAGGCCGCCGTCGCCTTCCTGAAGGCGGAATACGACGATTTGGGCGTGAATACTGCCGCTATCCAACGTCGGTATATCATCTGGACGGGCCTGAAAATGCTTGCCGTGGCCCTGCTTGCCGCCGCCTGCACCATTACGGTTTGTCTCCTCAGCGCCCGGATCGGCGCGGGCCTGGGCCGGGATCTGCGCAGCGCGGTCTATGGCAAGGTCAGCAGCTTCTCCAATGCGGAGTTTGACAAATTTTCCACCTCTTCCCTGATCACCCGAACCACTAACGATATCACCCAGGTCCAGATGCTGGTGGTCATGGCCATCCGCATGATGGTCTACGCGCCGGTCATGGGGATCGGCGGCATTGTTTACGCGGTGCAGAAAAGCGTCTCCATGTCTTGGATCATCGCCTTGGGCGTCGTAGTCCTGCTGAGCCTGGTGGGCGTCATCACTTCCATCGTCATGCCCCGCTTTAAGAGGATGCAGTCCCTCATCGACCGCCTGAACCAGGTCATCCGGGAAAACCTCTCGGGAATGATGGTCATCCGTGCCTACAACACCCAGGATTTTGAGGAAAAACGCTTCGATAAGGCCAACCGGGACCTGGCCGGAAACACCCTCTTTGTCAATCGGGTCATGTCCGCCATGATGCCGGTGATGATGCTCATTATGAACTGCCTGACCCTGCTCATCATCTGGGTCGGCGCCCACCAGGTGGCCGAGGCGGCCATGCAGGTCGGCAACATGATGGCCTATATGCAGTACGCCATGCAGATCGTCATGAGCTTCCTCATGGTGTCCATGATGTTCATCATGGTCCCCCGTGCGGCGGTTTCCGGCGAC
This sequence comes from uncultured bacterium, assembly GCA_905214265.1. Taxonomy (GTDB): domain Bacteria; phylum Bacillota; class Clostridia; order Oscillospirales; family Ruminococcaceae; genus Merdivicinus. The sequence goes on from CAJMLQ010000017.1 coordinate 34,509, forward strand.
CGGATCGCGGAGGTCCTGGGAACCCAGCCCAGCATCCGCGACCCGGAGCACGCCAAATCTCCGGAAAGCGGCCCCGCCCTTCGGGGAACCGTCGAGTTCCGCGACGTGAGTTTCCGCTTCCCCGGCGCGGAGGAGGACACCCTGGAGCATATCACCTTCACCGCCTGTCCGGGGCAGACCACAGCCTTTATTGGCTCCACCGGCTCCGGAAAGTCCACCCTGGTCAACCTGGTGCCCCGTTTTTACGACGTAACCTCCGGCCAGGTGCTGGTCAATGGCATCGACGTCCGGGAGATGACCCAGCACGATCTCCGGGCTGAGATCGGCTACGTCCCCCAGAAAGGTGTCCTGTTCAGCGGGACCATCGAAAGCAACCTGAAATACGGCAGCCCCTCCGCCACGGAGGAGCGGGTCCGCGAATCCGCGGCCATCGCCCAGGCCGACGGCTTTATCAGCGAAAAACCGGAGCAGTATGACGCTCCCATTTCCCAGGGCGGCACCAACGTTTCCGGCGGACAGAAGCAGCGGCTCTCCATCGCCCGGGCCCTGGTCAAAAACGCCCCTATCTACATTTTCGACGATAGCTTCTCCGCGCTGGATTTTAAGACCGACGCCAAACTCCGCCGGGCTCTCCACGAGAATACGGCCGACGCCACTATCCTGCTGGTGGCCCAGCGGGTGGGGACCATCCGCGGCGCTGAGCAGATCATCGTCCTGGACGAGGGCAAAATCGTCGGAAAGGGCACCCACGACGAACTGATGCGGGACTGTGAGGTCTATCGCCAGATCGCCTATTCGCAGCTGAGCAAGGAGGAATTGGAATGAGCGAAAGAGAGACCCATCGTCCTCCCCGCCGCGGCCCCATGGGCGGGCATGGCCCTATGGGAGGCCCCATGGCCGGCGAGAAAGCCAAGGACTTCAAGGGAACCATGGGCAAGCTGCTCGCTTACCTGGGAAGATACAAATTCGCCATGCTGGGCATGCTGCTTTTTGCCGCTGCCAGTGCGGTTTTCAACATCATCGGCCCAAAGATCCTCGGCCAGGCCACCACAGAAATTTTTGAGGGCCTGATGCGGAAGATCCGCAATGAG
>CAJMLQ010000018.1 GCA_905214265.1 uncultured bacterium
TGGCCGGGAAAATTTTATATTTTTTCACTGTCCTCTTGACGGGGAGCGGTTCATCAAGCTTCCCGCCGCTTGTCTTTTTGCGCTACATGCAGCGCCAGAATCCGCCGAAATACTGCCATTTTTTGCGGTTTTATCAAAACCCTATAGGCAAAAAAATCCGGATATGGTATACTGCAAATAGAAAATTTCCGAAGAAAGGTGCGGTTTTTATGGCGATCCCAATTCAATCGGTCAGCAGTTCCTCTTTTTGCCCCTACGGCAGGATCGTGGAGGGGTATGATTTCTCCGGGCTTCTGAAAAATCTGCGGGAAAAGACCCCTTGCCCGGCAGATCGGACGGTCTACTTTCCCTCTGCTCCGGTACTGGAGGAGGACGCGGTCTACGGCGCGCTGCAAAACCGCTTTTACGGCGGGATGCCGGTCCAGATCGGCTGCTGCAACGGCTACAACACCTTTCTCAACTGCCTGGAATACCACCGGGACAGCGAAGTGAACATTGCGGCGGACGATGTGATCCTGCTGGTTGCCCGGCGGCAGGATATTGCGGACGGCATGCTGGACACGGCCAGGGTTGAGGCCTTCCTGCTCCCGGCGGGAACGGCGGTGGAGCTTTATGCAGAGACGCTCCACTATGCTCCCTGCGCCGCCAGAGCCGGAGAGGGATTCCGGGTCGCCGTCGTGCTGCCCAGAGGGACCAATCTGGCAAAGCCCGACATCTGCCCCGGAAACGCGGAGGACGAAATGCTTCGGGCAGCCAACAAGTGGCTGCTGGCTCATCCCGATTCCCCGGAGGCCGCCCAGGGCGCCCATGTGGGACTCTGCGGGGAAAATCTAAATCTGGAAGGACAAATTTAACGACTGCAAAGGAGAATGTGCTATGAACAATATTCCGACGATCAAGCTGGGGCTGATTTCCGTCAGCCGCAACTGCTTCCCCATCGAACTTTCCGAAACTCGCCGCCACGCGGTGGCTGCGGCCTGCGGCAAGGCCGGCGTGGAGATCTACGACTGTCCCGTCACGGTTGAGAACGAGAGCGACGCCCAAAAGGCGGTAAAGGACGTCCTCGCTGCTGGGGTCAACGCACTGGTGGTCTATCTGGGCAACTTCGGGCCGGAGACTCCGGAAACCATGTTGGCGAAATTCTTCGGCGGGCCGGTGATGTACTGCGCCGCCGCCGAGGACGACGGCAACAAACTGGTGGACGGTCGAGGGGACGCCTACTGCGGCATGCTCAATTGCTCCTACAATCTGGGGCTGCGGGGCATCCGGGCTTACATTCCGGAATATCCAGTGGGCACCGCCGCTGAGGTGGCAGAGATGATCCGGGAATTTCTCCCCATCGCCACGGCGCTGGTGGGGCTTTCCGAACTGAAGGTCATCACCTTCGGACCGCGGCCTTCCGACTTCAACGCTTGCAACGCGCCCATCCAACCCCTTTACGATCTGGGAATCGAATATGAGGAAAACTCGGAGCTGGACCTGCTCGTGGCCTTCAACAGCCACAAGGACGATCCCCGGATCCCCGGCGTCATGGCGGACATGGCCGCGGAACTGGGCGAAGGAAACAAAATGGCCGGGATCCTGCCCCGGCTGGCCCAGTATGAGCTGACTCTGCTGGACTGGGCGGAGGAGCACAAGGGTGCCCGGAAGCATGTGGTCATCGCCGGAAAATGCTGGCCCGCCTTCCAGACGGAATTCGGCTTCGTCCCCTGCTATGTCAATAGCCGGCTGACGGCCAAGGGCATCCCGGTATCCTGTGAAGTAGATGTGTACGGAGCGGTTTCCGAATACATCGGGACTTGTGTGACCGGAACGCCGGTAACGCTGCTGGACATCAACAACTCCGTTCCGGCCAATCTTTATGACGAAGACATCCGGGGACGGTTCGATTTCCGCCTCAACGAAACATTCATGGGCTTTCACTGCGGCAACACGCCGATCTGCCGGCTGAACAAAGGCGAAATGCGGTACCAGCTCATCATGAAACGGAGTCTGGAGCCGGATTCTGAGCCCAACATCACCCGGGGCACCCTGGAGGGTGACATTGCTGCCGGAGAGATTACCTTCTTCCGCCTCCAGGGCAACGCCCGGGGACAGCTGAAAGCCTACGCGGCCGAGGGCGAGGTTCTGCCGGTGGCTACCCGCAGCTTTGGCGGTATCGGCATTTTCGCCATTCCGGAGATGAACCGCTTCTACCGCCACGTGCTGATTCAGAAGCAGTTCCCCCACCACGGAGCGGTGGCCTTCGGTCATGTGGGCAAGGCGCTGTTTGAGATCTTCAAGCTGCTAGGTGTAGAGGATATCGGCTACAACCAACCCAAGAGCCTCCCATACCCCACGGAGAATCCCTTTGTAAAGTAGGAACAGGAAAAGTTTTGGGTCAAGCCTTTTTCAAAAGGCTTGACCCAAAACTTTCTTTTACTGAAACTGGGCGTTGTAAAGGGCGGCGTAATAGCCGCCTTTGGCCATCAGTTCCCGGTGGGTGCCCTGTTCAACAATGTCGCCGCCGTCCACGACCAGGATGGTATCCGCGTTCTGGATGGTGGAGAGGCGGTGGGCGATGACGAAGCAGGTCTTGCCCTTCATCAGCTCCTGCATGGCGGCCTGGATCTTCATCTCGGTCTGGGTGTCCACGTTGGAGGTGGCCTCGTCCAGGATGAGCATCTTGGCGTCTAAGAGCATCGCCCGGGCAATGGTCATCAACTGCTTCTGGCCCTGAGAGATGTTCAGGCCGTCCTCGTTAATGACGGTGTCATAGCCGTCGGGAAGGCGACTGATGTAACTGTGGATGTGGGCTGCCTTGGCGGCGGCGGTGACCTCCTCCAAGGCAGCATCAGGGCGGCCATAGGCGATATTCTCAAAAATGGTGCCGCTGAAAAGCCAGGTATCCTGGAGAACCATGGCATAGGACAGACGGAGACTTTTTCGGGTGAGGCCCTGAATATCCCGGCCGTCTACGGCGATGATGCCGCTTTGGGGATCATAAAAGCGCATCAGAAGGTTGATAAGGGTGGTCTTTCCCGCACCGGTGTGGCCGACGATAGCCACGGTGCTGCCGCCAGGAGCGCGAAGGCTCAGATCACGAATAATGGTCTGACCAGGGAGGTAGCCGAAGCGGATGTGATCCATGGAAACGTTTCCGTCGGTTTCCGTAAGAGTCTCCGCACCGGGGACATCCGGAGGCTCCGGAGACTCATCGATGAGACGAAAGACCCGCTCCGCAGCGGCGAAGGCCGACTGAAGCTCGCTGATGATATTGGCCGCCTCATTGATGGGACCGGAAAACTTGCGGGAATAGAGAATAAAGGTGGAGATCGTTCCCAAAGTCAGCATATTCTGCAGAAAGAGAACCGCTCCGAAGATACTGATGAGGGTAAAGGACAGGTTGTTGATGAAGTTGATACAGGGGCCAGTGACGCTGCCGTAATAATCGGCGTTATAGTAGGCGTTCACAGCTTCGGTGTTGCGCTGGTTGAATCGCTCCTGCATGGTTTCTTCCTGGTGGTAGGACTTGATGGTCTTTTGCCCCGAGATGATCTCCTCGGCGTAGCCGTTCAGCTCTCCCAGCTTTTCCGAACGCTTCCGGAACAGGGGCCGGACCTTGCGGGAACGGTAGCGGGTAAAGAGGATGGAGGCCGGAATGGTAAACAGAAACACCGTCACCAGGGGCGGCGAGATGCGGATCATCATGACAAAGGAACCCACCACCGTAATGATACTGGTGCAGATCTGAAGGAGGTCGTTGGAGAGAGAAGCATTGACAGTATCAATGTCATAGGACAGGCGGCTGAGAATATCGCCGGTCTGATGCTGATCGAAATAGTTGACCGGCAGGTCCAGGAGCTTATTGAAAACCTCCTTCCGCATCTGATAGATGATCTTCTGGCTTAAAAAGATCATTAGGGAGGACAAGATGTACGACAGAAGAGAGGAACCGGCGTAAAAGAGCGCCATGAGGCCGCAGTAGTAAAATACCTGCCGGAAAACGACGGCTCCCGGGCCGGGCTGAATGGCGTCGATGGCCTTCCCGGAGAGAGACGGGCCCACCAGTGCCAGAAGATTGCTCCCCACGGTCAGAGAGATAGCGGCTAGGACCATAAGCTTATGCCGGCCGAAATAGCGGCAGAGACGGAGAAATAGATAGCGCTTTTTCGGCCGCGGCATGGAGGATTTCTGTTTATGCAAGAAGCCCGCCTCCCATCTGTGATTCGCTGATCTCCCGGTAGACCGGGCAGGACGCCAGCAGCTCCTGATGGGTCCCGTAACCGATCTGGCGGCCATCCTCCAGGACGAGGATATGATCGGCATGAAGGATGGAACTGATTCGCTGGGCGATGATAATGGACGTTGTCCCCTGGAAGTGGGCGCGGATGGCTGCCCGGAGTTTGGCGTCGGTTTTATAGTCAAGGGCGCTGGAGGAATCGTCCAGAATGAGGATCTCCGGCTTTCCCGCCAGAGCCCGGGCGATAAGCAACCGCTGTTTCTGGCCGCCGCTGAGGTTTGAGCCCTTGATGGTCAGCATGTGCTCCAGCCCGTCGGGGAGGGAATCGATGAATTCCGCCGCCTGGGCGTCAGCGGCAGCGCGGCGGAGCTGGTCCTCAGTTAGGCCCCGGCCGAAGGAGATATTTTCCGCGATGGTATCCGCGAAAAGGACATCGTGCTGGAAGGCAACGCCGAACTTGGTATGCAGAACCTCTGGGGGGATGGAATTCACGTCCTCCCCGCCGATGCGGATGCTGCCTTCATCGGTTTCATAGAGCCGCATCAGGAGATTGACGATCGTGCTCTTTCCGGAGCCGGTAGCGCCGATGATCCCCAGTGTCTCCCCCTGCTTCAGGGAAAAGGTGATATTCGTCAGGTTCTGCTCCTTTTTCAGGTAGGAGAAAGATACGTGATCAAAGACGACGTGGGCGTTGTCCGCCACAGGTTCAGACAGCCGGGGCGGCATATCGGCAGGCGTCTGGAGGACCTCGTCGATGCGCTCGGCAGAAGCGATACCCTTGGAACACATGACGAACATCCGGTTGATGGAAAGGACGGCGTTGAGGATGATAGTGAAATAATTCATGAAGGCGATGATCTTGCCGGGCTGGCTGACGCCGCCGTTGACACGGTAGGCGCCAACAAGGATAATCAGGGTCATGCCCAGGTTGAGAAAGAGGTTCATAGTGGGGTTGGTGACCGCCATGGTAAGGCCGGCTTTGCGCTCCCGGTAGACAACGTCCTGATTTACCGCGTCAAACCGTCGTTTCTCATAGTCGGTCTTGGAAAGAGCTTTGATGACGCGGATTCCCGTAACGTTTTCCCGCACGGTCTGGACGAGCTTGTCGACTCCCCGCTGGAGGTTTGTGTAAAGCGGAATGCCCTTACGGGATACTGTCACGATAACCAGAGCCATCAGGGGCAGACAGGCGATGAGGATCAGGGCCAGCACCGGCTCCAGAGTCAGGGTGACGGCAATGCCGCCCAAGAGCAGAATCGGCGCGCGGATGCCCATTCGCTGCATCATGCCCACCATGCTGTGGACGTTGTAGGTGTCCGAGGTCAGGCGAGAAATCAAAGACGGAATGGTAAAACGGTCCGCCTGGGCGCAGGAAAGGGACATTGTTTTATGGAACAGATCCCGCCGGACTGCCTCGGTAGTGTTGCGGGCCACCCGGGAGGCCATACGGTTGGCGATGATGTTTCCCAGTACGGCGACGACGGAAAAAATGGTCATCAACACGCCCCAAAACACGATCAGACCGATGTTCCGCATGGGAATCACATCGTCCACAATATGCGCAAGGCACCAGGGAAGCAGCAGATCCATAATGGTTCCGATGAACTTGATGATCGTGCCGCCGCACATCTGCCCAAAATAAGGGCGCAGATAGCGGACAAAGAAGCTCACTTTCCGTCACCGCCTTCTTGCCCAGGAGTCAGACGGCTTTCCGCATAAGCAGCCGCGCGCTCCATAACCCTCTGCATCAGGGAGGTCAGCTGTTCCCGTTCATCGGGGGTGAAGCCCTCCATCACATATTCCTGCCAGTCGGCCAGGACCTTCTGGACCACAGGGCAGGCATCCAGCGCCTTCTGCGTTGGATAGACACGGAGCACCCGGCGATCCGTTTGGTCAGGGATCCGGGTGACGAAGCCGTTCTGTTCCAGAAGCGCCAGCTGCCGGGCCACGTTGGACTTATTGATGTAAATGAGCCGGGCAAGCTGCTCCTGGGAAACACCGGGGTTGCGACAGATATTCAGGATGTAGGTGTGCTGGCCCCCGTTCAGGCCGATTTTCTCTAACTTTTCACCGCGGTAAAGACTGGCGCAGCGGGCCGTCCGGCTGACGCAGCGCATAAAGGAATCCATGGGCTCTCATCCTTTCGACTTGTTCTATTAGTTGCGCATGCAACATTTGTGCTTAGTATATCACCGTTTTTTCTCCGTGTCAAGAAATGTCGCCACTTTTCAAAAAAAAAACTGGACATTTTTTTTAAAAACTGCTAAAATGTTCTTAAACGTTTTATTCTTGGTACAGACCACTTGTATCGCCATTTTTATTTATGCAGGTGAAATGCCTGCAGGAGGTGTCTATGAAAGGTGCTTGCATGAACTACCACACTCCCCCTAAGGAATGGATGGAAGGGCTTCCCATCGGAAACGGCCGGCTGGCCGCCATGATCTGGGGAGACGAAAAAACAGACCGGCTGACGCTGAACCATGAATGGCTGTGGACTGGACGGAATCGGGATCGGAAATGCGAGGAAGCCGCCGGACATTTAGGCGAGGTGCGCAGCTATATCGAGCGGGAGCAATGGAAACAGGCGGCGGCCGCCGGAAACCGGTATTTTGCCGGGCTTGGCGGCTTCAGCGGCCAGAAAGGCAGGGTCGACCCCTACCAGCCTGCCGGGGAGCTTTCCTTCCAGCCGGAGGGGGTTCAGAAATTCTGTGTCAGGAGCCTGGAACTGGAAACCGGCACGGCGGAAACCGTCCGCGCCCTCGCCGGAGGCAAGGTGCGGGGAGAGTTTTTCGCCGACTGCATCGGCGGAACGCTTCTCTGTCGCTGGATGAGCGAAACGCCCTTTTCCGGAATGCTCAGTCTCTCCCGGGAGGCAGAGGCTGGGACGGAGCTGACTTTGCGAACAGAGCCGGAGCTTCTGCGGCTGGATGGAGAGATCTCCGGCGGCATCTCCTTTGCTGTGGAGGTCCGGCTGGAAACGGATGGAACCTGCTCCGCTGCAGGGGAAGGGCTGCTGCGGGTGGAAAACGCCACCGTGCTGACCGCGCAGATCAATCTTGCCACCTCTGTACGAGGCGTGGAAGAAGAACTGAACGCATATAGAAACGCGATGAATTTCTCTGACGCCAAGACGTCTCATGGAAAACGGTTCCGGAAATGGATGGACCGAATCCGGCTGGAGCTGGCCCCGAACGGGCCGGAGCTGGACGCCCTGACGACTGACGAACGGATCCGGCGGGTTAAGGAGGGCAGAACGGACAACGGCATCTGCCAACTTTACTTTGATTTTGGACGGTACCTGCTGCTTTCTTCCTCCATCTGCGGCGAACTGCCCGCCAATTTGCAGGGGAAATGGAACGATCTGCTGGCCCCTCCGTGGGAGTGCGACTATCACTTTGACATCAATCTGGAAATGAACTACTGGATGGCGGAACCCGCTGCTCTTCCGGAATGTGCGGAGGCGCTGATCCGTTACGTCAAAAGTTTCATGGAAAGCGGCCGGGAGGCGGCAGAACGGCTTTACGGCTGCCGAGGGATCTGCCTGCCTTTACAGACTGACGCCTGGGGGGTGTCCACCCCGGAGGCTTATGGTTGGGCTGTCTGGATCGGGGCGGCACCCTGGATCGCCCGGCATCTCTGGGACCACTGGCGCTACGGCGGAGATCAGGCGTATCTGAAAGAAGCCTATCCCTTTTTCGCGGGGGTGGCAGAATTTTACGAGGACTATCTGGTCCGGGACCAAAACGGGACCTATCAGATTCTGCCAAGCCAGTCGCCGGAGAATTTCATCCCGGGGCTGGATGAATTTCCAGTGCTGCTGGGGAAATCCTCCGCCATGGACGTGCAGCTCTGCTATGACGCCTTGGGGTACGCCATCGGCGCAGCGGAGGCGTTGGGAATCGACGCAGACAGGGCCGCGCTCTGGAAGACCCTGCGTGAGCATCTGCCGCCCTTTGCCATCGGCTCCGACGGAAGGCTGCTGGAGTGGGACCGGGAGCTTCCGGAGGGAGAGCCAGGACACCGGCACCTCTCTCATCTCTACGGACTGTACCCCTCTGATCTGTTCACGCCGGAGACACGGCCAGAGCAGTATCAGGCGGCGATCCAGTCCCTGCGGTTCCGGCTGTCCCACGGAGGCGGGCACACCGGCTGGAGCCGGGCGTGGGTCGCCTGCCTCGAAGCCCGGCTGGGGAATGCGCAAGAATTTTACGAGCATTTCACAGCCCTTATCAAGGATTTTGCCACTGTGAGCCTGTTGGACCTCCACCCACCGCGCATCTTTCAGATCGACGGCAATCTGGGTGCGGTGGCCGCCGGGATCGAGGCCATCGTTGGATTCTATGATGGGAAGGCGCACTTGCTGCCCGCACTTCCCGAACAATGGGCAAACGGATCACTGAGAGGCGTACGGATTCCCGGCGGGCACACCCTCTCCATGCGCTGGGAGGAAGGAAAGCTCGTAGAGCTGGAGGCGGCTGTCGGATTCGACAAAACGATGACGCTGGTCTACGGTGGAACGGAACATGTGATCTCCGGCAAGCCGGGGGACGTGGTACGGATCCTGTAAGGAGGAATATCATGCGTCTTTTCGCTGCCATCTGCTTTCCGGAGGAGACCAAGGTCCGGCTGGAGACGGTCATTCAGGAACTGTCCCGGCAGGCGGAAGGAAATTTCACCCGAAGGGAAAACTTGCATTTGACCCTGGCCTTTTTAGGGGAGACTTCCCGGCTGCGGGCTGTGCAGGCTGCGATGCGCACCGTAAAGGGCAGTCCCTTTGCCCTGACGGCCAAGGGACTGGGAAGGTTCCGGCGTCCGGGCGGGGATATCTGCTGGATGGGGCTTCTGCCCTGTCCGGAGCTGCTCTCGGTACAGGAACAACTGACTTCCGCTCTGCGGGCAGCCGGATTCTCTCTGGAAGAACGGGCGTTTACGCCGCATCTGACCCTGGGCCGAGAGGTGCGGCTGCATCCGGGCTTCCGCCTAGATGCATTCAGCCAGAACCTCCCGGAGCTATGCATCCCAGTGAAGAGGCTCTGTCTGATGGAATCCCGGCGTGACGGCGGGAAGCTGGTATATCGGGAAATTTCCGCTGTGGAGCTTGGGGTTGGAGCCCTTCTGTCAAGGATAAAGAAAATTTTGCCCCAAAACGGACATGCCAAAGGGGATTTTCCCCCGACATGTCCGCTTTTCCATATTATTGGCGGTGTGCTGTGATATTTTCCCGGCACGTGAGTCTTATAGATGGCGGTGATGGAATGACAGACTTCCAGAAAATATACGCGCAATATTTTGAGGATGTTTTTCGCTTTCTCCGGGGACTCACGGCAGATGAGGCGTTGGCGGAGGAACTGACTGAGGAGACCTTTTATAAGGCGCTGCGGGGGCTGGATCGATTCCAGGGCGGCTGTGATATCCGGGTCTGGCTCTGTCAGATTGCAAAAAACAGTTATTTTTCCTATCGAAAAAAGCAAAGCCGCTTTGCGGACCAGGAAAAGTGCCTAGACAGCACACCTCCTGAGGAAAACCTCGAGGCCCTCCTCATCCAAAAGGAACAGGCGTTTCGGCTCCACCAGGCGCTTCACGAACTGGACGAACCGTACAAAGAGGTCTTCTCTCTGCGGGTCTTTGGCGAACTGCCCTTCCGGCAGATCGCTCTGCTGTTTGGAAAAACCGAGCATTGGGCCTGCGTGACCTATCATCGGGCCAAGAAACAAATTCAAAAACGAATGGAGGCTTCTTATGGAGATGGACTGTGACGTCATCTGCGATTTACTGCCATTATATGTGGAAGGAATGGCAAGCCCCGGAAGCTGCCGGCTGATAGAGGAACATCTCTCCGCCTGTGAAACCTGCCGGAAAGCTTTTGCCCAGATAAAGGAACCCGCTCCTCCCATCGTTCTCTCCGCCAATCCGGCGAAAAAATTTCAAAGGGCGTTCCGAAAACACACTGCCACCGTGGCGGCTGTTTCGGCCTTTGTGACCATTGCAGCCGGCATCCTGATCTGGGGGCTTTTCTTTCTGCGGCCGGGAGACGAGATGGGTTATGCCCTGCTGAACTTCTACCTGCTGCTGCCTCTGACCGCTTTGGTCTGCTCCTGGACGGCGGGAATGCGGTCGGGATGGGTCAAATGGCTCGCCCCTCTCCTTTTCGGGGGGATCGGATGGTTTCTGCCCCTCGCCGTGTTTCACAGCACGGACCCGATCTTCTTATTCTTTGCATTTCTACCGTCCATCGTAGGAGTTCTGGCCGGGGCGGGCCTTTCCACTATTCGGGCCAGACGGCATGGGAAAACGTGCAGTGCCAGACACAGAGCAGAGTGAAACGCTGCTCCTCTTATCCTCTTTCTTTGCTCAGTTCGATTGCCTCCTTCCCCGTCAGATGCTCGACTGTCAATTCGATCATGCACAGCCGGTCAAAGGATCCCTCGATCTCCTGACGGCGGCCCTCGCCCTGTTCCGGGGAATATTTCTCTGCCAGGAGTTCGATAGCGGCGCGCTTTTCATTCGGATTCTCCAGGATCCGCGTCTTTCCAAAGACAATGACGCTCCGAAAATAGGTGGTATAGCGCTCCGGCATCACCTGATCCTGATCAATAACGCAGAAAGAGGCTCTGCGATCCCGCCGGATCGCGTCCAGCTTATGGCCGCTCTGGGCACAGTGGAAGTAGAGTTTCGAATCCGCGTACACGTAGCTGAGCGGCACTGCATAGGGATATCCACCGTCACCGGACACCGCCAGCACGCCGGAGGTCGCCTTTCGAAGGATCTTCCTGCATTCTTCAAGCGGCAGCTGCTGCCTCTTTCTTCGCATCTCTCGAAACATTCCGCATACTTCTTTCCTCATAAATTTTGCTGCCACGCCGCAGTTTTTACCGGTATCGACATGTTCGAAACCGGCCTTCGATCCAAAAAGTCGCTTCGATGGTGTGAAACTTCAGCAAACGAAACTTAGGATCGTCGATCCCTTTGGAAAAAAATTTCCGATCAGCCTCGTTCCACAGCCGCTCCCGTTCAGCCCGGTCCTCTATAAACTCGACCGTTCCTATCAGCGTTACGCTGTCCCCACCAGCTGTATAACAGACACTGGCTTTGGGATTCCGTTCAAAATGGACGGCTTTTCCGTTCCGCTCCGACCGCTTGGAGGTCACAAAAAAGATCTCGTGAAAATCCCTGGCCGCAAGCTTTGAAACCGCACAGATACGCGGATACCCCTTTTCATTGACCGATGCCAGGGTCACAATTTCACACTTTTCCAGCAAGCGGCTGGCTTTTTCCTCGATTTCCCGGATCCGCTCCTTTTGAATTTCGCCGGCAGTCTGAGCCATGAAAAACTCCTCCCTCTTATCAGAAAAATGCTGGTATTTTTTCTGCCGCAGATGCAGCGCGCCGCTGAAGTATCATCTGAGATAAAATGCCGTTTCTACAATGATTCTATCACAAAATTGCCCGACGGACAACGTCTCCTGACGGTCGAACAAAAAAGGCTTCCCTTATGGGCGGGTGTGCGCAAGACAGTATTGAGTACGCCCGAAGAATCCTAAACTTCTTCAGGCATTTCCTTGTGCGAATGGTAGACTTTTTCATATTTACCGATATACTTTATTCAGCAAAAAAGTAAGATAAATCGGAAGTTGAGGGCAGAAGTACAAATGAAAGAAATCAAAAAATTAATTTTCCCCATTTTGCTAATCCTATGTCTGGTGGCAGGAACCATTTGGCAATCTATTATGACGCAGATTGAGAAAAGCAAATATGATGCAATTGGAGATTATGTTGATGTAGGAACATATCAGGCACATTATTATTCGAAAGGTTCTGGTGACACGGCATTTGTTTTTATTACCGGATCAGGAACACCGTGTGCCTACACCGATTTCTATGCCCTTCAAAACATGCTTTCAGCAAAAGGACAGACTGTCACATTTGACCATGCCGGAAGTGGATGGAGTTCAAGCACAAATACTTTGCGAACAATCGAAAAAATGACAGATGAGCTTACCGTATTAATTGATACCGTTGCACCAAATAAGCCGATTGTAATCATTTGCCATTCTCTTGGCTCTCTTGAGGCAATTCGATATACACAAACGAATCCCGAAAAAGTGAAGGGAATCATATTCTTGGATTGTGGAAGTCCAGAATTCTATAGCACAGATTCTGAATTGCTGGCAAAAATAATAAATAGAGGGACTGCTTTTTTGAGGACAATCGGATTAAATCGATTAATGGGTGAATTAGGGTGGCTTTTACCAGCATACGGTGAGAATAGTAGAAATAAGAACCTTCCGGAATTTGTTAAGGATATAGATAAAGCAATGTTCTATCGGTTTGCTGGAAATGCTGATTCGATTAACACGATTAATCTTATAAACGAGAACGCAACAACAGTTCTAAAAGGGCCTTTATTAGGAGAGGTGCCAATTCTTGTTCTTTCTTCTGACGGTGGAGATGACTGGAATAAGGTGCAAATCCAGTTGGCTTCATGGTCTGAAAACAGTGAACAAGTGATGATTAAAAAGTCGGAACACTATTTATATTGGTCGAATTATGATCAAGTTTCAGATTGTATTGAGTCGTTTATTGAAAAGATTTCTCGTTGAAAGAATGAATTAAGCACGACGACTTCCAGTTTGGCGGAATGCTGCAAAATCCTTTCGGAACAAAAAGGCGCACTTCTATACTCTCCTATCGGGAGTATCGTGCTTCCTGTAGAGCTTCATTCTCCGTCAGCAGAAGAAAACTGTCTGACATCGAATGTTGCGTCACTTCGTTCCGTCAAGGTGGCTACACCCCCTTGCACCGCTAAAGCGGCTATCCTCTGTGGACTTGCCGCAACCAAACGGTTTTGACAAATCGTTCGCCGTCAGCAAGTTTGAATATCATGCAGAAAATAATCCTCCGTATGGTCGCAACATACGGAGGATTCACTGTTTTACGGACGCCGCCCTATCGGGAGGCCTTTTTCCGTATTTAAGGAAGTCAGATCTTCGTGATATCCACCAGCTCGACATCGTCGATGGTCTTGTCCATGGCCAGGCAGTCCGCTACGGCGTTGGCTGTATCCAGGGAGGTCAGGCAGACGATGGAGCGCTCCACCGCTTTCCGGCGGATGCGAACGCTGTCCCGAGCGGGAATGCGGCCTTTCTCTGAGGTGGAGATAACGTAATCGATTTTGCCGGAATCCAGAAGGGTCAGAACGTTGTTCTCCTCGTCCTCATGGATCTTTTTGACGGTGTTGGCGGCGATCATGTTGCGGTTGAGGTTCAGAGCGGTACCGCTGGTGGCATACAGTTCAAAGCCCATTGTCGCGAATTTGTCAGCTACCTCCAGGACCTCCTGTTTGTCGGCATCCCGGACGCTGATAAAGACGCCTCCGGACTTTTTCATCTGGTTTCCGGAGGCGACCAGCCCCTTAAGCAGGGCCTGGTCAAAGCTCCGGGCAATGCCCAGTACCTCGCCGGTGGATTTCATTTCCGGGCCGAGGTGAGTATCCACGTCGCTGAGCTTTGCGAAACTGAAGACCGGGACCTTCACCGCGACATAATCCTGAGCAGGGTACAGGCCGGTGCCGTAGCCCAGATCCCGGAGCTTTTTGCCCAAGATGATCTCCGTAGCCAGGGCGACCATGGGGACGCCGGTGACCTTGCTGATATACGGTACAGTCCGGGAGGAACGGGGGTTGACCTCAATGACGTAAACGGAATGATTGTAGACGACATACTGGATGTTGATGAGACCCTTGACCTTCAGCGCCAGGGCCAGCCGGGCGGTGTAGGCGATGAGGGTCGCCCGGATGTGATGGCTCAGGGTCTGGCAGGGATAGACGGAAATGGAGTCGCCGGAGTGGACGCCAGCCCGCTCCACATGCTCCATGATACCGGGGATGAGGAAGTCCTCGCCGTCGCAGATAGCGTCCACCTCCACCTCGGTGCCCATCATGTATTTGTCGATGAGGACCGGGTTTTCGATGTGGTGGGAGGTGATGATGGCCATATACTCCTCCACGTCCTTATCGGAGTGGGCGATGATCATATTCTGGCCGCCCAGGACGTAGGAAGGCCGCAGCAGCACCGGATAGGTCAGCTCGTTGGCCGCCCGGATGGCTTCCTCTGTGGTAAAGACGGTATGGCCTTGGGGGCGGGGAATCTCGCAGCGCTCCAAGAGGGCGTCGAAGCGCTCCCGGTCCTCGGCCTCGTCGATGGCGTCGGCGGAGGTGCCAAGGATGCGCACGCCCAGCTCGTCCAGATACTTGGTCAGCTTGATGGCGGTCTGGCCACCGAACTGAACCACGACGCCGTAGGGTTTTTCCGTCTCAATGAGGCTGCGAACATCCTCCTTAGTCAGAGGGTCGAAATAAAGACGGTCGCCGGTGTCAAAATCGGTAGAAACAGTTTCCGGGTTGTTGTTGGCGATGATCGCCTCGCAGCCCGCCTCCTTCAGCGCCCAGACACAGTGGACACAGCAGTAATCGAACTCGATGCCCTGACCGATGCGAATGGGGCCAGAGCCGAAAACGATAACCTTCTTTTTGTGGGAATTCTGCCGCTCAATAAACTCGGCGGCCTCGTTTTCATCGTCGAAGGTAGAGTAGAAATAGGGAGTTTTGGCCTTGAACTCGGCAGCGCAGGTGTCCACCATCTTGTAAGAGGCAAAACGGGGACGCTCCACCTTTTGACCGGAGATTCGCTCGATAGTGGAGTCCAGATAACCCCATTTTTTGGCCCGAAGGTAAAGCGCATCCGTCAGGGGAGCGGAAGCCAGTTCTTTTTCCAGGTTAACCAGGTTCTGGAGCTTTCCAAGGAACCACTCGTCGATCATGGTGATCTCGTGGATGGACGCAAAGGATACGCCGCGCTTCAGGGCTTCGAACACCACAAAAAGCCGCTGATCGTCGATGTTGTGGAGCATGGCGGTGATCTCTTCGTCACTCTTCCCTGCCAGAGAGGGCATGGTCAGAGAGTCCAGGCCCAGTTCAATGGAACGGACTGCCTTCATGATGCCCTGCTCGAAGGAGGTGCCGATGGCCATGACCTCGCCGGTGGCCTTCATCTGGGTGCCCAGCGTACGCTTAGCGTAGACGAATTTGTCAAAGGGCCATTTGGGGAATTTGACCACCAGGTAATCCAGCGCCGGCTCAAAGCAGGCATAGGTGGTGCCGGTAACAGCGTTGACGATCTCGTCCATGGAATAGCCGATGGCGATCTTGGCCGCCACCTTGGCGATGGGATAGCCAGTGGCCTTGGAGGCCAGAGCCGAGGACCGAGAGACCCGGGGGTTGACCTCGATGACGGCGTATTCCATACTCTCGGGATGAAGAGCAAACTGGCAGTTGCAGCCGCCTTCCACCTTCAGCTCGGAGATGATCCTCAAAGCTACAGTGCGGAGCATCTGATACTCTTTGTCCGACAGGGTGACAGCAGGGGCCACAACAATGGAATCGCCGGTATGAACGCCCACCGGGTCCAGGTTCTCCATGGAGCAGACGGTGATGACGTTATCCTTGGCGTCCCGGATGACCTCGAACTCGATCTCCTTCCAGCCGGAAATGCACTTTTCCACCAGGATCTGGGTGATGGGCGAAAGACGCAGGCCGTTGCGGGCGATGTCCCGCAGCTCTTTTTCGTCGGTCGCGATGCCGCCGCCGGTGCCGCCCAAGGTAAAGGCAGGGCGAACGATGACGGGGTAGCCGATGACCTGGGTGAAATCCACGGCGTCCTCCACGGTGGTGACGACCTTGGAGGGAATACAGGGCTGGCCGATCTTCTCCATGGTATCCTTGAATTCCTGGCGGTCCTCGGCCTTATCAATGGTCTCGGGATTGGCGCCTAGGAGCTTCACACCGTGCTCCGCTAAAAAGCCTTCCTTGGCCAGCTGCATGGAAAGGGTCAGGCCGGTCTGGCCGCCCAGGGTAGAAAGGACGCTGTCCGGCTTTTCCAGGAGGATGATGCGTTTGATCACGTCCAAAGTCAGGGGCTCGATATATATTTTGTCGGCCATGGCCTTGTCCGTCATGATCGTCGCAGGATTGGAGTTGACTAAGACCACCTCGAGGCCCTCTTCCTTGAGGGCGCGGCAGGCCTGAGTCCCGGCATAGTCAAATTCGGCGGCCTGTCCGATTACAATGGGGCCGGATCCAATGACCAGAACTTTTTTAATATCGCTTCTGAGCGGCATATGCATCATCCTTCCATGGGTTTCAATTCATTCATCCAGCAGGCAAAGCACCTGCTGGCCGTCTTGATTTTATCGTGATCGTCTTCAACGGACGGTTACAAAACTCCCGATGTCGTCCCGCATCCGGATGGCTTCGGCCCGGGCTGCTTCGGCGAACTGTTCCTCCGTCCAATCGCCCTTTTTATAGGCGCAGATGATGCCCCTGGAGGAGTTGACGATGGCACCCAGACCGTTTCCGTCAAAGGCTCCGGCCACATCCCTGGCTCCGCCGCCCTGAGCGCCGTATCCGGGCACCAGGAAAAAGGTGTGGGGCAGCTTGGCCCGCAGCTCGGAAAGCTGCTCCGGATAAGTAGCGCCCACTACCGCGCCGACGCCGGAGTAGCCGCTTTCACCGGGGACTTCCTTTCCCCATTTCTCGCACATGCTCCCCATGACCTCGTAGACGGTGCGGCGGCCAATCTTCTTGTCCTGAAGCTCACCGGAGGAGGGATTGGAGGTCTTGACTAGGACAAAAATACCCTTGTCCTGGGCCTTGCAGATCTTCAGCAGAGGGGTAATGCCGTCGGAGCCGAGGTAGCCGTTGACGGTCAGGGCGTCGCCGCCGAAGGGGGTAGCGGTCAAGCCACCGATGTCCACGGTGCCCAGATGGGCGGCAGCATAGGCCTCCATGGTGGAACCGATGTCGTTGCGCTTGCCGTCGGTGATGACATACATACCCTTTTGCTGGGCGTAGGTGATGGTTTCCGCCAGGGTTTTGACCCCATACCAGCCGTAGAGCTCATAATAGGCGGCCTGGGGCTTCACAGCGGGGACAATGTCGCAGAGGGCGTCGATGAGGGCCTTGTTGTATTCCAAGACCGCGTAGGCCGCGCCCTCCAGCGGGTCGGCGAAGGCTCCGGCATACTTGGCCCGGATATAGGCGGGGACATAGGAATAGGCGGGGTCCAGGCCCACGACGGTAGGGTTTTTGGTCTCTTGAATCTTGGCAATCAAACGGTCAAACGACATAGGGGGTTCCTCCTTTTCAGTCGCAGGTATAAACGATTTTTCCGCCGCAGAGGGTGCAGACTGCCTTTCCGGCCAGCTCCATCCCCTTGAAGACGGTATTTTTCGATTTTGAATGGAGCTTTTCCGGCTCCACGGTCCAAGTGCGGTCCAGGTCCATGAGGACCAGGTCCGCCGGGACTCCGGGACGGATATGCCCGCCGGGAATACCCAATATCCGCGCCGGGTTGACGCTCATCAGCTCCACCAGACGGCCAAGGGAGATCAGGCCGGTTTTCACCAGGCCGGTATAGGATGCGGCGAAGCTGGTCTCCAGCCCGACGACACCATTGGGCGCTTTTTCGAAGTCCGCCTTTTCGGCGGCAGCGTGAGGGGCGTGGTCGGTGACGATGCAGTCGATGGTGCCGTCCAGGATGGCTTCCTTCATTGCCTCCAGGTCAGCGGGTTCCCGAAGGGGCGGATTCATCCGGTAGCTGGCGTCCCGCTTCCGGAGAAGCTCGTGGGTCAGCAGGAAGTAGTGGGGCGCGGTCTCGCAGGTAACGCGGACGCCTCGGGCCTTGGCGGCGCGGATGAAGGCCGCCGCACCGGCGGTGCTGACGTGGGCGATGTGGATCCGGGTGCCGGCGGACTCGGCCAGGGCCAGCTCTCGGGCGGTGATGGAATCCTCACTGGCCCGGTCCATGCCGGGGACGCCCAGCTCCCGGGAGACACTGCCCAGATGCATGATGCCGCCGTGGATGAGTTCCAAATCCTCGCAGTGGGAGATGGCCAGCAGCCCCGCTGCCTCCGCCCGTTCCATCCCGGCCCGCATCATCCGGGCACTGGGTACTGGTTTCCCGTCGTCGGAGACGGCCACGGCCCCGGCGGCCTTCAGCGCGGCCATATCGGTGAGTTCCTCCCCGGAAAGGCCCCGGGTAATGGCCGCCACAGGGTAGACATGCGCCTTGGCCCCCGCCGCCTTGTCTAGAATATAGCGAACCACTTCCGACGAGTCGGTGACAGGCTTGGTATTGGGCATGCAAGCTACAGAGGTAACGCCTCCGGCCGCCGCCGCCTCGCACCCGGTGAGGATGTCCTCCTTGTGGGTGAAACCGGGATCCCGCAAGTGGACGTGCATATCTATCAGGCCCGGGAGCAGGGCTTTTCCCCCGGCGTCCAGGACCGTATCGCCGGGCTGAGGTTCCAGCGCCGATCCCACTGCAGCTACTTTGCCGTCCGCGACCCGGACGCTGCCGGTGAAATCCAGCCCGTCTGCTGGGCTGACGATCCGCGCGTTTGCAAACAAATAGGATTGCATCTGTGACTCCTTTCGGATGAGGAATTACTCCAAAATGACGACCCGGTCCTCCCCGTCCATCTCCTTCACCAGCACCCGGACAGTTTCCTCCCGGGAGGTGGGAAGGTTTTTGCCAACGTAATCAGCTCGGATGGGAAGCTCCCGATGGCCTCGGTCCACCAGCGCCGCCAGCTGGATGCTCTGGGGGCGGCCGATGGCAAAAAGGGCGTCGATGGCGGCACGGACCGTGCGTCCGGTGTAAATCACGTCGTCCACCAGGACGATGCGCTTTCCAGTGATGTCAAAGGGGACATCGGTGCGGTCCTGCCGCGGGATCTCCTCTCGGAGGTCGTCCCGAAAGCGGGTGATATCCAGGGCTCCGCAAGGGACAAAGGTTCCCTCCACTGAGGCAATGCGCCCGGCGATGCGCCGTGCCAGGTCGCGGCCGCGGCTGATAATGCCGACCAGGCAGAGGCCATCTGCGCCCTTGTTGCGCTCCAGAATTTCGAAAGAGATCCGGGTAACGGCCCGGGCCATGGCCTTTTCGTCCAAAATCAGGGCTTTTTCCTGCATAGCGTCTCCTTTTCCAAATAAAAAAGCCAAACTGCCGGATGCCGGACAGTTTGGCCGCTCTTTTTTCTACAGCTACAGCCCACCAAACCAACGGCTTCTGCCGTTCGTCTGTCAGACCCTGCATGAATATCCATTAAGCAGACCGCCTTGCCAGCCTCACAGGACCAACTTAAAGGTTGTCGTGTTTCACTGCTTTTATTCTACACGCTTTTTGAGGATTTGTAAAGGGAAATTTCAAAGTTCCCAGCAGTTTTACACCCCAGACAAATTTGTGAAACCACCTTTTCTTCTTTTGGCGTTTATGATAGAATAAAAAAGGAACCATTCGAAAAAATAAAATTTGCAAAAGGATTCCAACGAAAGGAGCGCCCTATGGCAGAAACGATCATTGCGGGGATTTCCCCCGGCGGACTGAAGGAAACCTACGAGGTAAAAATACTCATCTGCTATCTGCTCCATTCTCTGGAAGCCCCGTTAACACTGGAAAATATTACGGAAATCTGCACAGATGGAGGCGTAACTGACTATTTTACCCTCTCCACCGCGGTGAGCGAGCTGCGCACAGGCGGACAGCTTGCGGAGGAGGACGGCTGCTATGTTCTGACCGCCCTAGGACGGGAAACGGCGGAAAACCTCAAGCAGGCGCTCCCCTCCTCCCTACGGGACAACATCATCCGCCAGGGAATCGCCCTCCTTGCCCGGCTGCGGAAGCAAAACGAGGTCTCCGCCAAAATTCTCCCGGACGGGAAGGGGTTCCGAGTGGCCTGCTCCGTCCACGAGGGGGACCTGGATTTCTTCACCATGACCTTTTTCGCGCCGGACCGGGAGCAGGCAGAGATCATCGCCCACAATTTTTCCAGGCAGTCCACCGAGATCTATCAGGGCCTCATCCGCGTCCTGACCGAATAGACCACCTGCTGACTCCGTCCTGTTCCGGGGCGGAGTTTCTTAATGTTTTCTTAGAATTTTGGCCGTTCATAAAAGGTTCCTTGTTTTTTTAAAGAGAAGATGGTATACTATTGAAGATTTAGAAGGAGGCGGACCATGGAAAAAGTTGCCCTCATCACCGGCGCTTCCCGGGGAATCGGCCGGGAGACCGCGCTCCTCCTCTGGCGGCGAGGCTATTCTGTCGCTGTCAACTATCTCCGGTCGGCGGAAGCTGCGGAAGCCATGGCAAAAGAGCTCTGCATGCTCCGGCCAGGCAGTGCCCTAGCCGTGCCTGCTGACGTCTCCGACCGGGGACAGGTGGACACGATGCTCGCCCGGGTCCGGGAGGTGCTTGGCGATCCCCATGTGTTGGTCAACAACGCCGGAATCGCTCAACAGAAGCTCTTCACGGATGTCACTGAGGCAGAGTGGGACCGGATTTTCGCTGTCAACGTCAAGGGGATGTTCCACTGCGCACAGGCTGTCCTCCCTGCCATGATCCGCCGGAAACAAGGCAAGATCATCAATCTCTCTTCCATGTGGGGACAGGTCGGTGCTTCCTGCGAAGTAGCCTATTCCGCAGCAAAAGGGGCAGTCATCGCATTTACCAAGGCCCTGGCCCAGGAAGTCGGACCCTCCGGCATTCAGGTCAACTGCGTGGCGCCGGGGGTCATCGAAACGGACATGAACGGGAACCTTGGCGCGGAGGCCCTGGCCGCCCTGCGGGAGGAAACGCCTCTGGGCGTGCTGGGCAAGCCCTCCGACGTGGCGGAGGCCGTCGCGTTTCTGGCCTCGGACCGGGCTGACTTTATCACGGGGCAGGTGCTGGCTCCCAACGGCGGCATGGTGCTCTGATTGGATGGAAAGGATCGACCAGACATGAAATTTTTCCGATCTCTGCCGCTTTGGGCAGTGATTTTCGCCTGCTTTTTGACCGGGTGCAGCCAGAAGCCGCTCTTCACTCCACTGGAAAGCTCCGTGCCGGAGTCCTCCGCGGTTTCACAGGCGCCGGAATCCTCGGTTCTGGAAGAGAGCTCCGCGCCGGAGCCGGAGCCATCGGTGGACATTCCGGCTTCGGACCCCTATCTCGGCGTGGCGGTTCCGGAAAGCGATCCGCTGGACGAGACTTATTTTGACGACGCCGTTTTCGTGGGAGATTCCCTGACCTATGGGCTGGGAGCTTATCAGGTTCTGGACGCCGAAAAGGTCATTGCCCACACCGGCATCAATCCTCAGACAATCCTGACCAAATCCTGCATCGAACAGCCCGACGGCTCCACCCTGACCGCGCTGGAAGCGGTCAAGGCCGCCGCCCCACATAAGGTCTATCTGATGCTGGGGTCCAACGGCGTGGCCTTTCTCTCCCAGGGCAAGATCATCGAGTTTTACGGGGATTTTCTGGATCAGCTGCGGGAGGCACTGCCGGACGCGATCTTCTACGTCCAGTCCGTCCTCCCCGTGACCCACGAGAAGGAAGCGGGCGATGATCGCTACGCCAACTCCAAGATCGATGCCCTCAATGACGCCCTGTTGGAGCTTGCTACGGAAAAGGGAGCGTATTACCTGGATGTCGCGGAGGCAATCAAGGATGAAAACGGCTGTCTGCCCGCAGGCAACAGCACAGACGGGATGCATTTCGGCGTCTCCACTTATCGGATCTGGGTGGATTACCTGCTCTCCCACACGGTGGACGAGTCCCTGCTGCCTGCATAACGGGCAGCTTTCCTTTTCCTGTGCAACGCAAGGAGGCTATCATGCAGAAACCGAACCGCTGCCTTTGGACAGCCCCGGCTCTGACCGGAGGGCTGCTGCTGGTAGTTTACGCCGTTTTCGGCTTTTTCCCCTTTGGAAACAAGAGCATTACCTGGTGCGACATGACCCAGCAGGTAATCCCCCTCATGGGGACCTTCGGCCGAGTCCTGACCGGTGAAAACAGTGCTTTTCTCGATATGGGGGCAGCTGGGGGGATGAACTTCTGGGGAGTCTTTTTCTTTTTCCTGGCAAGTCCCCTTTCCATTCCAGCGGCACTAGTACCGTTGGAGCATCTGCCCTTTGCCATGAACGTCCTGCTCCTGCTGAAAATGATGCTCTGCGCTTTTACGGCTGCGCTGTTTTTTCGGCGTTTCTTTCCTGAGATGCGGACGCTTTCCATTACCCTGTTCGGCCTGATGTACGCATTTTCCGGATTCGCGCTCAACTACTATCAGAACATCGTCTGGCTGGACATGATGGCGCTGTTCCCCCTGCTGCTGCTGGCGCTGACAGCAATGATGGCGCATCGAAAACTTCTGCCTTTTGTGCTGTGCTTTTCCGCCATGCTGACGGTCAACTACTATCTAAGCTATATGGTCGTGCTCTTCCTGATCCTCAGCATGGGGCTGTTCCAGTTTTTCTGCATCGCGCCCAAGCGGTCGGGGGACTGCATCCTGCTGCTGGGGGCGGGAGCGGTCCTCTCCCTGCTTCTGACGGCTCCGGTCTGGCTGCCGTCCCTGCTGGAGGTCATGGAGTCCGCCCGGGGCCAGGGGCTGATCGCCAGTCTCTCTTCTGGAAATCTCACTACCGACCTTTACACTTCCATTCCGGTGCTGTTCTGCTCGGCTCTGCCGGCGGCCTCCCTGCTGTTGATCCGGCGGCGGCAGATGCGCTCCGGATTTTTTGCCGCCCTGGCCGGGTGCATCCTGCTGCTTTTGATTCCGGTGATGCTGAACCCCATCAACAAAATGTGGCACACCGGCAGCTACCAGGGCTTTCCCGTCCGGTATGGCTATATGCTGAACTTTCTTCTCCTGCTGCTGGCTGCGGAGATCTTCTCTCACCAGGACCCTGGGGAGGAGGCACCCGCCGCTTCCAAACGGTGGGTGAAAATTCTGCTTCCTCTTCTAGCCCTGGGGTACGCGGGCGGTGTCACTTTCCTTCTGGGCAAGTGGATCACCGTTTTTTCCAGTTATACCCGTCGGCTTTGGGGGGATCAGACATCCTTCTGGTCTCTGGCCGCTGTTTTTGCGGGGACGGCGATGCTTTTCGCAGTGGTTTTGATGGTTTTTCGCTCCCGTCAGGCCTCCCGGAGGCTGACCGCCGCCGTGCTGACCGTTCTGGTGCTGGCGGAGGGCTTTTTCAACAGCAGCGTTTACATCGGCAGCGTCAACCAGAGTCTCCAAAACTACTGGACCGCCGCAGATTTGAGCGGACGCATCCGGGACGACGATTTCTACCGGTTGAAAACCAGCGGAAAATATTTTGCGGTCAATTTCTTTTCCGCCATGGGGTACCGAAGCCTTTCCCACTACACCTCCCTGACGCCGGAAAGCTACCTGATGACCATCCGGCGGCTGGGTTATTCTGGCTATTGGATGGAGGTCAACTCCAACGGCGGAACGGCCTTTTCTGACGCGCTGCTGGGCAACCGTTACATTCTGCGGCGTCTGAAGGACACAGACAGCGATTCCATTTTGGGGGAGGAAACGGTTTACTGGAACCACTATTATCTCTTGCAGGAGCTTCCCTACCGGCTGCCCTCCGCCCTTGTTACCGATGCGGAACCGGGATTCCTGACGGAACTGCCGGAAACATCGTCCCGGGCCTTTCTCCAGCAGGAACTGGCGGACACCCTTTTCCCCAGCGCGGATCGGATGTTCCGGGAATACGTCCCGGACGAGGGGAGTACCAATACGGACAAGACCTATACCATCCAGGTGGAGGGGGAGGAGATCTTATACTTTGACTGCTCCGCCAAGCCTTCCATCCGGCTCAGCGAGGGAGTTAACAAGAGCTGCCAGATTCTGGTCAACGGCCAGTCTCTCCGCGCCCAATATCCCACCCAGTCTGAAAACGGTCTGCTGGAACTGGGAACCTTTGCAGATGAGACCGTCACGGTGACGGTCCGTATTTCCAAGAGCATCTCTCCCGTTTCCTTTGGCGTATTCGGGCTGGACACCGGCGTGCTGAAAGGAATCTGCGCTGCCGCGCAAGGGACGGAGATGGAGGTTTCCGGGAATCAGATCTCCGCAGCCTGTACAGCGAAAGAGGGGCAGACTCTATTCCTGCCAGTGACCTATGACAAGGGGTGGACGGCAACCGTCAACGGTGAAAAAGCCGAAGTTTACCGGACAGCCGGCACCTTTCTGAGCCTGTCTCTGCAGGAAGGGGAAAACCAGATTGTCCTGACGTATACCCCGCCCGGACTCAGGACCGGACTGCTTCTTATGGGGATCGGCCTGCTGCTGGCACTGTGGTTTTTCTGGAAAGGAAAGGCTTGGCTTTTGGGAAAAAGCGGCATAAAGACGGCGCTGCGCTTCATCTTCCTCACCGTTTTCCTGGCAGTTGTAATTCTGGTATACCTGTTGCCCATGGCTGTTTACCTCTGGGCACAGCTGAAATAGAATCCAACAAACAAAGGCGGCCTCTGCGGAGTTTTCGATCCGCAGAGGCCGCCTTTTTGGATGCATTCCCGAAATGCGTACTCACTCGGAAATCCGCGCGACGGCCTCCCGGGTGGCCTCCTGGCTTCCGAAGGCGGTCAGGCGGAAAAAGCCCTCGCCGTTTTTCCCGAAGCCCGCTCCAGGGGTGCCCACCAAGTTCTTCTCCTCCAGGAGGTAATCAAAATACTCCCAGGAGCTGCGTCCGCCGGGGCATTTGAGCCAGATATAGGGAGAATTTTCGCCGCCGGTGAACCATATTCCCAGCTTGCGCAAAGCGGAAGCAATGGTCCGGGCGTTTTCCATGTAGTATTCGATGTTGGCATGGATCTGCTCCTGGCCCTCCGGGGTAAAGACAGCGGCAGCTCCCCGCTGGACGATGTAGGGGACCCCATTAAATTTAGTGGTCTGCCGCCGGAGCCAGAATTTGTTCAGAGACGCGCCGTCAAAGGTCAGCGCCTCGGGCACGATGGTATAGCCGCAGCGGGTGCCGGTAAACCCGGCGGTCTTGGAGAAGGAGCAGAACTCGATGGCGCAGTGCTTGGCGCCCTCGATCTCAAAGATGCTCCTGGGGAGGGTGGGATCGTGGACGAAGCACTCATAAGCCGCGTCAAAAAGCAGCACCGCGCCGCAGTCCAAAGCGTAGTCTACCCACGCCTGGAGCTGTTCCCGGTCGTAGACCGCGCCGGTGGGGTTGTTGGGAGAGCAGAGGTAGATAATATCGGCCTTCACCGAAGGGTCGGGCAGCGGCAGAAAACCGTTTCTCTCGTTGGCGTCCATATAAAGGATTTTGCGGCCCGCCATGATGTTGGTGTCCACATAGACCGGGTAGACCGGGTCCGGTACCAGGACGGTGTTCTCCGGGGAAAAGAGATCCAGGATGTTGCCAATGTCGCTTTTCGCTCCGTCGCTGATGAAGATTTCCCGGGTTTCCAGCGATATTCCCCGGCTGGCATAGTAGCCCTGAACCGCCTCCCGGAGGAAGCCGTAACCCTGTTCCGGGCCATAACCACGGAAGGTTTCCGCCGCACCCATCTCGGATACGGCGGCGTGCATGGCATCGATTACCGCCGGACAAAGAGGACGGGTCACGTCGCCGATGCCCAAGCGGATGATCTTTTTCTCCGGATTAGCCGCCTGATAAGCGGCGACTTTCCGATTGATGTTGGTGAACAGGTAGCTCTGTTCCAGATTTTGATAGTTGGCGTTGATCTTCATAGGGGGTTCTCCTCACTCTGCCCGCTTCCGGTTCTGTTCTACGGCGGCGGCAATAAAATCCTTGAAAAGTGGATGCGCCCGATTGGGCCGGCTCTTGAACTCCGGATGGAACTGAACCCCCAGGCAGAACCGTTCACCCGGCACCTCCACAGCCTCCACCAGACGCCCGTCGGGAGATGTTCCGCCCAGGACCAGCCCGGCGTCCAGGAACGCCTGACGGAACTCATTGTTGAACTCATAGCGGTGGCGGTGGCGCTCCGAGATCTGTTCTTTTCCATAGGCCCGTTCCATTTCGGTGCCGGGCTGGACGGCGCAGGGGTATGCTCCCAGCCGCATGGTGCCGCCCTTGGGGATGTTCCCCTGCTGATCCGGCATCAGATCAATGACACAGTGGCTGCTTTCCGGATGGAACTCGCTGGAATTAGCGTCTGCCCAGCCCAAAACGGAACGGGCGTACTCGATGACCGCGATCTGCATGCCCAGGCAGATGCCGAAGTAGGGCACGTGATGGGTCCGGGCGTATTTGGCGGCGGAGATCATCCCCTCAATGCCCCGGTCCCCGAAGCCGCCGGGGACGATGATGCCGTCGCAGCCTGACAGGGCAGCCTCCGCGTTGCTGTCGTTCAGCTGCTCGGAATCGACCCAGACAATCTGAACGTCTGCACCGTTTTCATAGCCGGCGTGGCGAAGGGATTCCGCCACGGAAAGATAGGCGTCGTGGAGCTTGACATACTTACCCACCAGGGCAATGTGGATCTCCTTGTGACAGCTGCCGATACGGTCCAGCATCTGCTTCCACTCGGTGAGGTCGCAAGGGCCGCAGTCAATGTGCAGCTCCCGGCAAACGATGTCGGCCAGGCCATTTTCCTCCAGCATCAGCGGAGCCTGATAGAGCACGGGCAGCGTCAGGTTTTCGATGACGCAATCCGCCTTGACGTTGCAGAACAGGGCGATTTTCTGCCGGATGGAGGGGTCAATGGGCTCGTCACAGCGGGTGACGATAATGTCGGGCATGATACCGAAGGACTGAAGCTCCTTGACCGAATGCTGAGTGGGTTTGGACTTATGCTCGCCGGAACTCTTGATATAAGGGACCAGAGTGACGTGGATGAACAGGCAGTTGTCCCGTCCCGCCTCGTGGGAAACCTGGCGGATGGCCTCCAGGAAGGGCTGGCTCTCAATATCGCCGGTGGTGCCGCCGATTTCGGTGATAACCACATCCGCGTTGGTTTTAGCTCCCACCGAATAGATGAAGGACTTGATCTCATTGGTGATATGGGGGATTACCTGGACCGTCTCGCCCAGATATTCGCCCCGCCGTTCCTTGGAGAGGACGTTCCAGTAGACCTTGCCGGTGGTCAGGTTGGAGAACTGGTTTAAGTCCTCGTCGATAAACCGCTCGTAATGCCCCAGATCCAGGTCGGTCTCCGCGCCGTCATCGGTGACGAATACCTCGCCGTGCTGGTAGGGGCTCATGGTGCCAGGATCCACGTTGATGTAGGGGTCCAGCTTCTGGGCGGCGATGCGAAGGCCCCGGGATTTCAGCAGCCGCCCCAGGGACGCCGCGGTAATTCCTTTGCCCAGACCGGACACCACGCCGCCGGTCACAAAAATATATTTGGTCATCTGCCTCATCCTTTCCTTATGCGTCCCATTCACCATCAAATACCTTGACCGCTCCGCCGGTCATATATACCGCCTCATCCGTATAGCGGATGGTCAGATCGCCTCCCCGCAGGCACACGCGGATGTCCTCTCCCTTGGGACAAAACCCGTTGAGCACAGCCGCCACCGCCGCCGCGCAGGCACCGGTCCCGCAGGCCCAGGTCTCGCCGCTGCCCCGTTCCCAAACCCGCATCCGCAGGGTGCGGTTGTCCAGAACCTGGATGAATTCGGTGTTGACCTGTTCGGGAAAAAGGGGATTTTTCTCAAACGCTGGCCCGATCTTTTCCAGCTCCAGCTGGTATGGATCCCCGCCGAATACCACACAGTGGGGATTTCCCATGGAGACACAGGTGATGGGATAGGTTGTCCCACCGATGGAAACCGGGACGGCTACTGCCCGATCCCCGGGGAGATTCACCGGGATCTTCGCCGGCTCCAGAATTGCGGGTCCCATGTTGACCCGGGCGGAATCTACAAGGCCGTCCTTCAAAAACAACTCCAGGGTTTTGATTCCGCTGAGGGTCTCGATGGTCACAGTAGTTTTGTCCGTCATATGACGGTCGTAGAGGTACTTTGCGACGCAGCGGATGGCGTTTCCGCACATCTTCCCCTCGCTTCCGTCGGCGTTGAACATTCTCATTTTCGCGTCCGCGACGGCAGACGGGCAGATGAGGACCAGCCCATCCCCTCCTACGCCGAAGTGACGGTCGGAAATGACAATGCTCAGCGCGACAGGATCCTGGACCTCCTGCTCAAAACAGTTGACATACACATAATCGTTCCCGCAACCATGCATTTTAGTGAAACGCAGCTTCATGAATCTCACCCTTTCTGATAAAATTCGCAAAAATTCAGGCCCCGGAGGACATCTCCGCCTCCGGGACACAATTTATCCAGGACGGTACCGCTTTACTGAAACTGAAATAGGTTCAGCCCGGTCTCCGGGTCGAAGCGCCGGTCCACCCGGCCGTCGATGAGCTGAACGATCATCTCGCAGGTGGCGCTGACTACCGCGCGGTTCAGATGGCCCCCAAACACCTGACCCTGCTCATTCCCGGCGCTCATGTGGAGGTGGGAATAAAAACCGCCGTTCATGGTGTTAATGGTTCCTGTCAGGGAGACGATCTCAAAGTCCCCCGTAAAGTGATTTGCCTGATATTTCTTTTCCGCTGTCCGGAACACGCCGACTGTAAAGTCGCCCACGGCTCCCAGGGCGCTGATGCTGGCCAGCTGGATCTTTTCCTGCTCTGCCAGTTTTCGAATCTGCTCGAGGATCTCCTCCCCTTTGTCAATCCGTACAACGATGGTATTCCCGAATTTCCGATATTCCATAACAATTCCCCTTGTCGCGCAAAAATTTCTCGCTTTCAGCTGTGCTTACTCCCATTCAATAGTAGCCGTGGGCTTCGGCGAGAGGTCGAAGCAGACCCGGTTGACGGCAGGAACTTCGGCAAGAATTCGGCGGGTGATTTTCTGCAGCACCGACCAGGGCAGTTCCGGCACCTCAGCAGTCATGGCATCCACCGTATTCACCGCGCGGATGATGACCGGCCAGTCAAAGCAGCGGGCGTTGTCCCGCACGCCCACCGATTTGAAATCCGGAACAATGGTGAAATACTGCCAGACCTTTCCCTCAAGGCCACTGGCGGCGAATTCTTCCCGCAGAATGGCGTCGGACTCCCGCACTGCCTCCAGGCGGTCCCGAGTGATCGCACCCAGGCAGCGCACTCCAAGGCCGGGACCGGGGAAGGGCTGCCGGTAAACCATGCTGTCCGGCAGGCCCAACGCGGAGCCGCAGGCCCGGACCTCGTCCTTGAAGAGCATTTTCAGAGGCTCCACCAGTTCAAACTGCAGATCCTCTGGCAGGCCGCCTACGTTGTGGTGGCTCTTGACCATTTTCGCGGTTTTGGTGCCGCTTTCCACAATATCCGGATAAATGGTGCCTTGGGCCAGGAACTCGATACCGTCCAGCTTCCGGGCCTCCTCCTCAAAAACGCGGATAAATTCCGCGCCGATGATTTTCCGCTTCTGTTCCGGGTCTGCCACGTTTTCCAATTTTCCTAAGAATCGGTCGGTGGCGTCCACATACACCAGATTGGCGCCCAGTTCCTCTTGGAACACCCGCACCACCTGCTCCGGCTCGCCCTTGCGAAGCAAGCCGTGATTCACGTGGACGCAGGTCAGCTGGCTGCCCACTGCTTTCAGGAGCAGCGCGGCGACCACCGAGGAATCCACGCCGCCAGACAGCGCCAACAGCACCTTTTTGCTGCCGACCTGACTGCGGATCAGCTCAATCTGGTCTGCGATAAAGTTCTCCATGTTCCAGTTGGCCTGGGCCTGGCAGGTGTCGAAGACGAAACTGCGAAGCGCCTCGCGGATCTCCGCGTCTTCGATGGGCATAGGGTTGATCTGACCGTTTTCTGCATAGTCAAAGGTATAGATCGGCAGGCCGCTGGCGCGGATCTCCTCACTGAGCCCGATCTTTTTGCCGTCCACTGTATCGTTGGGACCGCCGTTGGCGACGATGCCCCGCACGTTGGGGAGGGCCTTCAATTCCGCTGCCGTTATATCATAATTGCAGATTTCACTGTAAACGCCCAAGGCGCGGATTGCCCGGGCCACGTCAGTGTTCCGGGTGCTCCCCAGATCCACGACTGCGATCATATCCTGTTTCATAAACTGCCTCCATCTTTGTTATCCGATGAAATCTCACCGGTACGATTGCCCGTCTCGTCTGATTACTCCCACTCGTTGCAGGGACTTGCATCTTAAACAATTTTGTTTATAAGATATTGCACCTGCGGTTCTGATTATTTTGATTGCCCATATTGTCTTAGCTATACGATGGATGCTTACCAAAATCTTATCAGCGGTGATAAACCACCACGGGGAGTTCAAGGTAGTTGTTCCGGGTGGTTTGACTGTATTATAGCATATAGTCTCCCGATATTCAACCTAAAGATACTGCTGAGAACTCCGACGGCATTGACTATGGTGTTGGCTAAATTAGTATTTCTCTTCCTCTGGAGTGTTCAGTTCATAGTAATACTCAAGCAACTCTCTGGAATAATTCTCGATTCTGCCGGAGGGTAGGATCAACATACGACTGATACCAATTTGCTCCACAAAGGACGGGTTATGGCTGACAACAATAATCGTTCCTTCAAACAGATTGAAGTTACCGCCGATAATGGCCTGTGTTTCTGGGTCAAGGTGGTTTGTAGGCTCATCCAAAATCAGCAGATTGGCTTTCTGCAAAAGCACCTTACACAACGCAATTCTGGCTTTTTCACCGGGAGAGAGGACAGCCACCTTCTTGTTCACGTCCTCCTCATAGAACAGAAAATTACCCAACACAGAGCGAAGCTGCCATTCGGTATATCCATCGGTTTCAACATTTTGCAAAACAGTTCTATCCAAATCAAGCTGCTCCAGTTCCTGTGCGTAGTAAGCCACATCCGTTTTGGGATTATAGCGCACACGTCCCTGTTCGGGAATGAGAATACCCATAATCAGCTTCAGCAAAGTAGATTTACCGACACCGTTTTCGCCTACCACAAGGAAACGTTCTTTGCCGTTAATGCGGAAAGACAAATCCTTATACAACTGCGGCTGACCGGGATAATGGAAACTGATATTTTCCACTTCCAGCGGCATCAAGGCCCCTTCACGCTTCGGACGAATATCCATCTTTACACGCTTATACACACGGTCACGGGTTTGCAATTCACGCTTTTTCTTTTCCAGACGGAGCGCACGTTCCTGTCCCATACGCTTAATGGCATGGTTCGTCTGGCTGGCTTGTTTGGCTCTTTGTACGAACTCGGAAAGCTCCTTGATTTCCTTTTCCTGTTGCACAATGTTCATTTCACGTAAACGCTGTTCCTCGGCGTATTTCTTTTTGTATGTATAGTAGTCACCCTCATAGACGGAGATTTTGTGGGTGACTTTGTTGATGAACATGATCTTGTTGATGATTTGATTCAGAAACTCAATGTCGTGACTGATAATCAAAACGGAACCACGGTAGTTCTTCAGGTAGCTCGTCACGAAATCTTTGGTGGACGCATCCAGATGGTTGGTTGGCTCATCCAGCAGAAGAATCTCCGGTTTTGAGTACAGCACCTGTGCAAATGCCATTTTGGATTTCTGACCACCGGACAGTTCGGACATAGGACGTTCCAGCAAATCAAGGTCTATCTGCATCCTGTCGATCAAATCCAGCAGAATTTCCTCAGCCTCATAGCAGTCGAAGTATTCCAAACGTTCTTGCAGTTTACCCATGTGTTCCAACAAAGGTTCCTGCTCATTGACATCTGCTGTTTCCAACTTCTTGTAGATTTCTTCCAATTCTGCATTGATACGTCGAATCGGACGACCATCCTGCAAATATTCCCATACGGTTTGCTTCTCGTCCTCAAGAACGATCTCCTGCGGCAAGTAGCCTATTCGGGCATTGCCGACAGAGATACTGCCGCTGTCCAATTCCAACTCACGCAGCAGAATACGGAACAAAGTGGTTTTACCGGCACCGTTCACGCCAACGATACCCACCTTGTCACGTTCATTCAGCAGAAACTCCGCATCTTCATATATTGTTTCTAATCCAAAGGCAAGATTCATTTTACTGCCTTTCATGATTGTTTGCTTACCTCCTTATGTGCGCCTCTGAATATAGATCAGCGCAATGATCGCTACGATCAATTCTGATATGGGCATTGCAAGCCATACGCCTTGAACGTCCAAGAACAGCGGTAATGTAAACAGCAAAATACCACTGATAACCACACTTCGCAGAATCGCAATCACCATAGACATGGTTCCGTGCATAATGGATTGCAGATGATAAGTAGACAGTACCGTGATCCCAAGGAACAGGAACAGCAGGAAAAACGGACGGATGATACCGGGAGCTGCTTCAACTACTTCTGGGGTCACATCAATGAACAGCCTTACGATCTGCTCCGGGAACAGCTCGCCAATAGCGGTGAATGCAATGCCTAATGCAATAACCGTCGCAAACGACATCTTCCACACCTGCTTGATACGGTCAGCTTGCATAGCTCCGCAGTTTGCAGAAACAATAGGCTGGATTGCCTGTCCCACACCACAGTACAGAGCTTGGAACAGCGAAGTGATCGTTGCCACTACACCGTAAACGGCAAGAGCGTTGGTATCGCCATAACGCATGATCTGATTGTTCATAATAACTGCCAAAATGACTGTGCCAAGGTCAAGAACACTTGCACCGAACCCAATGCTCAGGGTCTGACGAATTGCAGGGGCAATGTGATTAGGTTTTACGAAGCGCAAGGTGCATTTCTTCGAAAGGAAATGGCTGCACATGATGAAAACTTGGATGCAGGTTCCCAAAACCGTAGCAATCGCTGCGCCGGTCATACCCATTCCCAAGGGGAAACAAAAGAACCAGTCACCAAAGATATTCACACAGCCGCCGATGATAACAGCCGCCATAGCAAGACCCGGTGCGCCGTCATTACGGATAAAGGAACTGATAAAGGAGGGCAGAATGAATACCGGTAGGAACCAGATCAACCAACGGGCATACTCCATCACCTTGGGCATCAATTCTGTATCAGCACCAAAAAATGTAAAAATCGGTTCGTGGAACAATGCAAACATAATCCACACAAGCACGATCAGAAACAGCATCAATCCTGTCGCTGCTGTAAACAAAGCATTCGCTTTTTCTTCTTTTCCTTCGCCACGAGCATTTCCATACAAAACAGACCCGCCAACGCCACATAGGATACCAAGAAAAATCAAAACACCATACAAGGGTGTAATGACTGCCATAGCCGCAGCACCAACAGGACCTTCGGACTGGCCGACTGCAATGGTATCCACAAAGCTATAAATGGACATGACCATTGCGCTTGCCATGGATGCAAACAAAAACTTTCGATAAAGCTGTTTGATATTGCCTGTAATGAAATCCATTTTTTCCTCCTTGAAAACAAAAAACACCGGATAAGATGTTCCGCACAAAGCAGTTATCTTATCTGGCGTCGCCACTTACGCTGCGCTCGCCCTCCGTTAAAAGTCCTTATGCGACATCTTATCCGGTGTTGTAAATACGTTTACAATACCTCTGATGAGTTTATATAGTATAGCACAATCTGTTTGCAAAGTCAATGCAATACCCATGTTTTCCGTATTTTCCGATTTGTAAAAGTAGATGCCGCCCGTAGGATTTCTCCCACGGGCGGCGTATGGTCAGCTATCCAAAGGCTTGTATTCGGTTACGGTTTTCAGATACGTTTCGGGATCGCCGTTGAGTATCAGATCGGCGTATGCCACCGGATCATTGTAGATCAGATAGTCCAGTTCTGACCGCTGATACATATTGTTGGCAATCTCGTTCTCCACGGCGATTGTATCAATCGCTATCATGCTGCCGTCATCGAATTTCAGCTCTACGCAGGCGGTATCCATGTTGAACGCACAGGATAGGATTTTCATTGCTCTTGCCTCCTTAATCTTTCGGTGTTTTTCTTTGCCAGTTCGCTTGCAGCCTTGCGGCGTTTCTCGTCATAGGGTGCGGTCAGCTTGAAACCGAAGCGTCCCTTGCTGACTTCAAAGGTCAGACAGCCGTTTCCGTCATCGTCAATCAACCGACACTCAGAGGGATATTTCCCGGCGTACTCGGTAAGCCTGTTTTTGAGTGCGGTGTTGTAGGTACAGACCTCAATCATGCTGTCCGCTTCATTAAAATAGATGTTGGTTGCTTTCTGTTTCTTGGAAAGGCCTGTTTTCATAAAACCTCCTGTTTTTCACAAATTTTTCTCAGCTCATCACCTGTAAAAGTGGGCTGTTTTTTGGATGGGGAGCGCTCAAACGATGTGCGGTACGATTTGAACGCTCCCATTGGATAATTTTCGTTTTTTTCAGCTCTACACGGAAATCAGCGAGCATCGTCCCTGTTGCGGTTTTTGCCACGGCTTCCACTAAAGAAGTGCCACAGATTATTGCGGGAAATCACATCCTCATAGGTGCGAAGTCTGCTGCGGAGACGGTCGTTTTCCTGTTCCAAATCCGTTGTGCGGAGCTTACCACGGACGGACTTGTATTGTGCCAGTTCTGCCTTTACCGCCGACAGTTCCGTTACCAGCGATTCGATTTTCGCTTTCAGATCGGAAATGGTTTTCTTGGCATCCTTTAAGAGCTTTTTCAGCTTGCTTTCCTGTTTCTCCTGCACCACAAATTTCTGCGCCGCCGTGACGAGGTTTTGGAAGTCCTCTTTGTCAACTGCCACCTTGGATGTCAGAGGCAGGGGCTTTGCTTCAATCTGCTCCACGGCTTGAATGGAAATCTGTTGCTGCTGAACACGCTCGATGCTTTGTTCCAGTTCGGCAAGTTCCTCTTTGCGTTTTTCCCGCTTAAATTCCAGTACGCTCAGATGCTCCTTTTGCTCGCCTTTCTGCTCCCACTCGATACCATGCTCCAGCATGATTTCCGCAAGGACTTCTTTCTCTTTCTGTACCCACAGGTCACGCTCTGTCAGAGATCGCCCCTCACCGGTGATGCCTTGATCGGCAAGCGCCTGTTTCAGCGAAACACGGGTGGAAAGTCCTCGCTTGCTCCCGGTGGTAAAGGGGATGAAGTCGATGTGCAGATGGGGTGTTGCTTCGTCCATGTGGAGGTGGGCAGAGTACACATGAAGTTGGGGGTTGCGTTCCAGAAAGCTGCGGTAGAACTTGTCCAGGATAGTCTTTGCAAGCTCTGCGTTCTCTCCGGCGGCTCCCATATCGTCTTTGTTTCCCACTTGGAAAATCACTTCATAGAAAGTTTTTTCCTGTTTGCCATCACGGATTTTTTCGTAGTAGTTTTCGATGCAGCGATCTTTGCGTTTTTGCTTTGCGTTAAATTCTGCGAGAGCTGCATCGAACAGTTGGTGGTACGCTTCTTCGATGGGTGTATAGCAGTATTCGATATTCAGATGGGTGCGAGTCGGGTCAACATTTTCTGCAAGGTAGGTACGGCGGTTGTGAGCAACGACACCGTCACCGGACATTGCGCTGATTGTTCGTTTTATAGGCGTCACCTCCGATTTTTGCGGTAGTTTGAT
>CAJMLQ010000019.1 GCA_905214265.1 uncultured bacterium
CCCGCATTGAGGACCGTTTTTTTGAGGATGCCTCCCTTCATGATCCCCAAGGTGCCAACCAGATGGTGTTTTCCCTGGCAGTGGCCCCCTGCCGTCGGCGCCGAGGGATCGGCGGCCTGCTGCTCAGCCGCCTCATCGAAGAAAGCCGGAGAGCCGGAAGGCATGCAGTGATCCTCACCTGCAAGCCGGAAAAAATCGCCTATTACCGGCGCTTTGGATTCCGGGACCTGGGGATTTCCGCTTCTGTCCACGGCGGGGCCGTCTGGCACGACATGGTCCTGGATTTGTGATTGACAACGGGCCGTTTTCGTCGTATGATGGAAACAGTTGAAAAAAAGGAGCGGATTCTATGAACGTCACGATTACCGGTCCCAACGGGGCCAGCGCCGTTATCAGCACTTTCGGCGCGGAGCTGAAGTCCTTTTCCTCCGGCGGATACGAATACATTTGGAACAGCGATCCCGCCTACTGGGGGCACAGTTCTCCCTTTCTTTTCCCCATTGCCAGCAACGTCCGCAACGACGTTGTCCTCATCGATGGAAAGCCTTTTTCCATGCCGAAACACGGCTTTGCCAAAAATTTTGAGTGGCAGCTGGAGGAGCAGCGGAAGGACACGGCGGTTTTCACTTTCTCCCAGAACGAGGAAACGCTGAAATCCTACCCTTTCCGCTTCACCATGCGGGCCGCCTACACCGTCCGGGAGGACGGGGTCCGGCTGGCCATGGAAATCCGCAACGACAGCGATTGTGATATGCCCTATTGTTTCGGCACGCATCCGGGCTTCAAAATCCCCTTTGAAAACTCCCCCGGCAGCAGCTTCGAGGACTATTCCATCCACTTCGAAAAGCCAGAGGAAAACAGCTCTCCCCTTTATGATAAGGCTGCCGGTCAGATCGACGTGAACAGCCGGGATGCCTTCCTCTCGGACCCTCAGACCCTCCCCCTCCGCTATGAGGACTATGACCGGGTGAACACGATCCTTTTCGACCACCTCAATTCCTCCTGGGTGGAGCTGCGGGACAACCGCTCCGGCCGCAGCCTGCGTCTGGCTTTTGACCGCTTCGCCTACATCGCCTTCTGGACGCCCCACGCCCCCTTCCTCTGCATCGAGCCCTGGCAGGGTCTGTCGGTGTGCAGCGACGAAGGTGACGAGTTCCGCGAAAAACGGGGCGCAAAGGTCCTGAAGCCCCGCGCTTTTGATACCTATACCCTGGATATTTCTGTTCGCTGATTTTTCCCGGAACTCCGGTCCGCCGGACGTTCCGGGAATTTTTTATTTTTTTCGGAAATTCCCCCTTGACAAGTATGTGATATCTGTATATACTGTTTATATACAGAAGGCGGTGAAAAAAGGCTATGACGATCCTGATTGACAACAAAAGCGGCGCGCCAATTTACGATCAGATCTACACTCAGATTAAAGACCAGATCATCAGCGGGGCCCTTCAGGAGGACGAAGCCCTCCCCTCCATCCGCAATCTGGCCAAGGACCTGCGGATCAGCGTCATCACCACCAAACGTGCCTACGACGAATTGGAACGGGAGGGTTTTATCTACACCATCGCCGCTAAGGGCTGCTTTGTGGCGCCCAAAAACGTCGAGCTGCTGCGGGAGGAGAACCTCAAGAAGATCGAGGAGCACATGCGGCAGATCCAAAAGCTGGCAGCCTCCTGCAACCTCAGCAGACAGGACCTTCTGGAAATGTTCCACATCATCATTGAGGAGGAATCATCTTGAACGCAATTGAAATCCGGGGGCTCAGCAAGTCCTATCCGGGCTTTTCTCTGGAAGATATCAATCTCACTCTCCCCAGCGGATGCATCATGGGGCTCATCGGGGAAAACGGCGCGGGAAAAAGCACCACCATCAAGCTGATTCTGGATATGCTCCGCAAGGACAGCGGAACCATTACCGTTTTAGGCCGTGACAGCTGCGAGGGCGCGCCGATCCGGGAAGACATCGGTGTCGTGCTGGACGAGGTCGGCTTTCCCGACTGCCTCACCGCCAGACAGGTAAACCGCATCATGGGGTATACCTACCAAAATTGGAGCGAGGACGTCTTCCATTCCTATCTGCGGAAACTGTCCCTCCCCGAAGGGAAGCCCTTCAAGGACTTCTCCCGCGGCATGAAGATGAAGCTGGGCATCGCGGTGGCCCTTTCCCACGCGCCCAAGCTGCTGGTCCTGGACGAGGCCACCAGTGGCCTGGACCCCGTCGTCCGGGACGAGGTGGTGGAGCTGTTCGGTGAATTCACCCGGGACGAAAGCCGCGCCGTTCTGATCTCCTCCCACATTGTCAGCGATCTGGAAAAGATCTGCGACTACATCGCCTTTCTGCATAAGGGCAAGCTGCTGCTGTGCGAGGAAAAGGATCTCCTCCTGGAACAGTACGGCATGATCCACTGCAGCTCCGCCCTGCTTTCCAGAATCCCCGCCCAGGCGATCAAGGGTAAAAAAGAATCCCCCTACGGAGCCGAGGCCATTGTCCGACGCAGCGCCATCCCGGCGGGGATCCCCGTCAGCCCTGTCAGCATCGAGGAACTGTTTGTCTTTATGGTCAAGGAGGCGAAATAACGTGAAGGGATTGCTTTTAAAGGACCTGTATATGGCGGCCAAATACTGCCGGGTGTACCCGATCATCATCCTGGTTTTTGCAGCCGCGTCCATTTTCAGCGACGAGAACGTCTTCTTTTTGTTTTATCCCATCCTGATGGCGGGCATCATTCCGGTCACTCTGCTGTCTTACGATGAAAAAAGCCGCTGGGAAGTCTACAGCGGCGCGTTTCCCTACACTCGGAAGCAGCTTGTCACCGCCAAATACGAGATCGCCCTCCTGGTGCTGGGCTGCAGCGTTGGCCTGATTGCCGCCGTTCAGGCGATCCATCTTGGGCTTTCCGGCAGCGCGGATTGGACGGGATACGCTCTGCTGCTGGCCTCCCTGCTTTCTCTGGGGCTGTTTGCTCCCTGCATCCTGCTGCCGGTGATGTTCCGATTCGGGGTGGAGAAGGGCCGGATCGTCTATTATGCCGTCATCCTCGTGACCTGCGGTGCCCTCGGCGCTCTGGGCGTCCTTGATTTGGACGTGGACATTGTGACGTTTCTGTCAGGCGCAGGCGCCGGCTGGATAATCCCCGCCATGCTGATGGCCAGTGTTCTGCTGCTCCTCATCTCCTGGCAGCTCTCCATACACTTTTATCAGAAACGCGAGTTGTGACCGGAAAAGGCCGAAATCCGGAGAAAAATCCTGATTTCGGCCTTTTTGCTTCAGAATTCCGGTCCCCTTCCCCCACGTTTCGTCCCTACTCCCGGATTTGAGGCGGTCGACTTCCTTGACAAACCGCCGGAAGCCTGTTATAATAAAAGTCAAATTTATTTTCAAAGGAGTGACAGCACCGTGGGAGAATCTCCTGCGCCCGGGCCCCGACGATCGAACCTGAATCTGCATTTTTCCAAACAACCGAATCCTTTTGCCGGTACGCAAAGCGTCAGAAACGGGCTGTGTTTCGCCTGTCCTGAAGTTGTTGCGTTTTTTTACTGCCCGAAATCGGAGGCAGCCGCCCCGCCGGGGTGCCGCCGCCCGACAAAAGCCTGTAAAACACTGACCGCAAAGGAGTTATCTGCATCATGAGCGTAATCCCCAGTATTCTCTTGCTGATCGTTCTGATCGGCACCAACGCGTTTTTCGCCGCCAGCGAAATCGCTGTGATTTCTATTAATACCAACCGCATGAAAAAGCTCGCCGAGGAGGGCAACAAAAAAGCCAGCCTCCTGCTGAAGATCACCGACGAACCCTCCAACTTTCTCTCGACGATCCAGGTCGGCGTCACACTGTCCGGTTTCCTGGCCTCCGCCGTTGCTGCGGATAATTTCGCCGTTTACTTTGACGAGTGGCTGGCCTTTCTGCCCATTAACAAATCCCTGCTCCACGGCATCGTGCTGGTAGTCCTCAACATCGTCCTCTCCTACTTCACCTTGGTACTGGGCGAGATCACCCCCAAGCGGGTGGCGATGAAATACCCCGACAAGCTGGCCCTGAGCGTTGTCGGCTTCATCTGGGGACTTTACAAAGTCTGCCGGCCCTTCATCAAACTGGTGGCCGCCAGTACCAACGGCATCCTCCGCCTGCTCCACATCAATCCAGAGGACGAGGAGGAAAAGGTCACGGAGGAAGAGATCCTCATGATGGTCGAAGCCGGCGGTGAGACCGGCTCCATTGACCAGAACGAAAAGGACATGATCGAAAACATCTTTGAGTTCGACGATATGCGCGTCTCCGAGCACATGACCCACCGCACCGAAGTCTGTGCCGTTCCGGCTGATATGCCCCTTTCCCAGCTTCTGGAGGTTGCTGCGGAGGAAAAGTACTCCCGCATCCCCGTTTATGAAGAGAACATCGACAACATCCTGGGTGTCGTCCATGTAAAGGACCTGATCCAGTTGGCGGCGGACCCCAGCCACCGGGATCAGAAGGCCTCCGAGCTGATGCGGCCCATCCTCTATGTTCCGGAGACTATCCACTGCAGCAAGCTGCTCAAGCAGTTCCAGGAGCAGAAGATCCACATAGCCGTGGTCGTCGATGAATACGGCGGCACCGAGGGCATCGTGACTATGGAGGACCTGCTGGAGTCCATCGTCGGCAACATCGACGATGAGTACGACGACCAGAAGGACGCGCTCCCCCCAAAACAGACCTCCCAGCAGCAGAAGGTCCTGCACATGATGATGCTGTAAAAAAGAAAAGCGGCGGCGAGCCGGAGTCTGTTGACTCCCCTCGCCGCCGTTTTGGCATCCGTCTTATTCCTGTGCCGCCAGTTCTTCGTTGACCTTCCGCACCTTCTCCAGATTCCGCTGATGCCCCGCGTTGGTGCGGGCAAAGTAAAATTTCCCGCTGTTGTCGGTGCAGAAGAAGGTGTAGTGGAACCGGGGCTCCGGATTCAGCGCCGCCTGAATGGCGTTCCGGCTGGGATTGTCGATGGGTCCTGCGGGAAGGCCCGAGATCTGATAGGTGTCGTAACTGTCCGGGTCGACCGCCGTGTTCCCGAAGGGGGCATTGGGCAGGATCTGGTTGGACACATACTCGCTGGTGGGGTTGAAGCCCAAGGTGGGGTAGTCTGCGGGCCGGGCCAGACGGTTCCAGATCACCGCCGAAACCTTGGCCATATCCTCCGGCTTCGCCGCCTCCTCCTCAATGATGGAGGCGATGGTCAGGATCTCCAGCAGGCTAGAACCCTTGGCCTTGATCTGCGCCATCAACTCGTCCGTGGCGATTTTATCGTCAAAGTTGATAAGGAGCTTCCGGATGATGTTGGCCGGGTCATCGTAACGGTAAAACTCATAGGTATCCGGGAAAAGGCAGCCCTCAAAGGTCCAGTACAGTTCCGGATTCCCGGAAAATTCCGCAAAGGTCTCCGACGTGGTCTGGTAGGCGTTGATCGCCTTCAGGAACGCTTCTTTGCGGCAGACCCCCTTCTTCTCCAGCAGCGCGCCAGTCTGGGCCGCGGTATATCCCTCTGGGATGGTCACTGTCACAGTAGTCCCGTCCTTGACCGGATCTACTACCGCTGTAGGAACGCCGGCAGCCGTATAAGCCGCCGAAGCAAAGCCTTCCGGCACCGCAGCAGTCTTTGCCCCGCTGGTGTCAAACTCGTAGTCGACACCGTTAATCTGGACGGCGCCGGTCACCATTTCCCCGGAGGAAGTCAGGAAATACTGTTT
The DNA here is from genome assembly GCA_905214265.1 of uncultured bacterium. Classification (GTDB taxonomy): domain Bacteria; phylum Bacillota; class Clostridia; order Oscillospirales; family Ruminococcaceae; genus Merdivicinus. The sequence continues at coordinate 5,715 of CAJMLQ010000019.1, forward strand.
GCTGCCAACGGTTGCCCAGCCGGTCCGCATGGCCCCGTCGCTGCCGCAGAGGTACCAACTTCCCCCGCTCTGCACCCAGCCCGTGGCCATGGCGCCGTTTTCTTTGCAGTAGTACCACTTCCCGCTGTCCCGGACCCACCCGGTGGACATCCGGCCGTTCTGGTCAAAATGGTACCAGACTCCGCCAGTCTTGAACCAGCGGCCTTTTACATAACTTCCCGACTGACTATATTTCCAGCCGCCTTCTGCGGCTTCCCATCCGGCCGATACCGACGCGGCAAAAACGTTCAAAGCCAGTGCGGCGCAGGCCGCAGCCGCAGCCGTTCGCCTCCATAGTTTTCTCACAATGAATCCTTCCTTTCCTGGCTTCATTGTACATCACCGCACCGCTTCTGTCAACCGGCTATTCGCCGGTGAATTCCGGGTAGCGGCCCATTTCCAGCCCGGTTTTTACGAAGTAGCAGTAGGTTTCGTAGTCCACCGTTTTCGGAATGGAGTGGTCGCTGTGAAGGACAAAGTTGAAGCCTTCCTTTACCACTGGAATCTTACTTTCCAGCTCTCTGCGGATGATCTCCCGATCGTTGGAGTACAGCGTCCGGACGTCGATGCCGCCCATAAAGGCAATCTTGTCCCCATACAGCCGGTGGAGCTTTAAAAGGTCCATCCCGGCCATGATCTCGATGACCTGCAGGCAGTCGATCCCCGCATCGATCATGTCCGGCAGCAGCGGTTCCACAAAGCCGCAGGAGTGCATGATCACCGGCAGCCCATGCTCCTTGGCAAAGCCGATGGTTTTGATGTGGGAGGGCTTGATGATCTCCCGATACATGGCAGGGGACATAAAGGGGCTGCCCTTGTAGCCCATGTCCTCGTAGTACCAGATCCCGTCGGGCCAGCCCTCCTGCTCGAAGAGCATTTTCTGGAGTTCGATGGCCAGATCGGCATAGGTTTCGGCCATATCGCGGACCCAATCCGGGTCCAGGGCCATGCCGACCAGCATGTTTTCGTGGCCGCAGACTGGGTGGATGCTCTCGAACACGTTGACACCGCTCCAGACAAAGAATCGTCCAGCCGCAGCTGCCTCCGCCTTCGCCTTCCGGTATGCTTCAAAGTTGATTCGGCGGGGGTCCGGGGTCAGCAGGGGCTTTACCTTCTCCCAGTCCTCCCGCTCCTTAACGGTGAAATCCACATGTTCCGGCGTGGTGTCGTGGAATTTGTGCCGCCGCAGCACCGCACCGTTTCCGTCCAGATAGGTGATGGTGTCTTCGTCCTCAGCGACGACCTTCCGCTGAAAGTCCAGATCCGCCACCAGGTTAAAGGGCCAGCACTCCTGCATGTCGAAGCCGAAATGGTCCTCAAAGGACTCTCCTTTTGGAAGATAGCCCTTTTCCCGCCAGGCGTTGTAGGTGTCGCCCCAAAAATGTTCGAATAGTCCGATCCGGTCCACCGGCTGATGTTTCAGGATCCGAATCATCCGCTCTTTTCCAGTCATTCCGATTCCTCCTATGTTCCGTTTGCAAGATTTGTCAACAGTATAGCACACTTTTTCAAGAAATCGTTAGGAATTTTGTCTGGACAACCGGACAAAAGTATGGTATTTTGAAAGGGAGGTGACAAATATGCTCCTGCCGACTCAATACCTGAATCCGGTAGTTCTCCGTTGCAGCCGCTTCGACGGCTATGCCCTGAATCGCACTACCCGGTACGCGCCCCGAACGGTCTACGATTACGAACTGGAATACTATCTCCGCAGCGACGGCGGAATCCGCATCGACGGCCGCTATGTCCCCTTCCAAGCCGGCGAGCTGAATATTCGAAAGCCCGGCCAGGTGGTGGAGGGCGTGCCGCCCTACGAATGCTACATCCTCTGCGTGGACATGGTAGGCAACGGCAAACGCAGTGGGGATTACTCCTTCGGCACCCCGGAGGAGGCCCAGGAACGCTACGAGAACCCCCTGCTGGCGCGGCTGCCGGACCGGCTCTCCCTACGGAAAAAGGATCTGATCGCCAGCCTGCTGGAAAACATCCTGCAAAGCTATGGCATCAGCGGCGACCTGGCCGGATTCCGGCTCAAATCCAGTCTGTACTTTCTGTTTTCCGAAATTTTTCAAGAGATTGCGGACAGCTCCGTTATCGGCGGGACCGCCCACATCGGCCGTGCCATCCGCCGGATCCGGGAAGATTTTTCCGAACCGCTCAATGTCAACGACCTGATTGCGGAAAGCGGACTGAATCGCGGCTTTTTCCATCAGCGGTTTCAGGCGGAGACCGGTATGACGCCGGGACAGCTCATCGCCACCCTGCGGATCGAAAAAGCCAAAAACCTCCTCTGTTTTACCCAGACCTCCATCGGGGAGATCGGAGCCCTTTGCGGCTATCCGGACAGCACCTATTTTGCACGGATCTTCCGCCGCCACACCGGTATGACGCCTACCGTTTACCGCAGCCGGACCGCTGCGAATCAGGAAAGGAGCGAACTATTGTGAATGGACGCCTGGAACGGTTTTCTGCAAAGGGACGCTGCTGTTCAGTCTGGATTCCCCAGGGAGAGGGACTTTTTCCCGCGGCCGTGCTCTGCGGCGCGGAGCCGGAAGAATTGTTTCCCCGGCTGGCGCAGGAGGTCCCGGACATCCTGCTCTTGAACGCGGAGGCAGAATGGGAACGGGATTTCACCCCATGGCCTACACCGGGACTGCCGGGACGGAAACCTTTTTCCGGGAAAGCGGAGGCGTATCTGGAATTTCTAGCCGACACCCTTCTGCCGCTGGCGGAGGATCGGTTTCCCATGAAAAAGGAGGCAGGCAGCACCGCGTTGATGGGATACTCCCTGGCCGGGTTGTTCGCCCTTTGGGCATTGTTCCAAACACAGCGGTTCAGGCTGTTCGCCAGCCTGTCCGGCTCCCTCTGGTATGATGGGCTGGCACAATGCTGGCGTGAGCACTCCCCTGCCGATTCCCGGGCGCGGCTGTATCTCTCTCTGGGAAAAACAGAGGAAGGAGGCGGCTCGGAACAGATGCGCTCCGTCGGAGACTGCACCCGCAGCGCAGCCGCAGACCTTTCGGCCCGGCTGGGGCCGACGCATGTGACGCTGGAGTGGAACCGGGGCGGGCACTTCACCGGTATCCCCAACCGTTGGCGGAAGGCGCTGATCTGGGCCCGGGAATCTTTCTCCTAAATAATACTCTGTATTTCTAACAACAGATACAGCATGCATCTGCTATCAAAAAGGAGAATTCCGTGTACCAAACTGGAGGACTCCATATCAGGAAAGCAAAGCAGTGGTTTCACTAAACCCTGTTTAAGAGTCTCTGCAGCACACTGAGCGCGCCCATTTCAACTCGGCACTGGGCTGCTTTTTCTTCCGGAAGTTCCTTTCAGAACTGTTGCAGAAAGCAAAAAACGCCTTCCATCTGTCGGAAGGCGTTTTGAGGAGCAGCAGGTTTCTGCGTATATTGAGAAGCGCCATGGTTTTCACCCCGGCGCTTTTGGGACCGGTCAATTGCTGAATGTGTCCTCACAGTCCAGCTCCGCCAAGCGGGGCGGAAAGAATTCGTTGACCGGGAACTTGATCTTCCGAAACAGCTCGCAGGGATCGTCGGCAGAAGAGCCGCATTCCTTATCCGGCACGCTGTAGTCATAAACCGGAATCATCATCTGGACCTCACGCTCCAGCTGAACAATGGAGAACATTCCGATGGTAACGTACACGTAGCGTTTCACCTCGGTCGCGACGCACTCCCCAGACAGGCATCCGCAGATGTTCCGCGGAATGGTCACTGCACACTCGCAGCGGGGGCTCATGCTGTCGCACAGCCGGCAGGAAAGGATAATGGGATCCACGACCTGTACCTTGGCGGTCGGGCAGTCGCTGACCAAGGAGGGGCCGCCTTCCCCGCCTGTTGATTCGTAGCTGTGATTGGACGAAAAGCTTTTGACGTTGCCTTCAGAGCCGTAAAGTATCACTTTTTTGCTGAAAACGGCAATTCCCTGGACGGTGCAGGGAGGTGTGAGCGGCGAGGAATAGACGTCAACCGTAATCAGAAAATAGTAGGTCATATCCACGGAATAAAAACCCTTGTTGAACGGGACGTTCTCCACATCCATAAAAACATTGAGCACTTCCACCCTGCGGCACTTGATGCTCTGCGCGCTGTCGATCACCGGCTGTGTCACGGTGGTGAAATAGACCCGCAAATCTTCAAGGCAGTCTTTAGATGAACAGGAGTCATAGATGCGCCCCGCATTGACACAGACCGCTTCCTTGAAGCAGTTGGCGCCGACTGCGGAGCTGTTCGCGGTGAAATTCGAATCAGCCATAATCATCCTCCTAAATAAGTACTGGCCGGCGGGCGCGCCTGAGCAATTTAGCCGGGACGCATTCTTCCGCGGCGATTCTGGAACCTGCTGTAGTATATCATATGAAAAAAAATGGAAAAGGTGATAAAAAGCCGCCCTTTCCCGCCAAACATTTCTGCTGCTGTGCATTCCTCCTCTCCAGTATTATGCCGAAACGCCCAATCGCGCCACCAGACCGGAGCATTTCCCGTGCATTCCAGTCTGGCGGCGCGATTTTGTGTTTTTTATGAATCGGCTGCCCTCCCTTTAGAAGACTTCCGCGCCAAACGGCATCAGCGCCAGCTTGGCAATTTTAAAGCACTGCTTCCCGAAGGGGATACCGATAATCGTAATGCAGAACAGCACTCCAGCAAGCGCTGCCTCCAGCGCCAGCGGAAGCCCGCTGACCAGCAGCCAGATGATATTCAGCAGCAGGGAACCGGCCCCGCCGCCATAGCAGATCTCCTTCCCGAAGGGGAAAAAAGCCAGCTTGGCAAACTTAAAGCACTGTATCCCTATCGGAATTCCCACAATGGTCAGGCACCAAAGCACCCCTGTCAGCAGCCAGCCAAGTCCCATGATGCATCCGCCGAACAAAAACCAAATGATATTTCCCAAACAGCCCATACCGGTGCCTCCTTTTTTGATCATTCCGATTCCACTTTTCCGAATCAGGCTCGAAATCACTTTTTCTTTTTAAGGCCGCGGCAGCATTCAACGCAATACCCGCAATCGTGAAAAGCCGCTAATCGTTTATAAGCGCTGCTATAAAAACGATTCTCCGCTTGAATTTTCTTCACAAAAAACAGCGGCTCCAGACCCACCGGAACCGCCGCACAGTTTTTACTGATTCTGAAGCTTATAAAGAACCTGGAAGCCTGCGGCCTCAATTGCCTTCTCGATCTCACCAGTGTTGAGGGAATTGATGCCCACTACCATGGAGCTTTTACCGTTTCCGCCCCGATAAACGGCCATATGGGTGATATTGGCGCCGTATTCGCTGATAACGCCTGCGACTCTGGCCATCATCCCCGGCTCGTCTTTGGCTTCAATGGTAATTCGGGTCCCCGGTTCGCGGAAACCCAAAATGTCGATGAAGGAATCCAGAATATCACTTTGCGTGATAATCCCCACCAGCTTTTCGCCTTCCATTACCGGAAGGAAGCCGATATCGTGATCCCGCATCAGCGTCGCAGCCTCTTCCAGAAGGGCATCTGGGGAGATGGTGACGGGATTTTTCACCATGACCTTGCTGATCTTGGTCTTAGCCAGCAGATAGGTCAGCTCCCCTACACTGAAGGTTGTCGCTTTGGAAGGCGATGCATGGGCGATATCTTCTTTGGAGACGACCCCCACCAGCTTGCCGTTTTTGACTACCGGCAGCCGCTTGACCCCGTACTGCTGCATGATTTCATGGGCATCCGGGATGGTCTGGTCCGGGGAAATGATAAACGGATTGGCGGTCATTTTGGTTTTCACGAACATAACATTACCCCCCTAAGTACGCTTTTTTGATGTCATCGCTGCGGGACAGCTCCTCACCGGTGCCGGAAAGCACGATGGAACCGGTTTCCATAACGTAAGCGCGGTTGGCAACCTGAAGCGCCATGCTGGCGTTTTGCTCAACCAGCAGGATGGTGGTGCCGCTTTTGTTGATATCCTGGATGATGTCGAAAATCTCCTGCACCAAAAGGGGCGCAAGCCCCATGGACGGCTCGTCGAGGAAGAGAATCTTCGGCCGGCTCATCAGCGCCCGGCCCATGGCCAGCATCTGCTGCTCACCGCCGGAAAGGGTCCCAGCCGCCTGCCGTTTCCGGTCCGCCAGCCGCGGGAACCGTTCGTAGACCATTTTCAGGTCCTTCGCAATGCCCGCGCGGTCCCGCCGCAGGTATGCGCCCAACTCCAGGTTCTCCAGAACCGTCATACCTGGGAATACCCGCCGCCCTTCCGGAACCTGGGACATTCCCATCTTCACCCGGTCCCGTGGTGAAGTGTGGGTGATATCCTTCCCATCCAAGAGGATGCTGCCGCTAGTGGGTTTTTTCAGACCGGAGACCGTACGGAGGGTCGTCGTCTTCCCCGCGCCGTTGGCGCCGATGAGAGTGACGATCTCACCGTCGCCGACGGTCAGGGAAATCCCCTTCAGGGCATGGATGACGCCGAAATGGACGTTTAAGTCTTTGATTTCAAGCATTGCTGACATCCTCCCCCAGATAAGCCTCGATAACCTGCCGGTTGTTCTTGATTTCCTCCGGCGTTCCGTCGGCGATGACCATGCCGTAATCCAGCACGTAGATCCGTTCGCAGATCTTCATGACCAGGGACATGTCGTGCTCAATGAGCAAAATCGTCAAATGATAGTGTTCCCGGATCCAGGCGATGAGCTCGGTGAGCTGGGCGGTCTCCGCAGGATTCATGCCCGCCGCCGGTTCGTCCAGCAGCAGCAGCACCGGGTTCGCTGCCATGGCGCGGGCAATCTCCAGATGGCGCTGTTCCCCGTAAGGGAGGTTTTTCGCTAGTTCATCCTTTTTGTGGTCCAGCTTCATCAGCGTCAGCAGGTCCATGCTGGCTTCCCGAAGCCGTTTTTCCTCCCTCTGATAGGAGGGCAGATGCAGGAATGCCGCCGGAAGGCCGTATTGAACGTCCTTGCACATGGCGATGCGGACGTTGTCCAGCACTGTCAGGTCCTTAAACAGGCGGATGTTCTGGAATGTGCGGGCCAGCCCCAGCTTGCAGATGTTGTAGGGCTTCTGTCCGGAAATCTCCTGGGCTTTCCCGTCCCGTTCCAGGGTCACAGAACCGGAAGAGGGCTTGTAAACGCCGGTCAGGAGGTTGAAGACCGTGGTCTTTCCCGCTCCGTTGGGCCCGATCAGGCCCACCATCTCCCCTTCGCTCAGATGCATGTTGACGTTTGATACCGCCATCAGGCCTCCGAAGGATTTGGTCAGCTTTTCAACCGTTAAAATCGGCATAACTCAAACCCTCCCCTCTTTTTCTTTTTTCCGGAACAGCCCACTGAGCTGCTCCCCGGCCCGCTTGAACAATGCCACGGAAAACTCCCGGGAGCCCATCAGCCCTTGGGGCCGGAAGATCATGATCACGACCAACAGCAGCGCGTAAAGCACCATCCGCAGCTCCGTGTAGCTGGAGAGGATCATGGAGATCAGCCCCAGCACGATGGCTCCAAAAATCGAGCCGGTAATGCTGCCAAGTCCGCCGAATACCACGATGACCAGAATGTCCACAGACTTCATGAATCCGAAGGTGTCCGGCTTGATCCGCGGGAAGTAGGTGGCGTAAAGCGCACCGGCCACGCCTGCGCAGAAGGCGCCGATGATAAACGCCGTCACCTTGTAGCGGGTAGTATTGATGCCCATAGACTCCGCCGCGATCTCATCCTCCCGGATGGCAATGCAGGCCCGGCCCGGCGAGGAATGGAGAAAATTGACCGTCAGTGCCGTGATTCCTGCAACGAACAGGAATAGCCAGGTCCAGTTGACAAACTGCGGTAGGTTGGAAAGCCCTGCCGCACCGTTGGTAATCTTGATATTCTGGAAAATGATACGGATGATCTCCGCCATGCCCAGAGTCGCAATGGCCAGATAGTCGCCCCGGAGCCGCAGAGTCGGCAGGCCCACTAGAAGGCCGGCCAATGCAGCCGCGCAGCCGCCAGCCAGCACCCCCAGCAAAAAGCCGGGGATCCCCGGAACCCGCAGCGTGACAAAAGCGCAGAAGTAGGCGCCGATGGACATAAAGCCCGCATGCCCCAGGGAAAACTGGCCGGTAAAGCCGGTGATCAGGTTCAGGCTCACCGCCAAAATGACATTGATGCCGATGGTGACAATGGTGGCAAAATAATAGTCGCTGAGAAGCCCGGTGGAGAGCAGAATCTGGACGATAGCATAAACCGCCAGCACGCCCGCCAGCTTCCGGAAGGCCGTGGACCGGACAAAATTCTTCATATTCATGGTCACACCTTCTCCTTCGTCGTTTTGCCCAGCAGTCCCGAGGGCTTGATGATGAGGACCAGAATGAGGATGGCAAAGACGATGGCGTCCTTATACATCGAACTGCCGTAGCCGGAGACGAAGGTCTCTACCGCGCCAATGAAGTAGCCGCCGATCATCGCGCCGGGAATAATACCGATCCCACCGAAAACCGCGGCGACGAAAGCCTTCAGCCCGGGCAGGAAGCCCATCAGCGGATCGATGGAATTGTAGTAAACACCGACCAGCACGCCTGCCGCTCCCGCCAGGGCAGAACCCAGTGCGAAGGTGAAGGAGATGGTGGTGTTGACGTTGATGCCCATCAGTTCCGCCGCGTCCTGATCCTGAGAGGTGGCGCGCATGGCCTTACCGATACGGGTCTTTTTGACGATCAACTGCAGCGCGATCATCAAAACCACCGTAATGGCCACAATGAGGATCTGCAGCATGCTAACCGTGACATCGCCAAACTGGAAGGTCTTGGCCATGATGCCGGTCATTGCCGGATATGTACGGACATTGGCCTTTACAAAATACATCATGCCGTACTCCAGCAGATACGAAACACCGATGGCCGTAATCAGTACGGCGATACGGGTGGCATTGCGTAGCGGCTTGTATGCGACCTTTTCAATGACGACGCCCAGCACCGTACAGACCAGCATGGCGGCACACAGTGACACCGCAAACCCCAAATGTAGGAACGTCATGCAGGCGTAGCCGACATAGGCGCCGATCATATAAACGTCGCAGTGCGCGAAGTTAATGAGCTTAATAATTCCGTAAACCATGGTGTAGCCGAGGGCGATCAGTGCATAAATGCTGCCCAGTGATAGGCCGTTGACCACCTGCTGCAAAAATTGTTCCAAAGCATCCTTCTTTCCGCCGTCTGACAAACGGCTGCGCTCCAGCGATGATAGGGGTGTGGCAATGCCGTGTAAACCATATAAATTGTAGGGGCAGAGTGGCTCTGCCCCTATTCTAATGGTTTTTGAATGAGTGCAGCCGAATCAGCCGACCTTCTCACTCTTATACTGGACGCCGTTCTGAAGCTCAATGACGACAATGGCTTTCACGGCATCATGGTTTTCGTCAACGCTGAGGGTTCCGGTAACCGCCTTAAAGTCCTTGGTCTCGCTTAGAGCTTTCTGCAGGGAAACACTATCCAAGGACTCGCAGCGGGAAAGGGCGTCGCAGAGGAATTTCGCCTCGTCATATCCCAGCGCATTGAACGCATCGGGTTCGCGTCCATACTTTTCCTTGAAAGCGGCGATGAAATCCTGAACCATCGGGTCCTGATCAAGAGAGGAGTAGTGGTTGGTAAAGAAAATATTATTCAGGTTCTCCGCACCGGCCAAACCGACCAGATCGGGAGAATCAAAGCCGTCGGCGCCTAAGATCGGCACGTCGATTCCCAATTCCCGGGCCTGCTTGATGATCAGGCCAGCCTGCTGATAGTAGCCGGGGATGAAGAGCACGTCTGCATTCAGGTCCTTGATGGAGGTAAGAACCGCTTTGAAGTCCTTGTCATTGGTGCTGTAGGACTCCTCCTTCAGGACGCTGCCGCCCGCTTCGGTAAAGGTCTTGGTGAAGTTCTCGGCCAGGCCGATGGCATAGTCACTGGCAGAATCCTTGTAGATAACTGCGGTCTTCGCACCCAGTTTTTCCGCCGCGTATTTGGCCATGGCAGTTCCCTGGTAGGAATCGCTGAAGCAGATGCGGAACGCATATTCCTGGACCTTGCCGTTGGCTACCGTCACATCGTCCGCGGTCGCGGAACCGGAGATAACGGGGACCTTGTAGCTGTTCGCATCGGGGATTTCCGCCTTAAAAGCGCCGGAGGTCGCCGGTCCAAGGATGGCGATGACCTTATCCTGACCCATCAGGCGTTTGCCCAAAGTCGTCGCTTCGGCTTCATCGGACTTGGTATCGTATTCCACCAGCTCAATGGTCTTTCCGTTGACGCCGCCTGCGGCGTTCACCTCGTCAATGGCCATTTTGACGCCGTCGACAGAACTTTGGCCGTAGGTGGCGACGCCGCCGGTCAGCTCATAGCTCAAGCCGATTTTAATGCTGGTCGCGCCTTCCTCCACTTTATTGCCGTTGCTCCCGGAGCCGCCGCAACCGGCAAGCATACTGGCTGACAGCGCAGCCGCGCACAGAATGCTAAGAAATTTCTTCATTTGAGAAAACCCCTTTTCTAATGTGTTTTGCAAAATTGATGTGGGATTAATGGTATGAATAGATTGTAAACGCTTTCCTAAATAAAGTCAATAGATTTTGTAAAGAAAATGCAAGAAAAAAATCTTTTTTATGCATTATACACGAAAGCGCAGAGAAAAGGAGAACGATTTATCAGCATACTTTCAGAAAAAAATTGAAGCTTTCGGAAATTTCTGCGGCTAATACCACAAATATTTGAAATTTCGTGCGAAAAAGGAGATGAGTATCCGCAGATTGTTCAGGATTTTCCAAGCACTGTCTTGCGAATACGCGCCAAAAATTCCTGCATCCGGCAGCCTTTCTAAACCTGATGCACCGCCCGCATCCCCCGTTCGATCCAGTTGGCCTTCTTCACATAGATCACCATGCAGACCGCCGCCGTAAACCAGGTCAGCGAATAGCCGAGGAACACAACTACGATATCTTGAATTAACGGCATCGCAATGGCGATCCAGAGCATCCGCAGCACACAGAAATTGCCTACCAGCACCACCATCGGCACCATGGACAACCCTGCGCCGCGGACGACACCGCAAAGCCCCTGGGCCACAGCTAGGAAAATGTAGGCCGGCGCCAGAACGTTCATCATATAGGTCGCATAGCCCAGAATTTCCTGCTCCGGTGAAAAGATCCGGAGTATATACCGCCCCAGTGTCAAGAGAAGAACCGTCAGCCCCGCAATGACGCCAACGCTGAGCAAAACGCTGGTCCGCGCACCTTTTTTGACCCGCTCGTAATTTTGTGCGCCGATATTCTGCCCAATAAAGGTAGTCGCCGCCATGGAAAAGCTCATCACCGGCAGCCCGGCAAATCCGTCCAGCTTATTGTAAGAGGCGCACCCTGCCATGGCAGCGGCGCCGAAGCTGTTGATGTTAGCCTGGACGATGACGTTTGAAAAGGAAACGATGGCGTTCTGCAGCCCGGCGGGAAGCCCCAGCCGGACTGTTTCCGCCAGCATTTTTCCGTCAATGCGGAGCCTCCGCAGGCGAACACGGTAAATCGCGTCCGTCCGGCAGAGGTTAAGCATGACCAGCGCCGCCGACGCCGTCTGAGCGATCAGCGTCGCCCAGGCTACCCCGGCGATTCCCATCTCAAATACGATGACAAAAAGCAGATCCAGCCCGATGTTGATGATGCTGGCCACGATCAGGTAGTATAGCGGCCGCCGGGAGTCCCCTACTGACCGCAGCACTCCGGACCCCATGTTATAAAGCATCATGGAGATGATGCCCAGAAAATAGATCTGCATATACGAGACCGCTCCAGGCATCACCTCGTCTGGCGTCCCCACCAGCCGCAGCAGGACCGGCGACAGAAAGTATCCCGCGATCATCAGGACGCCTCCTGCCAGCAGCGCCACTACAATGGCCGTGTGGACTGCCCGGTCCAGATTCTCCCGATCCTGCGCACCAAAATAGCGGGCAATCAGAACGCCTGCGCCGGTGGCAATGCCGGTGAAAAAGCTGACCAGCAGGTTGATGATCGGATTGCTCGCGCCGACGGCCGCCAGCGCATTGCCCCCGACAAAGTTTCCGACGACAATGGAATCAACCGTATTGTAAAGCAGCTGAAAAAGGTTTCCTAGCAGCAGGGGAATCGCGAAAAACAGCAGCTGTTTCCAAATGACCCCCTCGGTCATCAATCCGCTGGCCGTGCGTGGTACGCGGGCAATTCGTTTCTGAAACACCGGACTCTCTCCTTCTTTCTGACGCCAAACCCCACCTGCAGGAAAAGCCCGCCCCGGCCCGGAAATCCGGGCAGCGGACGGGCATGCCGTCAAACCTTCTGCAGCTTGGCAAAGTTGGCCATGATTTTCTTGGTGCCGACCCGGTCAAAAATGGTTTCCACCAGATTGTCGTTGCCCATAGGCGTAATGGAAAGGACCGTTCCCTCGCCAAAGACCTTGTGCCGCACCCGGTCACCCACACGGAAGCTGATGGGAGCGGCGGCCGTTTTCCGCACGCTTCCCGCCAAAGGCTCCGTCCGGGCTGGCGGCGGTGCGGCCGGAGCGCGCTCCCGACGAACGGTCCCGAATCCCCGCTGTTCAGAAAAGGTGTCGTCTACTATCTCCAGCTTTTCCGGTGGGATTTCCTCGGCAAACCGGGACAGCCGGTTGCGGTTGGTCATGCCGAAGACCATCCGGGCAGCCGCGTGGGTCAGATAGAGTTTTTTCTTGGCCCGGGTGATTCCCACATAAGCCAGCCGCCGCTCTTCCTCCAGCTCCACGGGATCATAAAGGACCCGTGCCGACGGGAAAATCCCGTCCTCCATCCCCGGAAGGAATACCACCGGAAACTCCAGCCCCTTGGAGGAGTGCATGGTCATCAAAACGACGCAGTCGTCCGCATCGTTCATCGAGTCCAAGTCGGTATATAAGGCGATTTCCTCCAGAAATCCGCTGAGGGAACCCTCGGGATTCTGCTGCTCGTACTTGACCATAGTGGATTTCAGCTCCCCGATGTTCTCCATCCGGGTCTTGCCCTCTTCACCCAGTGCCTGGATCATGGCCCCATACCCGGTTTTTTCCAGGATATCGTCCAGCAGGATGTCCAGCGGCTCGGTGAGGGCCGCGTCACGCAGTTCATCGATCAGCCTTGCGAAATCGGTCAGCGCCCCAGCCTTCCGGGAAAGCGCCCCGTAACTTCCGGAGTTTTCCAGCACGGAAAAAACCGGCACGCCGGCCTGGGAGGCGATCTCCTCCACCGTGTTCAGGGTGGCGTCGCCGATGGAGCGTTTGGGCTCGTTGATGATGCGCCGGAGCCGGACCGCGTCGCTGGGATTGTTAATGACGCTCAGATACGCCACCAGATCCTTGATCTCCTTGCGCTCAAAGAATTTGATGCCGCCGAAAAGCCGGTACGGGATCCCCGCCTTGATGAAATACTGCTCGATGACGCTGGACTGAGCGTTCATCCGGTAGAGCACCGCGTGGTCGCTGTACTTCATTCCCTTCTCCGCCACATCCTCCTCGATGGTGTCAGCGATGAACTTGGCCTCACTGCGCTCGTCGGGCAGCTTGCGCAGCTCGATTTTCTCGCCCTCGCCGTTCTGGGTCCAGAGGTTTTTCCCCTTCCGGGCGACGTTATGACGGATCACTTCGTTGGCGGCGTCCAGGATGGTCTGGGTGGAGCGGTAGTTCTGCTCCAGCCGGATGACCACCGTGTTCCGGAACTGCTCCTCGAATCCCAGGATATTTTCAATGGTGGCGCCGCGGAATTTATAGATGCTCTGGTCGTCGTCGCCGACGACGCAGAGATTCTGATGCTTCCGGGCCAGCAGGCTCACCAGCCGGAACTGGGCATGGTTGGTGTCCTGATACTCGTCCACCAATATGTAGCGCCAGCGGTTCTGGTAGTACTCCAAAACATCCGGATACTGCTCGAACAGTTCCACTGTTTTGCAGATGATGTCGTCGAAATCCAGAGCGTTGGACTGGATGAGCCTGGATTGATATTTCTGGTAGACCTTGGCGATCTCCTGCTTGCGGAAATCGTTTCCCACCGTCATCCGGTAGTCCGCCGGGGCGATCATGCTGTCCTTAGCATGGCTGATCTCACCCAGCACAGCCTTGGGCTTAAAGAGCTTGTCGTTGATCGACAGCTCGGACATGCAGTCCTTGACCACCCGCAGGCTGTCGTCGGCGTCGTAAATCGTAAAGCTCTTGGTGTATCCAAGCCGTTCGATCTCCCGCCGAAGGATGCGGACACAACAGGAATGGAAGGTGGACGCAGCCACGTCCCGGGCTTCCTCCCCCAGCATGTCCTCCAGCCGGGTCTTCATCTCGTTGGCGGCCTTGTTGGTGAAAGTGATGGCCAGGATGTTCCAGGGCCGCAGGGGCCGGCAGCCGATGATCCGCCCCAGCTCCCCGTTGGATACATTCGCGCCGTCCAGATACGCCCGCAGCGTGTCCAGATCCTCTTCCGTGATGCCCTCAGGCATCCAGCCGGAGTTCCAGGCGTCGCCGAACTGGATCATATAGGCGATCCGGTTGATGATCACCGTCGTTTTTCCGCTCCCAGCGCCGGCGAGGATCAGAACCGGACCTTCCATTTGAAAAATTGCCTTCCGCTGCATGGGGTTCATATCGGAAAATCGCTTTTCCAGAACCTTTTCCTTTAAGGCAAGGTATTCTTCTTTCCGTTCCAGCATAGTCATTTCCTTTACTATCAAAATGAGATATTTTCATTATACACGATTCCCGCTCCCGGCGCAAGGCGGCCAGAGGTGATTTTCCGCCCGGAGAGGGCAGATGGGCCGGATTTCCGCCCGAATGTTCCGCCGGACACCCGTTTCCCCTCCCCAGCATAGCATAACGGTATCCGAACCATCTCATTCCTGAAAGGAGACGCCTATGCTCTGGCTGCCATCCCGCCGGTTCCGGGAACTGACGGAAATCCTGGCCTCCCGCCGTCCTGATGCGGCGGCCTTTCTCCGGGGGAGTCCGGATCATCCCAATCTCCGCGGAACCGCAGCGTTCTACGATACCCCTCACGGTGCCCTAGTCGCCGTAGAGGTCTCCGGCCTCCCCACCCGCGAAGGCCCCTGTGGCGGCAATATTTTTGCCATGCACATCCATTCCGGCGGCGCTTGCAGGGGCACGCCGGAAGACCCCTTTGCCGACGCCGGCACCCATTACAATCCTCAGAACTGCTCCCATCCCTACCATGCCGGCGATCTCCCACCGCTTTTCGAAAGCGGCGGCTCAGCCTTCAGTGCCTTCCTGACCGGGCGCTTCCATCCGCAGGAGGTCCTGGGGCATACTCTGATCCTTCACGGCGGTCTGGACGACTTCACCTCCCAGCCCGCCGGAAACGCAGGGAAAAAGATCGCCTGCGGGGTCATTCATCGCTGAACGCAGCAAACGGGCGAAAACCACTTTCCGGTTTCCGCCCGTTTACTCTGCCGTTTTTCGCAGCCGCTTCCTGCCAAACCGCTTTCGCAAGTTCTTCCCCTCCTACTGAATCACACAGTCAAAGACCGTCTTTCCATCCGGCGGGTAAAAGCTGACCGGGATCATGTTCTGGTTATAAAAGAGCACCATATCGCCTTCCGCATAAAGATCATATCCCTGGTCGCACAGGTCCTCCGCCATACTGAGGGTTTTCGCCGCGTCCGATTTGTCCAGCAGCAGCAACGCCTTCTTGGTTTCCATGTTCATCATAGTTCAGCAGCTCCTTTCCATTGTGGGTGATTTTTTCTTCTGATTGTATTATACACCAATTCAAATAAATATGCAATACTTTTTTGAAAAAATACGAAATATTTTTGTTTTAATCAATTTGTATTTAATTATATGTATAATTATTCGGAAACAAAAACCAAACCCGCACCGGCAGGCCGAAGCGTGCGGGCGCGGGCAAAAGCGAAGAGTCTTTGCTGGAAAACCGTTATTCATCAAAAAGCGGCGTGCTGAAATATCGCTCCGCCGTGTCCGGCAGGACCGTTACCACGCACTTTCCGGGGCCAAGCTCCTTGGCCAGCTTCCGAGCCGCCGCCACGTTGGTCCCGCTGGAAATGCCGCACATCAGCCCCTCCAGCCGTGCCAGATCCCTCGCAGTCTGAATAGCCTCCCCGTCGGTGACAATGCAGATGCCATCGTAAATTTTCTGGTTCAGATTTCCCGGAATCAGCCCGTCGCCGATCCCCATCTGCAAATGGGTCCCGATGCTCCCGCCGGAAAGAATGGCGGCGTTTTCCGGCTCCACGGCCCAGATGGTGATCTCCGGATTGGCGGCCCGGAGCACCTCGCCGATCCCGGTAATGGTCCCGCCGGTGCCTACGCCGGAACAGAACCCATCGATGGGCCGCTCTGCCTGCTCCAAAATCTCCCGGGCGGTCTGCTGCCGGTGGACCATAGGGTTGGCGGGATTCTCAAACTGCTGCGGAACATAGACCCGGCTGTCTTCCGCCGCCATCCGCAGAGCGGTCTGCAGACACTCATCGATGCAGGCCCCGATGTCTCCGGCGTCGTGGATCAGCTTGACCTCCGCGCCGTAATGGCGGACCAGCTTTCGCCGCTCCTCGCTAACGGAGTCCGGCATGATGATGATGGTGCGATACCCCTGTACCGCCCCGATCAGTGCCAGGCCGATCCCCTGGTTGCCGCTGGTCGGCTCCACGATGATGGTGTCCGGATGGATGCGTCCCTGCTCCTCCGCTTCCCGCAGCATATTGTAGGCGGTCCGGGTCTTGATGGACCCGCCCACGTTAAGCCCCTCATATTTCACAAGAATCTCCGCCCCGCCGGGCACACCCAGCCGGTTAAGCCGGATCAGAGGCGTGTTCCCCATTGCCTCCAACACATTTTGATATACCATAGTCGATCCCTGCCTTCTGTTTCTGGACCGGCCCAGCCGCCCCAGAATTCTTAATTATTCATTATACACGATTTCCTGCCGCGAAAAAAGCCCCTTGCTTAAAAAAATCAAAATCCCGTCCTTGCCGGTCCGCGGAAAATGTGCTACACTAAATACAAACGTATGCACCTGTCCGCTGGAGCAGAACCCATTTGAAAGGACCGATCCCCATGCGCCTTGGTATCAGCAGCTACTGCCTCTGCCCTAACCTTCGGGACGGCAGAATGTCCATCTTCGACGTCATCGGCTGGGCCGCCGCCCACGGCTGCCAGCACATCGAATTTGTCCCTTTTTACCTGGACTTTGTCTCCAATCCGAAGCTCATCGGCCAGGTCCGGGAGGCTTGTGCCGCCGCCGGCCTCCCTATCTCTACCTACTCTCTCAATGCCGACCTCTTGAAGCCCGACCCAGAGGAGCGCCGCGCGGAGATTCAGCGGGTCAAAGCACATATCGACATCGCCCACAAGCTGGGCCTGACCAAGATGCGCCACGACGTGGCCTCCTTCCGGCGGCCCATGTCCTCCAACACCCCTCAAAATTTCATCCGGGAGTTTCCCTGGATGGTGGAGGGCGTCCAGGAGCTGGCCGACTACGCTGCGGCCTACGGCATGACCACCACCTTGGAAAACCACGGCTTTTTCGTCAACGGCTCCGACCGGGTCATCTCCCTCATCGAAGCCGCCGGCCGCCCCAACGTCCGGATGACTGTCGATGTGGGCAATTTTCTCTGCATGGATGAGCGTGGCGAAACCGCAGTCAAAAAGTGCCTTCCCTACGCGGATATGATTCACCTGAAGGATTTTTACATCCGGGACAAAGCACGCCTTGCCGGCGTAGGCGGGCTGTTCGACTGCGACAACGGCTCCTGGTTTGAAACGGTGGGTGGCTCCATGCTCCGGGGCTCCATCCTGGGCCAGGGTGATCTGGATATCTGGAAGATTCTTAGCGATATTAAGCATTCCGGTTACGACGGCGACATTTCTATCGAATTCGAGGGCATGGAGCCCTGCGAGGCCGCCACCGAAACCTGCCTGCGAACCGCCCGCGCCATCTGGGAACGGGTCTGACCGGCAAAATGTCAATAAAAACCGTCCCAGCAGCGGAGACGCGCAAACCGTCTCCGCCCGCCGGGGCGGTTTTTTCACGCGGCATTTTCAGCCGATCTTCGCCGCCTTAATGGCCTGGCGCTTGGCCCGCAGCTCCGCCAGGGACTTGGCGACCTGGTCTTCCGTGGACTTGAGGACGCTGTCCACATAATCGCTGGTGGCCTTTTTCAGCTCCCGTGCCTGGAGCTGGGAAGTGCTGAGAATCTCGTTTGCCTTGGCCTGAGCCTGCTTTACCACCTCGTCGTGGTCCACCAGTTTCTTGGCCCGCTCCTCGGCGACGCGGATCACCATCTCCGCCTCTTTTTTGGCGTCATCCAGAATGATCTTCCGGTCGTTGACGATTTCCTTAGCCTTGGCGACCTCCACCGGAATGTGCATTTTCAGATCTTCGATCAGTTCCCGGAGACGATCGACGTCTACCGCGCCCTTTCCGCCGGAAAGCGGGATGCTCCACGCTCCATCCAGCATATCCTCGATCATCATCAGGATGCTGTCGATATTTTCATTGTTGGTCATGGGAACTCCTCCTTCAAAGATGCGGATTTACTTGCGGGAAAGTCGCTCCTGAATCTCCTCCAGGATGCACGCCGGAACAAAATTGCTGATATCGCCGCCAAAGCTGGCGATCTGCTTCACAATGCTGGAGCTGAGATACATGTTGTCAGCCGCTGCGGTAAAAAAGACGGTTTCCGCCTCGGGGTTGAGCATCTTGTTGGCCAAGGACATCTGAAACTCATACTCGAAGTCAGACACCGCCCGCAGCCCCTTAACGATGGCGCAGGCACCCTTGGCCCGCAGATAGTCCGCCAGCAGCCCGTCGGAAGAATCCACGCAGACGTTTTCCAAGTCGGTCGTCACCTTTTCAATGAAATTCATCCGCTCAGCAGTCGTAAAGGCGTAATTGGTTTTGGCAGGATTGATGGACACCAGTACGATCACCTTGTCAAAGAGCTTGGCCGCACGGCGAATGATGTCCAGATGTCCCAGGGTGATCGGGTCAAAGCTGCCCGGACATACGGCGATTTTCATGGAATGCTTCCTTTCTGATCCCGCGGAGTCAGTCCTGCTCCGCCGGAACCTTCACATAGGTTGTCACAACCGTTTTTCCGTAAGTGTACTGCTTTTTCATCTGGAGCTCCCCAACGGCTTCCGGCATATTCTCGCCCTTCCGATGTTCAAACAGGACGATGCCCTCCGGCGCCAAACAACGGCCCAGCAGCGGGAGGATCTTGGGCGCAAAACCCAGGTCATAGGGTGGGTCGAGGAAAATAATATCATAGGTTTCGGCTGTATGGCTCAGGAACGAAACCGCGTCGTCTGCAATGACCCGGGCCTGCTTCATCAACCCCACTGCCGTGAGATTTTCCTTGATGACCTCCTGGGACCGGCGGGAACTGTCCACAAAAACGGCCTTTGCGGCGCCGCGGCTCAGCGCCTCGATCCCCATCTGCCCCGAACCTGCAAAAAGATCCAGCACATTGGCATAGGGCACAACAAAATGAACGATGCTGAAGACCGCTTCCTTCACCACTTCGGTAGTGGGCCGGACATCCAGCCCCTCCAGTGTTTTCAGCTTCCGCCCGCGGGCGGTACCGGTAATGACACGCATATTTTAAATCCAGCGGGGCTTTCCCCGCTTCCTTTCCTTCAGAATCAATACCCGGAGCCCGGGCGCTTGCGGTTAAACGAATAGACGCTCATGACCAGTCCCATAGCGATATACGAGGTCAGCAGCGAGGTCCCGCCATAGCTGATAAACGGCAGCGTAATGCCGATAACCGGCACGACCCCCAGCACCATTCCGATGTTGATCAGGGACTGGAAAAAAAACATTCCAAACACGCCGGTGCAGATGTAGCAACCCAGCGGATCAGCGCTCATCCGCGCTGTCAGTAATATTTTAACACAAATCGCCGTCAATAGCAATACGACAAAGGTACATCCTACAAATCCCAGTGTCTGCCCGATATGGGCCAGGATAAAGTCGTTGTGGATCGCGTAAACATAGTTCAAATCATCGGAGAAAAGCCCCTTGCCGAATACCTCCCCGGACCCAAGGATCCGCCGTCCCACCTGCTGGTGATACGCCTCCGACAAAGTGGAATGCTCCACGTCCAGCAGCACTAGGATCCGGTTCCGGAGATAATCCGGAAAGGAATTGCTGTACCAGATCACCGGCACCAGCACTGCCATCCCCCCCAGCCCCGCCAGAATGTAACGCCACTGAAGACCGGCCGTAAAAATCATGCACAGAAATATGAAGAAAAAAACCAGCGCCGATCCCATATCCCCCTGCTTGTAGATCAGCAGGCAGGGCGCCGCCCCGTGGAGACATAGAAGCAGCACATGAAGCGGCTTGTTCATCCGGTCCTTGACCTTTGAAAGATGGAACGCAAAGGTCAGAATGAACGAAATTTTCAAAAGCTCCGACGGCTGCAGCGAAAAGCTGCCCATCCGGAGCCAGGCGGTGTCATCTGATCCCGGCGGCTGATAGACGATGGAAAGATTGGTAAACGTCAGCAGCACCAGCCCCAGCGTTACCGGAAGATGGACAAACCAGAGCTTCGCCAGAAACCGATAGCTGATCAGGGTCATCACGAACATTGCCGCAATGCCCAGTCCCCCAGCCAAAAGCTGCATCTTCAAACGGCTTGTTTCCAGAAAACCGGCCTGCGCTTCCGAGTATAGCAGAACAAGGCTGAACGCCGCCGCTGTCGCCGAAAGCAGCAGCAGCGTCTTGTCCAGCCTGCGGAAGTAGATTTTCACCGCCTGCCAAATTTCCTTCATGCAACGCCTCCAAAACAAGAAAAGCACGCGAGCAGATTCCACTGCCCGCGGCCGTATCATCAAAAGAGCCCGGTGATGACGCCGTTTTCGTCAATGTCGATCCGTTCCGCACAAGGGAACTTGGGCAGCCCTGGCATGGTCATGATGCTCCCAGTCAGCGCCACGACAAACCCGGCCCCGGCAGACAGGCGCACCTCTGAAACATGGAGAGTAAAGCCCTCCGGGCGCCCCAGCAGGGTCGGATCATCGGACAGCGAATACTGGGTCTTGGCCATGCAGACCGGCAGGTTGCCGTGCCCCAGCGCCTCGATCTCTGCAATGGCTTTTTCTGCTCCGGGGGCATACTCCACGTCCTTCGCGCCGTAAATCTCCGTTGCAATGACCCCGATCTTTTCCTTCAGCGGGCGGTCCAACTCGTAAACCGGCGCAAAGTCCGAACGACAGCGCGCAATGGTATCCACCACGGTCTCCGCCAGCGCAATGCCGCCTTCCCCGCCCCTAGCAAAGACCTCGGACAGCGCATAGGACACTTCCATCTCCCTGCAGCAATCATCAATGACCTGGAGCTCCGCCTGCGTGTCACTGGGGAATCGGTTGATCGCTACCACCACCGGCACCCCGAATTTGCGCATATTCTCCACATGGGCCTTCAGGTTGACGATGCCCTTCTGCAGCGCCGGAACATTCTCCGCGTTGAGATCCGCTTTAGCCACGCCGCCGTTATATTTCAGCGCCCGCACCGTGGCCACCACGACCACGCAGTCGGGAGCGATCCCCGCCTTCCGGCACTTGATGTCAAAAAACTTCTCTGCTCCAAGATCAGAGCCGAACCCCGCCTCGGTAATGGTGTAATCCGCCAGCTTCAGAGCCAGCTTGGTGGCCCGGACAGAGTTGCACCCGTGGGCGATGTTGGCAAAAGGTCCGCCGTGCATCAGCACTGGGGTGTTTTCCAGAGTCTGGACCAGGTTGGGCTTCAGTGCATCCTTCAAAAGAACCGCCATCGCCCCCTGGGCTTTCAGATCCCGGGCGTAAACCGGTCGGTTGTCATAGGTGTACCCCACGAGAATGTTGGCCACCCGCTCCTTGAGGTCCATCAGATCGTTCGCCAGACAGAGGATCGCCATGATCTCGCTGGCCACCGTGATGATGAACCCCTCCTCCCGGGGAACGCCGTTGATCTTGCCGCCCAATCCGATGGTGGCAAAGCGCAGAGCCCGGTCGTTCATGTCCAGACAACGCTTGAAAAGGATCCGCCGGGGATCAATCCCCAGGGCATTTCCCTGCTGAAGATGATTGTCCACCATGGCGCAGAGCAGATTGTTGGCCGCTGTGATGGCATGCATATCCCCGGTAAAATGAAGGTTGATGTCCTCCATGGGCACAGCCTGCGCGTATCCGCCGCCGGCCGCACCGCCCTTGATGCCGAATACCGGCCCAAGAGACGGCTCCCGCAGTGCGACCACTGCCTTCTTCCCGATTTTAGCCATCGCTTCGCCAAGCCCGACCGAGGTGGTCGTCTTGCCCTCGCCGGCCGGAGTGGGGTTGATGGCAGTGACCAGTATCAGCTTGCCATCCGGCCGGTCTTTTACCGAGTCCATCAGGCTGTCTGAAAGCTTAGCCTTATACTTTCCATAATATTCGAGGTCATCCTCCGGAATTCCCAGAGAGGCCGCCACCTCGCGAATTGGCAGCATCTTTGCCTGCTGGGCGATTTCGATATCCGTCAGCATCTCCCAAAGTCCTCCTTCATATCTATTTCATTACAAAAACGCTCTCCGCAGATCCGCACACGGACAAGCTCTCTCCCCCCGACAAAGCCCGTTTGACTGTAACCGCACAGAACTCCGGCAAACGGTTTTGTCGCCGCTATCCGCGTTTCAAAACGGATCGCGCGCCAACGCCCGGAGAAACGGAAAGCTCAAGGCGGCACGCCCCGGCTTTTTGCCCGGAAAAGGCTTTGAAGCTATTATAGCATATCCCACCCGAAAATAGCAACTCCCAATCCGGAAAACAAACCGGTTGTGCAAAGGACCGTTCCTTACCGGCGTTTGTCTGCTCGCTCGCACTCTCTTTATCCTTCATTCTCATGTCTGACGTTTTTGTTGACACGCCTCGAAAATATGACCAATACCGCGCAAATATTTGGTATTTCCCACAAAAATCGCCTTCTGCGCAAAAACCAACCGGATTCCTCCAGATTTCGACACGTTTTTCCGCCAAAACCTGCTATACTATGACTCGTAACGCATCAACCCCAACCCAGCCCCGCAGGTCTGCTATCTGACCTGTCCTATGGCCGGGCACCTTTCTGGGCGACAACTTGTATAGGAGGACGACAAACATGAAGGAAAGAAAGAACTGCTTCGAAAATTTTGCAAATCGAATCAACTGTATCTTCACCGCGTACAGAATCGAGCGGCAGAGGACCCAAGAACAGCGTTTACGGGCTAAGCTCTCCACCCTGGAGGGCGATGCCGCAAGGAAACTGCTCTATCGTATGCGGGAGCGTCATCTTCGGGCGGACGCACTGGAAATCCGGTACGCACGCCTGACAGAAAACGCTAAAAATCCCGAACGACTGGCGATCTAGCGCCGGTCTGGCAAACGGCGGCCGGTTCTTCCGGCCGCCGTTTCTCTTTTAAGATTCCGCTGTGTCCTCTGCCGCATCCGACTCTTCCCGGCCTTTCAGCAGGTCGCGGATTTCGGCGAGAAGCTCCGCCTCTGTCGGAGCCTTAGGCGCTTCTGGAGCTGGCGCTTCTGAAGCCTTGTCCTTTTTCATGCGCTCCGCCGCCGCAGCAGAAGCCTTGCTCACCAGCCGGATCATGAAAAAGATAGAAAATGCAATAATCAGGAAATTCACAATATTCTGGATAAAGCTGCCGTACAGGATCGCTGCCTCTGCCTTGATTACCGTCCCGTCCGCAGCCAGTTCCGCCGGGGAGAGCACCCACTTCAACGATTTGAAATCCATCCCGGCCGTCAGGAACCCGAAGAACGGCATAATGATGTCGTTTACCAACGAGTTGACGATGGAACCGAACGCGCCGCCGATGATAACGCCGACCGCCATGTCCATTACGTTTCCCTTAAACGCGAACTTCTTGAATTCCTGCCACATAAAAAATCCTCCTCAATAAAATTGTTCCGTTTTCATTATAGCTTCAAACGACCAAAATCGCAAGTATCCCGCGAGGTTTTTCCTTAATTTTGCAGTTTTTAACAGACTTTTCCGACGCTTGACGCAATATTTCTTGACACGCTGCAGGAAACACGTTATGATGGAACCAAATCCGAAAAGATAAGGGAGATCGTTATGTTTGAAGTCAGCCATGTCACCAAGCGCTATGGAAAAGTGACCGCCAACAAGGACATCAGCTTCTCGGTGGAAGATGGACAGATCGCCGTTCTTCTCGGCCCCAACGGTGCCGGAAAATCCACCATCATCAAATGCATCGCCGGCCTCCTCCGCTTCGACGGAAAGATCACCATCTGCGGCTTCGAAAACAAGTCTCTGGAAGCCAAGCGCCTCCTGGGCTATATTCCTGAAATGCCCGCTATCTACGACCTTCTGACCGTCGGGGAACACCTGGAATTCATCGCCCGTGCCTACGGCCTGGAAAACTGGCAGGACTATGCTGCACGGCTCCTGGAGCGCTTCGAGCTGGACGACAAAAAAGACAAGCTGGGCAAGGAGCTTTCCAAAGGGATGCAGCAGAAGGTCAGCATCTGCTGCGCCCTGCTTCCCCGCCCTAAAGTGGTGATTTTCGACGAGCCCATGGTGGGCCTGGACCCCCACGCCATCAAGGAGCTGAAGGCCGTCTTTGCCGAGTTGAAGGCGGAAGGCGCGTCCATCCTCATCAGCACCCACATGCTGGACAGCGTGGAGGACTATTGGGACATCGCCCACATCATGATTCTCGGCCAGTTCGCGGCCACCAAGCGCAACCACATCGGCGCCGAAGGGGAAAAATCCCTGGAAGAGCTCTTTTTCGAAATCACCGAAGGCGAGGGAGCCGTCCAATGAAAGGAATCGTCTATCTCTTCTGCACGACCATAAAAAATTCGCTGAAGGAATTTTTCAAGCGCCCCTCCAAGATCATCGCCGGGATCTTCTTCGCGGCGATGCTGGTCATGGTGATCGTTTCCGGCCAGATGGGGGCCGCAGAATCCAGCGGGGTATTCCGTCCCGCCGCCGAGCTTTCCGCTATCGTGCTGGCGCTGTACGCCGTCATCTTCTTTCTCACTGCCCACCAAGGCCTCTCCTCCGGTGCCAGCTTCTATTCCATGGCGGACGTGAACCTGCTCTTTTCCTGTCCCATCTCCACCCGACGCATCCTCCTTTACGGCCTGATCCGCCAGATGGGGACCTCCCTGCTGGTGGGATTTTTCCTGCTGTTCCAGTATTCCTGGCTCCACATGACCTATAACCTCTCCCTGGCCGGACTGATACTAATCCTTGTCGGCTATGCGGCGACGATGTTCTGCGGCCAGCTGACGGCGATGGTGGTCTACTCCGCCACCGCCGGGGATGAACGCCGCCAGAAGCTGGTCCGGGGCATGCTCTATGCCGTGATCCTGCTCTGCGCAGCCGGCATCCTGATCCCCGCCCTGACCGCGGGCGGCAATTTTCTGGAAGCCGCCGTGGCCTCTGGCAATTCCCCCTGGACCATGGCCGTCCCCGTGGCGGGCTGGCTCCGTTCCATCGCCGGAATCGCCTTGGGCGGCAGCGTCGTGGACCTGGCCTTGGGGTTCTGCCTGACCGTGGCTTACGTCGGCGCGCTGCTGATTCTCCAAACCCGGGTCAACGCCGACTTCTATGAGGACGTTCTCAAGGCCACGGAGATTTCCTTCAGCGCCATCACCGCGAAAAAGGAAGGGAAACTTGCCGAAGCCCTCCCCCAGAACGTCAAGGTCGGCAAAACCGGATTGGGTCCCGGAAAAGACGCCTTTTTCCTGAAGCATCGGCTGGAGGACCGCCGCAGCCGCTTCTTCCTTTTTGATATGATGTCCGTGATCATGGCGGTCATGGCGCTCCTCTTCTCGTATATTCTCCGGGGTGAAGGCGTCCTGCCCATCTTCATCTTTACCACTTATTTGCAGGTATTCACCTCCATGACCGGCCGCTGGGTAAAGGAGCTGACCTTCCCCTACGTTTATCTGGTCCCTCAGCCGCCCTTCCGAAAGCTGATCTGTATCTGCAAGCAGAACATGCTGAAGATCGCCGCGGATGCGGTCATCGTCATGCTGCCCGCCGGATTGATCCTCCAGGCCGGCGTGGTGGGCACCCTCGCTCTTATCCTGGCCCGGATGGGCTTCGGCATCCTCTTCATGGCCGGCAACATCCTAGCGGAGCGCATTTTTGGCTCCCTGACCAACAAAATCCTGATCATGGGACTCTACATGCTGACCATGCTGCTTCTGGCCATTCCCGGCGTAGTCCTTGGCATCGTCCTGGGGACGATTCTCCCCATCGGGGAGCTGGCCGCCGCTGCGGGCTTCGGCGTCACGGTTTTCTGGAACCTTCTGGTCGCGGCGGTCATCGGCTTCTGCTGCCGCAACATTTTGAACTGTGCGGAACTGAACAACCGGTAACGCATCGAAAGGAGCGGATCCCATGCCAACCCTGCAAGCCGCCCTCGCCCTGCGGATGGAGCGCCAACACTTGACGCGCCCCGCGCCGGAAACTGGGTATGATCCCCTCTTCCGGCTTCTCTCCCCCGTCCCGACAGTCTACTGGTGCTGCCCCGGCGATCCGCCCCGCCTCTCCTTCCGGGCGAATTTTGACGACGGGGCCTACAACGACCGCCGCCGGAGCCGACGGGAGATCGTCAAGGGTCGTTTTTTGGGCGGGACCTTGGCCTATGTCGAAGCAACGGAGCTGCCGTTGTTCGCCGCCCTCTGCCGCAAAGCGCCCAAATCCTCCGAAACCCAGCGGATGCTCCTAGACCTGCTCCGCCGGGAGGGGCCCATGAGCATCGGCGTCATGCGGGAGCTGACCGGCCTTCCCGCCAAGGAGATCACCCCTGCCCTCCACAAGCTCCAGGAGGCGTTTCTGGTTTTCGAGGACCAGGCAGACGGGAGCTGGGAGCGGGGCTGGTATCTGCTGGAGGAGGAATTCCCGGAGGTCCCGGCGTCCGCTCTTTCCTTTGAGGAGGCCCTTCAAACGGTCCTCCTGCGGTTCGCCGAAGCCTTTGTCTTTGTGGAGCCCGCCGCCGCGAAATCCTTCTACCGTCTGCCCCTGAAGGCGGTGTCTGCCGCACTTTCTTCCCTCTGCGCCCAGGGAAAACTGGAGCCCCTCGAGTTAGACGGCCGCACCGGCTTCCTCCGCCCCGAAGACCGGACGCTTCTAAACTGCGCCGCCCCGCCGGATCCCTCCATCTTCTGCCTCCACCGCAACGACCCTCTAGTCCGGGCCGAGGAGGCCTCGCTGAAGGAACGTTTTCCCGCTGGGGAATGGGAACCCCTCCAATACCTGCTGATCGACGGCGATTTCCGCGGCGTGGTCCTGGGCAAATTCCGCCAGAGCCCCCACGACGTGGAAGAGATCCTTCTGGACCTGCCCTCGGAGGAAGCCGCCGCCCGCCGGAAGGAGATCCTCTCTGCCGTCTGGCAGGTCAATTCCCGGGAGCACAGCCCCTCTCCCCGTCTCCGCACCCTTTCCGTCTTCCCAAAAGCCTGAAAATCCACACCGACGCAGCGAACCCCCTTCCGGAATCCAACCGTTCCGGAAGGGGGTTCGCGTCAGCTCCACAGCTCCGTCCACCTGCTCCGGCGGACGGTCTCTTTTGGCACGTCTTCTACTGTGACCAGGATGGTGTCCTCCCCGATGACGTCGATACTCTCCCAAGGGATGTTCACATCCGGCTGCCGCCCCAGCAAGCCGAACAGCCGCAGCTTTCCATAAACGACCAGCCCTTTTACCTGAGCCCGTTCCGTGTCGATGGTCACATCATCCACAAATCCCAGTTTGGTGCCGTCCTTGATGTTGACAATTTCCTTGCGCTGCAAATCACAGATCTTCGCTTCCACGGCGGCACCTCCTTCTGCTACAGTCTATTCGCAGAGAGCCTCCGGTATG